>MNZR01000265.1 GCA_001873705.1 Syntrophobacteraceae bacterium CG2_30_61_12
TTGGCGGTGAGTTTGGCTTGACAACCCACCATGCCATGGGAGAGGAAAAATGTCCATAGGCTTAGCATCGTTAATAAAACAGAGCAGCGTCTCCGTCTTGCGTCGTTGTCCTAAAAGATCTGCACCCAATAGAGAAGGCAGCTTTTCACGGCGAATGGAATTACACGGTCATTCCAAAAAACGAAAGTTCAGAACTCTTGACCTGGAGCAACTAATCATTTTTCCTTAATAGTATGATTTAGTGTGAATAAATAGTTTGTTAACATGCTATTTTAATAGGCATTGACAAAGAGACAACCGGAAAATAGAGAAGACACCTTACTTCCGTTTCGATGGCAGAAATCCAGGAGGAAGGTGCCATGGCACAACAACTCATTTTACCAATGATCCCACATGGGGTAACCGAGATTAACGATCATATTTGCGTCTGGCGTGGTGAAGACCGATGGACATATTTTTTGGGGACTTGTCCCGTATATTCGCACCGAGCCAATGACCGACGCATGTTCCGGGTCGTCACCTCTCAGCTGATCGATTCGGGAGCATGTCGTCAAAGGGACGTCCTCCGTGTATTCGGTGTGTCCAAGAGCAGTGTGATTCGGTCGCTGAGAAAGCTTCGTAGCGAAGGGGTGGAGGGTTTTTTCAAAGCCAGGCGTGGTCGTCGTAGCGGGACTGTCCTGACTCCCGAGGTTTTGGAAGATGCCCAGCGACTCCTTCAGCAAGGGTATGCCAGATGCCAGATCGCCGATGAAGTCGGTGTATCTTCCGACACATTGCGCAAAGCGATCAACGACGGGCGGTTATTGGAACCTGAGCGGCAGGAACAAACTGCCACGACCAAATCATCCCGAGACGTGGTCGATACTCAGGCCGCTGCCGGCATGGGCACTGCCTGCACTCGGGTTGAGGAGAGGACTCTTGCCGCTTTTGGCATTTGTGATGGTGCGCCAGTCCGATTCGAGCCTTGCCTGGACGTTCCGAAGGGAGGGGTATTATGCGCTTTGCCGTCGCTTCTGTTGAACGGTTTGCTGGAAGGCGCCGAGCAACTGCTGGGCCAAGTCAATGGTTACTATAAGGTTTTCCATATCCTCATCCTGCTTGCTTTTATGGCGTTGTGCCGGATCAAGACGGTTGAGCAGTTGCGGGGTCATGCACCGGGTGAGCTTGGCAAGCTCGTGGGGCTCGACCGGGTTGCGGAAGTGCGCTGCCTGCGAAGGAAGATGGACGAGCTGAGTATCGATAATGGTGCCGAGCTATGGGCTGCACATCTTGGTCGATACTGGATGCAGGCCGATCCGACGGCCGTCGGCACGCTTTATGTTGACGGACACGTTCGAGTCTATCACGGGCAACAGACCAAGCTGCCCAGGCGATACGTTTCCAGAGAAAGGCTATGCCTACGAGGGACTACTGATTATTGGGTCAATGACGCCGTCGGCCGACCATTTTTTGTCGTGGAGAAAGTGATTGATCCGGGACTTCTCCAGACCTTGCGAAACGATATTGTACCGCGCCTGCTCAAGGATGTCGCGGGGCAACCATCCGCGGCTGAGCTTGCGGCCAACCCACATCTTTGCCGATTCGTCTTGGTTTTTGACCGGGAAGGATACAGTCCGGCATTCTTTCGAGAGATGTGGAAAACGCATCGCATTGGCTGCATGACCTACCATAAACATCCCGCGGATGCATGGCCGAAGGATTTTTTTGCAGAGCATGAAGTGAGCCTGTCAAACGGTGAGACCGTGACCATGAAGCTCGCTGAAATGGGAAGCCTGGTTGGTACCGGCAAAGATGCGCTGTGGATGCGTGAGGTGCGCAGGCTTACCGACTCCGGTCATCAGACCAGCCTGGTAAGCACTGTTTTTGATCCGCCCCACACCGTACTCGCGCCCCGCATGTTCAGTCGTTGGTGTCAGGAAAACTTCTTTCGCTACATGATGCAACACTTCGCCATTGACCTGCTCGAGGAGTATGGGACCGAGGCTTTTCCCGACACCGAACAGGTGGTCAATCCCGCTTGGCGCGAACTGGACCGCTCGCGCAATTCGCTTCAAAACAAGCTCCGATACCGCCGCGCCCGTTTTGCGGAGCTGTCCGAGGTGCATTCGGAAAATAAGGACGACAAAACCCGCCATGAGAAGTGGCTCGGAAAAAAGGCCGCATTGTTGGAAGAGATACAGCAATACGAGCATCAGTTGAATGGCGAGAAAAGCAAGCTCAAGGAAACACCCAAGCACATCACTTGGGCACAACTGGAAGAGAAGGACAAGTTCCATCGGTTGTTGCCAGGGCGCAAACGGCTGATGGACACGGTTCGGATGATCGCCTACCGGGCGGAGACCGCCATGGCAGGTCTGCTCATTGGTCCCACGGTCGATTTGGCGGCGGCACGAAGCCTGTTGCAGGACTTGTTTGTCACGGAAGCGGACATCCTGCCGGATCCAGAGAACAAAGTTGTGCATGTTCGCATCCATGGAGCTTCGAGACCTGCTGCGAATCGTTCAATAGTGCAGCTCTTGTCACAACTCAACAAAGCTCGGGTACAGTATCCCGGCACTGACATGCATCTCGTGTATGAGCTCAGGGCAGGAATGGGCGCGGAGGCTTCGAAGGTGTCACCGTAACTTCACAGAGGTAAGGAGTTCTGAAGTTGTTGACACATTCCGAAACCTACATCAACGCCCAATGCGTATGCGAGCTACTGCTCATGATTGCCCAACGCTATGGCTCAACACCAATCACTATTGTACTTGATAATGCCAGATATCAGAGGGGTAAATTGGTGCAGGGCTTTGCCGCTAGTTTGGGAATAGACCTACTCTTCTTGTTCTCCTATTCGCCAAACTTGAACCTGATTGAGCGGTTCTGGCGCTTCGTAAAGAAGAAGTGTCTCTACTCCAACTACTATTCGAAATGTTATGAATACAGAATCTTACGCCGCCCCTGGAAGATCCCGTTTACTAGGTCTGTTCTCGTTAGCCGGAGGGAAGACATACGATCTACCTTGGATTCAAGTCATGTGAATGTCCATAATGCCTTCTTGTTCTGCGAAAGCGCACTGTGATCCAGCTATGCCCCTGAAAAATGACCAAAAATAGGAAACAACAACTTGTAGACCTATGCGCAACCCATCAGAGCATCGGTCAAAATGAAATCAAACTAACGGAGTCCGCTCGGCAAAATCGAAGTGGCTGAGCCTGTTAATGGTGCAGACTGGGATGACTTTTTTGGATGACTTTTTCGCTCGAAACGGCCACAAAATGTCATCTTCGGCAACAGAGATGTAAGTGCTAGAAAGTATTTATGAAACGTCAGCTTGAATGGCATTCAAGAGGTCGTCGGTTCGATCCCGATCAGCTCCACCAGAGAAGACGAGGGCTCGGGAAGTTGATTCCCGAGCCTTTTTACTTTGGATCACTTTGTACCTCTAAAATCCCCAACATTGAATCATGGCTTTGCCCAACCCATGGTGTTCAACCAATCGGGAAAGGACGCCTTCCAGCAGGATCGTCAGGCTGGTCCCGTTGACCTAGGGTGGCGTGATGCCGCGTTTTTGCCCCGTAGCCGGGCCGGCTTTATGTCGAACATCCAGGTCGCGCCCGCTCTTATTGACAGCCGTTGAGACCCGCTGCTATCTTGCTCGAGCCTGGTTGCAAGATGGTTTTTCGATCGCGCGTTTCAGCCGATCGGCTACGGGCGGCGAGCCTTGAGCGCGGGGCATGATCCGGCGATCGCGCACGGGTCTTGGCCCTGCCGCAACACCTGCCGGGCCGGTCAGGGGTCTGGGCCGGAAGGATACTCCCGAGCAGCCCGTGGTTGCTTGTCGGATGCGGCCAGAGAGCCGGCGCACCACCGAATCACCAGTACGGAAGCAATCGTCGTTACCCTTCCAGTACCGAGAGGACACCATCATGGCCACAGCAAAGCTTGGAGACAGAGTGCGGGTACACTACCAGGGCAGATTGGAGGACGGCAGGGTTTTCAGCTCCACTTATGCCGAAAACGAACCCTTTGAGTTCACCATTGGCGAGCCCAACCTGCTCCCCGGTTTCAACCAGGCGCTCGTCGGCATGGCCGAGGGAGATAAGAAGACCATTGTGGTGCCGGAGGAAAATGCCTATGGCAAGCACAAGCCGGAATTCGTGTTTTGCATGGAGAAATCACAGGTTCCGGAGGGGCTCGAAGTGCAACTTGGGAAACGCTTGCAAGTCCGCCTGAATCAGGGCTCGACGGCGATCGTGACGGTCACCGCCATCACTGACGACACCGTGATCCTCGATGCCAACGACCCGCTGGCGGGGAAAACCATCACCTTCGAAATCGAGTTGCTCAAGATTCGATAGTTGTGGCCGTCCCCGCCGGCCGATGTTACACTTGCGCAGGCTTAAAAGTTTCATTTCCGCGCGAAGACGCGGAGACGCGGAGGTTGATTTCAGGGCCCTTCAACACGATCTCAGCGCCTCCGCGGGAACACAAAACGCAACTTCTCGAGCCACACAGGTATAATAAGGGTGTCTGGAGTTTGACAAAGCATTTTCGCAACCCAGTGGATGGAGATGAACAGCGATGAACCCCGGTCAGCCCGACAGCAAGGAAAAGACTTCGAAGGCCGTGCCCCTCGGCACTAAGAACCCATACATCATCAACTTCTGCAAAGCCCTGGTGGAAAAGAAGGGGGGAAAACTGGGGCCCGAAGCTCTGAATAAGCTACTCAACGACATGTACGGCCTGTTCGAAAACATGCTCGGTCAGAATATGGTCAAGGCCCTTCCGGAAGACCTTCGCCGGAAATATCTGGAGCTTTGCGAAGATCTGACTCAAGTGGATTATGAGACCATTGGCGAGATCTTTGACAAACACATCCCCAACTACCAGGCGATCATGAAAGAAACGATGCTGCAGTTTGCCGAAATCTTTATGAAGAACCGGGACTTCAAGGCCGATGACTACGCCACCCCGAGCGCCGCATCCACTGCCGGAGCGGCCTACAAACCCCAGCAGCGGTCATAACCAGGACACTCGCCACCATGGGCGCCAAACGAAGCCGGTTCGGTTCCGACTGGGCGCGGCGCCGGGCGCAAGCGGTCGAGATGGGCCGGCGGATTGGTTTCTTCGCTCCGATCAAGCGATGCTGCTCCGCGGGTCTTTGCGTCCTCAGGGCCTTTACGGTCATCGCCTGCCATGGCCGCAATCCGACCGGCACGGCCGGATCCGGGTACTGCAGGAAATAGTGGACCACCGGGGAAAACCGATGGTCGGGGCGGGAGTCCTTGACTTGCCGCCGATTCGAGCTTAACTCAACCGCGGGTTAGCAATTACAGCTCTCACTCGGAAAGGAACCAGCATGCTCGAAGAACAAACCATATGCAGCGATGACGTCACGATTTGCCCCCATTGTAACCAGCGCATGAAAAAGTGGCGGGTGCCGGATTTTTCCACCTGGTCGGCAGACTATTTTTACGTCTGCTTCAATGACTCCTGCCCCTATTTCGTGAAAGGCTGGGAGCACATGGAAAAAACCATGCAGCAGCACACATCCTACCGCCATCACTATGATCCCAGTCGAGGTGTTTGCGGTCCCCTGCCGGTCTATTCCAAAACCGCTCTACGAGGTGATATCATTGAAGAATAGCAGCCATCGGCGGACCAACGATGGCGGACCTTCGGCCAGGGATTCGGGCCAGGGATTTTGGAGCTCGGGCGGCCGGCAATGATTTGTGGCTATGGAGGAGGAAATTCCTAGGTCGGGTTGCGACCAGCGGGAGCTACCCGACGCGACGTTTCGGCAACGTCCCCAATCCGCCCCCCACCACCGGATGGTCAGGGAGCGCTCCGCACAGCCCGACCTACCCGGAACCAATCGAAACAGCCTGAACAATTCCGGGCCACTGGCCGGAATCCCTACATTTTCATGCTTCCTTGTGTCCGCCGGGTCATGGCGGTCAGCGGCAATCCGGCCCAGTGCCCGGTTCTGGATTCCCGCCAAAAGCATGCGGAAAAGACGATCCGATTATCCCGCCAGATGTTTCCTTGCCTGTCGGCCTATATTCAGGCGTTGCTGAGACCCAGCACGGGATCGTGAAAGAGGGTGAAGCGCAGCCAGCGAAAGGCCAGCTTCAGCAGGCCGTCATCGCGGTCGCGCGCCGCCGCCAGGTCTTCTTCAGCCACCGCGAATTTTTCCAGAAACCGGCTGCCGAACACAAACTGCCGGAACCGATCGAGATCGTAGGCGGCCAAATAGACCATTTGCATCTGTTGGGCGGTGAGCGGCCGTTGCTTTAGGGCCCGGTGGGTGACGATCTCCATCCACAGGTTGTTCATTTCATGGTAGTCGACAAGCCCCTGATCGGCCACCCACTGGTCGGTATCGAAGATCCGGTCCTGTTCAAAACCCCGACAATGATCCTCATGGAGCACGTAGTAGGCTTCCAGCACCAGGCCGTGCACCGCATGTTTGCGCGTGGCCCGGGCGAGCGGATAGGTGCGGCAGGCGGACGGCCGATCGGCATAGATCCGGCAGCCTTCCGCGGCCACGAACGGACAAGTCCGGCGGGGATTGTCCTGCATGGCCAGAAACGCCTGCGGCAAGCCGCTGCTCTCATCGGGCTTGAGTTCCAGGTGGCGGGCAATCAGCTCGCTCGAGGTCAACCTCAGGTGGTTTTTTAGCCGCAGCAGATCGTAGGGGGTGAGAATCAGCCTCAGATCGCGGCAGCATTCGGTGAAGCAGGGCACGCCGGGATGGCAGTCAAACCGGAACCGGCCGTCCTGGAGCGGTTCCAGTTTGTTCTGGATGTCTCGTGGAGCGCTGGTTTCGAGCTTCATGACGGGTCCCCCAGCAGTTGTTCCAACTGGCTCCGGATGTAACGGAACGCGAACCGCAGCAGGGCTTCGTCGTCGCCGGCCAGTTGCGCCACCTGGGCCTCGTTTAGATCGTAAAGCCGCCGCACCGTCCGATCCTGCAGCAGCAGGGCGACCCGGTCCAGGTCGTAGGCCAGAAAGAGGAGTTTACCGATCCCTGGGTCCAGCCACTGACCCCGTTTGAAGCCCGCCGGCATGACCGCGTAATAGGCCTGTTCCATCGCCGCGTAAGGAGCGATTCCCTGGTGTTCCAGCCATTCGCCGACCGTCATCCGGTTCGCTTCCAACAACCCCAGGCAACGGTCGGGGTTCACCATGATCCGGTAGCGCTCCGGTCCGCCTTCGGCCAGATCCAGCGGATACAGCCGGCAGGCCCAGGGACGATCCGGATACACGGTGCAGCCCCGGTCGCTCACAAACCGGCAGCGCAGCGTCTCTGGGTCGAGCGCGTACTGGACCACCGGCACATGGGTGGTCTTGGCGAGAAAGTGCCGGGTGTAGCGGTTGAGGAATTCTTCCGAACCGATCTTGAGCGTGCGTCGCAGCCGCAGCACGTCGTAGGGCGTGAGGTAAATGTTCACATCACGACAGCATTGGGTGAAACAGGGCAGATCGGCGTGACACACAAACTGAAACGTGCTGTCCGGACCCAGCGCGGGCGCCGGCTGCCGCGGAGCAATCGATTCCGACATGGGACCTCTCATGGTTTCCGTTGGGGCCTGGTTCAAGCCTTGAGGGCAAATTGGAAGTGCTTGAAATCCGGGTTGCCGTGAACGAATTTTTGCACCACATGGTAAGTCGCGTCGTCGCTGCACAGGATGAAGGTGCATTCGCAGTCGCGATCGCAGAGTTCGCAGTGGTAATTTTCCTCCAACTCCCGGCCGCAGTGGCAGTGGGGTTCCATTTCCAGTTGCTGGTCATGCCAGGAAGCAATGAAATAATCCTGTTTCTGCTGCTTCAGATCATCCGGCGTCATCGCCATTGAAAAATTCCTTTCCCGACCGATCGGCGGAAGCGGCTGGTCAATCTCCGCCCAGCCGCCGCGCTCGACCGATGCTGCCGCGCGCCACCGCTATTTCAAGGCGGCCGCGAGAATCTCCGAAAGTTCCAGGATTTCCAATTGATCCTGGCGTTCCAAACTCTTGCAGGCGTCTATTAACATGTTCAGGCAATAGGGACAAGCCGTGGCCAGGACTTGCGCCGCACCCGCCACCGCATCCTCGATCCGCAGTTCGCCGAACCGTTCCCCCTTCGGCACTTCCGACCAGATCCCGCCGCCCCCGCCGCCACAGCAGAGGCTGAGCTGTTGCGATCGGCTGAGTTCCCGCGGTGCTTCACCCGAAGCCGCCGCCAGCAGATCACGCGGTGCCTCGTAGCAATCGCTGTGACGGCCCAAATAGCAGGGATCGTGATAGGCGATCTTCTTCCCGGCGTTGGGTTGGAAGGCCAGCTTACCGTCGCGCACCAGATCGCTCAGCAACCGGGTGTAATGAATCACTTCCCATTCGCCGCCCAGTTCCTTGTATTCATTGGAGAAGGTCCAGAGGCAATGGGGCGAGGTGGTGATGATCTTCTTGACGCCCTTGCGGTTGAACAGTTCCACGTTGGCCGCGGCCAGTTTCTGGAACAGTTCTTCGTCACCCACCTTGCGCACGCTTTCCCCGCAGCAACTTTCTTCCGCGCCGATCACCCCGAAGCTGACTCCGGCGGCCTTCAGCAGCTTGACCAGGCTCTTGGCCACCTTGGTGCTCCGCGGGTCGTAGCAGGAATGGCAGCAGACAAACAGGAAGTATTCGGTATCGGGTCCGAATTGGGGCACATCGAGCCCTTCCTGCCAGGCCGTGCGCTGTTCCCGGGGCCCGGACCAGGGATTGCCGTTGGCATGGGCGCTGCCGAGAATCGGCCGGAGCGCCGCCGGGGCCATGCCGGCGCCGACGATGCTGGCGCGCATGCCGCGCACGTTGCTCACAATTTCCACCCCGCGCGGGCAGTTGGCTTGACACATGCCGCAAGTGGTGCAGGAAAACAGGATTTCTTCCGCTTCGAAGCCTTCCAGACCCATCTGCCCGAGCCGCTGCATGTGGCGGATATTGAAATGTTCACTGCGCTCGCCCGGGACCAGCCGCCACGGGCACAGATTGGTGCAAAGCCCGCACTGCATGCACCAGTTGAGGGTTTCGGCCCCCATGCTGATCACATAATCCCGCATTTCCAGGGAAACTTGTTTCGGTTCCATGATGCACTCCTTCGGCCGGGCGCCGCAATTGCCCCGGCCGGATGCCAAGAGAACTAGAAATCCTTGTAGGGGTTCGGGCCCAACTCATCCAACCTGGCGGCGAAGTCGTCCAGCAGTTGGGGCAGCTTGGGATAGTCGGTGATGGAAACCGGTTCGAACCGCACCCGGTCCGATTCCAGCACCAGCCGCTGGAGCGTTTCCATGATCTTGCTCAAGCGGATCCCGGCCAGTTCACTGCCCTTGATGAAGTGGCACTGGTAATCGTCGCCGTGTTTGCAGCCCAGCAGCAGGATACCGTCGAAGCCCTTGGACAGAGCGTCGGCGATCCAGATCAGGTTCATCGACCCCAGGCAGCGGACCGGAATGATGCGCACCCAAGGGTTGTAGTTCATGCGCTGGATGCCCGCCATATCGAGGGCCGGGTAGGCGTCGTTTTCACAGGCCAGCACCAGGATTCTGGGTTTCTCCTCGTCTTCCTCGGGGATCCCCACGTTCTTGATCATGTTGCCGATCATGCCCACCGAGTAGTTCTTGAACGAAATGATCCGTTCCGGGCACGCCCCCATGCACACGCCACAGCGCCGGCAGCGGGTCGGATTGGGCAGCGGATTGGCCTTTTCGTCTTCGTTGATGGCCCCGAACGGGCATTCCTCGGTGCAACGTTTGCACTGGGTGCAGCGCTGCATGAAAAATTCCGGATAGCTCATGTCTCCGGCCCGCGGATGCACGGCTTTGCCCTGGGACGTCAGTTCCACACACTGAATGGCCTTGAGCGCGGCACCGGCGGCATCGTCCAGGGCCCGGGCGTAGTCCATCGGCATCCGCACCGAACCGGCGGGATAAATCCCGGTGCGCCGCGATTCGAACGGAAAGCAGATGAAATGGGAATCCGGGAATCCGTATTTCAGCGCCGGCAGTTCCGGCCCCTGCCGATAGTCCAGATTGAGCAGGTTGGATGCGAGAATGGTGTCGGCCGGGACTTCGGCCGCTTCCTCGCCTTCCTTCGGGGCCGCCTGGGCCTTGGCCGGCTGACCGAGCGCGGCGGTGGAGACCATGCCGGTGGCCAGCACCACCAGATCGACGCCTTCGGACACGATCGGTGAGCGGGTGAGGACATCTTCGGCCGCGACCGTAAGCCCACCGGCGCCATCCTCGGCCACCGCGGTCACCTCGCCGCGGACAAAGACCACTCCGTCTTTTTGCAGTTGCTTATAAAGGAATTCATAATTGCCGTTGGCCCGGATATCCTTGTAGAAGATGTAAACCGGCGTGTCCGCATTGGCTTCCTTGAAATATTTGGCCTGCTTGAGAGATTCCACGCAGCAGGCGGCGGAACAGTAGCGCAGGTGCTCGGGGTCGCGCGACCCGGCGCAGAGCACGAAGGCCACCGCCTTGACCGGCTGGCCGTTGGACGGTTTCGTCACCCGACCGGTCTTGAACATGACTTCCAATTGTTCGGCGGTAATGACGTCGGCCTGCTTACCGAAACCCAGATGCGCCAGTTTACTCGCATCGTAGCCGACCGAACCGGTGGCCAACACAATAGCCCCCACCCGTTCGGCAATTTCGGAACCGTTTTGTTTCACCGTCACCTCGAACAGGCAGGGGGCTCCGCTCACCTTCGCCACCTGCGCGCCGGTATAAACGGTAACCCCGGCCTGACCGCGGACTTCCTCGACCAAAGCGGCAAGATCAAAGGCCTGAAGTTGGTCGTAAGGCGGTTCGGCCGGCGGCAGTTTGTGGACGTTCTTGAGGTAGCCGCCGAGCTCCGCTTCCTTTTCCACCAGCACCGTTTCGTAGCCGGCCTTGGCCGCCTCCCTGGCCGCCGTCATGCCGGCGAGACCGCCACCCACCACCAGCACCCGCTTGCTCATGTGGTCAGCGGCGAAGGGTTCCAGCGGCTGCATTTCGTTCGCCTTGACCATGGCCATGCGGACCGCGTCCTCGGCCAGCATCTGGGTGTCTTCGTCTCCGGCCGGATGCGACCAGACCACCTGCTCGCGCAGATTGACCCGCTCCGAAATCTTGTCCAGACCGAATTGGAACCGATCGGTCATGACCCGTGGCGAGCAGGCAGCAACCACCAGCGTGTTCACCCCTTCACCTTCGATATCGCCCTGGATCAGGGCCAGGCCTTCAGCGCTGCACAGATAGGGATGCTGTTTACAGACCGGGGCCTTGTATTCAGCGCCGGCCACCTTGATCAGTGCTTCCACCTCCAGCGCGTCGCCAATGCC
>MNZR01000291.1:0-3587 GCA_001873705.1 Syntrophobacteraceae bacterium CG2_30_61_12
TTCGTAAGCCTCGCAACCGACCGACAGCCGCACCAGTTCATCCTTGATGCCGGCTTGTTCCCGTTCCGCTTTCGGCACCAGTGCATGGGTCATGGAAGCCGGGTGCTCAATGAGCGTTTCCACGCCCCCCAGGGAAACCGCCAGGGTGATCAACCGCACGCTGTTCATCAGCCGAGCCCCAGCCGTGACTCCCCCCTCGACCCCGAAGCAGATCATCGCACCGAACCCGTCCATCTGCCGGCAGGCAATGGCATGCTGCGGGTGCCGCGCGAGCCCCGGGTAGCTCACCCAGGTGACCTTCGGGTGCTGGTCAAGAAATTGCGCAAGCCTGGCCGCGTTCTCTTGAGCTTTTTCCAGGCGCAACGGCAGGGTTCGCACGCCGCGCTGAATCAACCAGGCCTGGTGCGGGTCCATGGTGCCCCCGAAAAGAATCAAACCGCGCCGAAGAGTCTTCGCCAGCGCCGGATCGCGCACCACGATGGCGCCTCCCACCACATCGCTGTGGCCGTTGATGAACTTGGTGAGGCTGTGCACCACCACATCCGCTCCCAATTCCAGGGGCCGTTGCAGATACGGTGAAGCGAAGGTGTTGTCGACCACGCTCAGCGCTCCTGCCGCGCGCGCGATGGCGCAGGCGGCTTCGAGATCGGTCAGTTCCATGGTGGGATTGGTGGGGCTTTCCAGGTAGACCATGCGGGTATTGGGACGGAGTGCCGGCTGGAGGTTGTCGATCCGGGACGTATCCACGAAGCTCACTTCAACCCCGAAGCGCGCCAGTTCTGTTTCCAACAGCACGCGGGTGGCGCCGTAGATGCATTTGGTGGCCACCACGTGGTCGCCGCGGCCCAGCAGGGTGAGAAACACCGTGGCGATGGCCGCCATGCCGGTGGCCGCGGCCATGGCTGCGCCGCCTCCTTCCAGGGAAGCCAGGGTGGTTTCCAGGGCCGCGATCGTGGGATTGTCGAGTCGGGTATAGATGTAGCCGGGCGCGCTCCCGGCAAAGCGCGCGGCTCCTTCTTCGGCGCTTGGAAAGGCAAACGTGGAGGTTTGAAAGATCGGCACCGAAACCTCGCCGAAAATGGTGGGTTCCAGCTTCCCCGCATGGATCGCCCGGGTTGACTTGTGCCGGTTGGTCAGCTTTTCATTCGCTTTCATGGCATCCTCGATAGACAGGTAATGGATTGGCGCCCGGTTGCCGGGCCCTACTCGCCAATGATCTTGACCAGCACGCGCTTGCGCCGCCGGCCGTCAAATTCGCCGTAAAAAATCTGTTCCCAGGGCCCGAAATCCAGGCGCCCGCCGGTCACCGCCACCACCACTTCACGCCCCATGATCTGCCTTTTCAGGTGCGCATCGGCGTTGTCTTCGCCGACGTTGTGGCGGTATTGGGCAACCGGTTCGTGCGGTGCCAGGCGTTCAAGCCAGACCTCGTAATCCTGGTGCAGCCCGCTTTCATCATCGTTGATGAAGACCGAAGCCGTGATGTGCATGGCATTGATCAGCACCAGCCCTTCCTGGATGCCGCTGTCCCGGAGGCACGCCCGCACTTGCGTGGTGATGTTCAGAAACCCCCGGCGAGTGGGTACTTCAAACCACAATTCTTGGCGATAGGATTTCATCGGTTCTCCTTTCCCGCGGCAATGGGCAACGCCGCCTTGGTCCCGACGACGCGAACCGATCGACCCGGCCGCGGCTGGGTCCGGATCCAAGCGAACTGGGCGCGGGCACATCCCCCCGGTTCGGATAGCCGAGGTCCGACCCTTGCCAAGCTGCGTCCGGAGCTTATTTTAATGCCAATACGAACCTTATGCGAAGCCATTTGATCAGCCGAAGGAGAACTCATGATCGCCACGAACGAACTCAGGATAGACCGGAGCATCCTTGACAACATCGACTGGGAAATGACCCCGGAACGTGCCATCGAAACTTACATGGAATGGGGATCCGGCTGGGCGCGGAAGAACGATTTCGTCCGCTACGCCGACCAGGAATCCTTGTATTTTGTGATCTACGACTGGGAAGACCCGCTTCAGGTCACCCTGGTCCGACGCACCACTCAAGATCTGACCGAAGTCGCCCAGGTCGCCGCCCCCATCGAACTGATCCAGGACGCGATTTACGAGAGCGGGCGAAAACCGGGAGTGGGCGTCCATGCCATCAACGAACCCCTAAAGGCTTGGCTGAAACAGGAGCTCAACGCCGGTTGGTAGCCGCCCCGGCCGTACACCGCACCGACAACGCACCAGCAAGCAAAAGTTGCCGGAACACACTCGCATGATTCGGGCAGTGGCCCCCCCCCAATAGGCCATGGAGGATCGGGCGAAACCGCTGGCAACCGGAGTTCTGCTCACCGACCCATCCGCCGGCAACGCTTCACGCTCCCTCGGGGCCCGACCACCAGCGGCGGCCGCAAGCGAGCAGCGTCAATCCCAAGAGTCCGAAAACCACGGCAAGGTAGCGGAAGCCGACCGCCAGGTCGGTCCGAGCCAGGGCCGTGAAGATCGGCATGCCGAGACCAAACCCGATATTCAACGTGATGCTCTTCAGGCTCAAGATGGTGGCCCGGCGCTCGCTCGCGATTCGCTGGTTGATCTCGCCTTCCACCAGGAGGCTCACAAACACCATGGCAGCGGTCAGCAGCGCGATAAATATCATCCCGTACCAGGGAATCATCCAACACAGGCCGATAAAAGCCAGCAGCATGATCATGAATGCGGCCGCCATCGACCATCCGAACCCCAGTCGTCGATCGATCCGATAGGCGTATTTGGAAGAGAGCGAACTCAAGAGACGCACCCCGACTCCCACCACCCCGAACCAGACCACCGGGATGACGATGGCCTGATAATAAAGTGAACTGTGCACCAATACCAGGCGCACACTGGAATCGGCCACGAACACCAGCGCGATCAAGAACAACAGTTGGGGGTCGGCCAGGATATCCGAAAGGCTCCGGGTGAGCATCCGCCACTGGCTGGTGAGCGCAACCGACATCGCTTCCCGGGGCGGTTCATACAGCAGCAGCGAGCAAAAGAAGGTCAAGACCATGCACCCGGCGGTGACCCAAATCGGCAAGCGGATATCCAGGCTGTAGAGATAGCTGCCGCTGATGGTGGCAACGGCACCGAAGGTCAGGGAATAAAACTGGGCACGCCCCAGAATTTCCTTGTACTCGACCTCGCGCCCGCGACTTTTCAAGGTATCATAGAGCAAAGCGGAATCGGCGCCGGAAACCAGACTCTCGTTGAAGCCGCTCAGCACGCGATTGACCGCGAAGCCAACCAGCCCGGAGGAACCGGCGAACACGATCATTTCCACCACCGCCAGGAAGGCGCCCAACCGCAGGGTTTTGCGCCGGCCGATCAGATCGGCGATGATTCCCGACGGCACTTCACAAGTGATGATGCTGAGCGACCACAAACCTTGCAGCCACCCGAACTGCTCCAAGGTGATCCCGGCATCCAGGTAAAACAGGGCGAACACGGGATAATAAAAGCGCAGGTTGAAAAACAGCCGGTAGGCGATGAACAGGGGTACATTGCGGTCGAGCAGAGCATCTGGTGTTGGTGTCGGCTTCTGCCGCCAGT
>MNZR01000291.1:3608-11432 GCA_001873705.1 Syntrophobacteraceae bacterium CG2_30_61_12
ACCAGAGTTTCACGACCGTGCCGCGACCGTTTGCCGGATGGGTAGAGCGAGTCCGGGATCATCAGGGTGTGCACGGTGAGCGCCGGCGATCATCATCCAAAGACCCTTGCCATGAGCGGAATGGCCACAAAGGTGCCGAGCGTACTGCCGAGGTTGGTGAACGCCACCACCAGGAGAATCCGGGTGATCTTGTTCTTCCAGAAGCCCCTGAGCGACACGATGTCGTCCGGAAGGCGTTCGAAATCCCGGACCTTCGGATGCCCCAGGAAGGTTTCCACCAGGCCGGAAACCCAACCCGCGGCGATCATGGGATTGAGCGAGGTCAGGGGAGCCGCCACCGCGGCCGCCAGGATCGTGAGCGGATGGGCCAGGGCGGCGGCGGCCCCGAGACCCGCCAGGACGGCGTTGGTCAGCACCCACCATTTTATCATCTGGCCGCCGGCCTGTTTGCCGACCATGGCGAACCCGAGGGCCACCAAGCTCACGATCAAGATCGGCAGTCCCCACTTCAGCAGGCCGATCAGTTTCCCGGGCGGCGGCACCACCTCCAGCGCCCTGATGTCAATTTCCCGGTCCCAGTAGCGCAGAATACCGGGGACGTGCCCGGCCCCAACCACCGCGACGATGCGCTGCCCCGGCGCGTTCCGAATCCGCTCGGCCAGGTACTGATCGCGTTCGTCGATGAGAATGGCCCGCACTTCCGGAAGCGCTTCTCCGATTTCATTCAGGAGCGCTTCCATGGCGTCTTGCTGCTTGAGTTTTTCGATGTCCTCGGCTTCCACCTGGTCCAATTCACCCACCGACATCACCAATTGGGCCATCAGTTTCACTTTGGTCCAAAAGCGCATCAGCCGCCAGGTTCGCGAAAGGGTTGCGCGCACGTCTCGATCCGCCAGGTGGATTTCGGCATTGACCGCCTGCGCCGCCTCGATGGCGCGCAGCATTTCCTCGCCCGGCCGGATTCCCAACCGCGCACCGATCCGCTTTTGCACATAGGATAGAGTCAAATTGGAAAGCAGCAGAAACGCCTTTTTCTCGCGAATCACCTTGAACAGATCGGTTTCCCGCCACCGACTCTTGTCGATGATCGCCTGATATCGACCTTGGCACAATTCCACGCTGACGGTATCCGGACATTCCCTCCGAATCACCCGTTCCACCAGGTCCGCGCTGGCCCGCGAAACATGGGCCGTGCCGATAACGAAAATTTCCTTGTTTTGATGACTCAACCGGAGCACTTCTTGTTCCATCGCCATGTTGTCGTCTACTCGTTAAAGTTTGTATTTGACCAAGCGCTATCGCTGAGTGAAACGCGCGGTGCCTACCTTGCTCTCAATGGATTTCGGATTCAAGTTGGAGCCGAGATTTGACAGTGATTCCCATGGGCCATGAGGTGCCAAATAAAAAATGAAGGGCGATCCCGCGGGGTCGATGAACGGTTACTTTTAGCTTTAACAAGTATATTTTTGCCCAGTGCCTTCGCTTGCCTACCAGCGGTTCAGGTGTACCCGTTCACGTCGGTAGCGATCCTCGCTGGGCAATGTTTGAGCGGGGTGGCCGACCACCACCAGAGCCAGGGGAATCACCGACTCCGGCAGCTTGAACAGGCGCCGGAAGCCTTCGACCCGATCCCGGTTCGGGTGGATGCCGGTCCAGACCGCGCCCAGCCCTTTGGCGTGAGCCGCCAGCAGCAGGTTCTGAGTAGCGGCGGAACAGTCCTGGACCCAGAAGCCGGGATATTTTTCCAGGCTGGTGTCGCCGCAGATCAGCATCGCCAGGGGCGCTTCCTTCGCCATCCCGGCAAAAGGATTGATCCGCGCGACTTCGGTCAAGACACCGCGGTCGTTCACCACCACGAACTGCCAGGGCTGTTCGTTGCCGGCCGAAGGCGCGCTCATGGCCGCGGCCAGCAGGTCCCGCACGGCATCTTCGGACACGGGATCGTTCGTGTATTTGCGGATGCTTCTCCGACTGTGAATAGCTTCCAGGGTATCCATGGTCACTGGTCCTTTCCAATTCCAACGGATTTCTTCATCGACGGTTCAGACCGATTCCCGCGGTAGGCCGCAGGTCGCGGTCCGGGCCTTTTGGGATTCCACATAGTGGGCCGCCGCCAGTGCCGCAATGCATCCGTCGGAGGCCGCGATCACGATCTGGCGGGCGAATTTCTGGCGCAAGTCTCCAACGACATAAAGGCCCGGAATCGCGGTTTCGCATTTTTCGTCGGTGACCACATAGCCTTGGGCGTTCATCTTGATGCCCTGAGGCACTAGATGGTTGCTAGGAGTAAAGCCGACGAAGACGAATACGCCGTCCACCGTCAGTTCCCGTTCCGAATGGGTTTGCGTGTTCAGCAGCAGGGCCCCCGTGACCCCCTGATCGTTGGAACGGATCGCGGTAACCACGGTATTCCAGAGCACCTCGATCTTGCATTCGTCGAAAACCCGCTTCTGGAGGATTCGACTGCCGCGGAACGCGTCCCGCCGATGCGCCAGATACACCTTATCGGCCAGCTTGGCGAGATACAGCGCTTCTTCCAGCGCTGTATCGCCGCCGCCCACCACCGCCACGGTCTTGTTGCGGAAGAAGAAACCGTCGCAGGTGGCGCAGTAGGAAACCCCCTTGCCGTAATTGGTGTCTTCCCCCGGTACTTCCAGTTTTCTGGGCGTGCCGCCGGCCGCGAGAATCACCGCGTGGCCTTCAAGAACATCGCCGTTATCCAGATGTACGCGGTGGTGATCGAGCCCGGGATCGATCGTTACAACTTCCCGCCGCAGGACGTCCGGCTGGTAGGATTGGGCATGCTGCATGAACTTCTGGGACAGATCGAAACCGGTGATGAATTCGAATCCAGGATAGTTTTCAATGCTGTCGGAAGCGGCCACCTGACCTCCCGCCACCCCCCTTTCGATCAGGACCGTTTTCATCGCCGCCCGCATGGCATAGATGGTCGCGGTGAGTCCCGCCGGCCCGCCGCCCACGATGATCACATCATAGATCTGTTGTTCCGCCAAGATGATCTCCTTTTCAGCGCAATACCCTGCCCCAAGTGATCGGCCGATTATGATCCGATTGTTACTTAGGCCTCAACTTCGGCCATTTTCGCATTAGCCCTACCCAGAGCTGTCTATCCTGTCCGCGGCTGCCTGACCGGCCAAAGCTGAGTACTAATCAATCCACGAATGTGGATATGGTTCCCCAGAAAATCAAGCCAATCATAGTTCACTTCGTAAGAAGAGCAGTATAAACTACCACACGCATTCCGGCAACGCCCCTGAATTATGGATTTATGCAAGGTCACGGTCACCTCAACATCATCATGCGGCTTTGCCATGATGGTGATCATCCGATCAAGCACCGCCTTGGATTGCACCCGACCGTTTGTTTCCAGCTTTTCTTTTCCCCTGTTTGCGAATAGCATGATTTGCCGTTACGGTAGGCACGTTCGGTGCTAAACCGGCACCACTCCTTGCACGGAGGCAGCGTTTCGCGCTTCATGACCCGCTCATCCTCGACCCGTTCCATTGTTTGGACCGTCGTTTTCGTCCCCCCCCCGATCATGCTGCTGAACGGCTGCACCGTGGGTCCCCTGGATTTGGCCGGCTGGTGGTGGATTTTGCAAGATCCCGCATTGGACTCCCTGATCCATCGCGCTCTCGAATCCAACTTGGACCTGGCGACAGCCGCCGCCAAGATCCGGGAAGCACGCGCGCAACGCCGGGTGATCACCGCCGGCGCCTCTCCCGAGCTTGCCACATCGGCCGGCTACACCCACTCGCAGCGGAGCGACAACACCGCCAACGCGACCGCAACCAGTGGAGATGCGGCGGATTTATTCCAGGCCGGATTCGACGCCGGCTGGGAATTGGACCTGTTCGGAGGAGTCCGCCGTGCCGTTCAGGCCGCCGACGCCGCGGGGCCTCTCCGCGCCGCCGGTCGCATTCGGGCAAACATCGAAATTCAGACCGCGCGTCAGGAGCAGGCTTTGGAAACCTATGAAAGAATCGGCCCTTATCATCGTTTCGGCCAATTTGAATAAAGGTTAGCCACGGAGTTCACGGAGAACACTGAGAAAACCCTTTCTTTTCGAAGCCTTCCCCGTGACCTCCGTGCTCTCCGTGGTGAATCATTCCCATAAAGTGGCCGAAGCGATGATCATCGCCCGATGCTCAAACCCGCGACCGCGCATCCGGTCGGAAGTATACTGGTTTAGGATCAGATGTTTCATTACCAAAAGCGGGCAGGATGCCCGCGCTCCAGGGAAAGAGCGCACACGAAATGAAACTTTTTACCCTTAACCGGTATAGCGTTGAACCGGTTGCGGTTCAGGGCATCACCACCCGATGGAAGGCTTCGGCCAGCTCGAAGGATTCGCTTTCGGCGTTAGCGCGGCAGCGGTCTTGGAGCCACTGTTCCAGGTCCGGCCGGTTCAGTTCCGTGACCTGGCTCTGGTGACAGCGGAGCGCCGCCAGTTTCAAGTCGAAGGTGGCGGTGATGTCCACCCGGTGGTTCAGGTCTTCAGCGGCCCAGTACCAAACTTCCCGGACCTTGTGCGGTTCCAGCCCGGCTGTCAGGAGATTGGGATAAGCCATGTGATCGCGGGCCAGTGGGAACACCGCATCCATCACCACCTGGCCCACCACCCGGTGATCGCGATGCCACAGGTAGCGCCGGTAGGGGTCCGAGGTGACAATGATTTCCGGCCGATAGGTGCGGATCAGCCGGACCATCACCTGGCGAAATTCAGCGCTGTCCTCGAGTCCCTGGTCGGGACGGCGCAAGAACACCACCGTTTCCACGCCGAGCAACTCGGCCGCGGCACTCTGTTCCCGCTCCCGAATTCGAGCCAGCACCTCGGGCTTCATGGCGCGATCGCTGCTGCCCTTGTCGCCGTTGGTGCAAACCACATAAACCACGCGCCGGCCGGCCCGGGTCCAAGCGGCCACCGTTCCGGCCACGCCGAATTCGGCATCGTCGGGATGGGCCGTAACCACCATGGCATGGATGTCCGGCGCCTGCTCCGGCGCTGCTCCGGTTGCCTGGTTCATGATCATCGTCCGCTCCTCAGTTCCGCCCGACACCGGTAGATCGGCACCGGTTCGGCGCCCAGCCGTTGTTTGTAGATTTCATTCCCTTTGAGGAAATCGTAGCGGCGGCGACCGCGTTCGATGCTGTCTTGGACGCTCAGCAGCTTGCTCAACAACCCCACATCGACCTGGCGAAATCTCGGGTCGTAGCCGTTGTTGTAGAGGAACACCGTATCGCCGTCGTCGAAACAGAAGACCATCGCCGCTGGAGCTTCGTCCACCTCGAGAAGCCCCAGCCTGACCCGGCCGATCGCCCCCAGGTAGCGCGCCAATCGCTGGAAAAACTCACTCATCGGCGCGGTCATGAATGCGGCCTTGTCCGGCCGACTGTCCCGAAACAGTTCAAGAAAACGAGGGAAAGCCGCGGCAATGGCGGTCGGCTGATCGAGCACCCGGAAGCGCACGGTACCCGCCTCATGTAAGCGCCGGAGCTTGCGCCGCACTTCATGACGCTGCTTGGCGCCGAGCCGTTGCAGGAATCCGTCCCAGTCGGAGGGCAACTCCATTTCATAGGACACATCTTCATCGACCAGGGTCAAGGGGCAGCCCGATTGCTCCAGCAGCGGAACCAGGCAGCGATAGGTGACCGAATCCGGCCGGATCGGGCCCAGATTCAGGCGCTGCATCCCGCTTTCCCGCAAATGATCGAGCAGGGTGCGGAAAAACTCACGAGTCCGGTCGGGATCCACGGCGAAATCCAGGGCGTCGCAGACCTCCGGGTCGCCCATGAAGCTGACTTCCCCGGCTTCTACCATGAGCGGCGCCAACCCCAGTAGCCGGTCTGCCTGGCGGATGGTGGCGAGGGCGGCTTCCCGGCCGGCCCCGAAGGATTCCCACCAGGCTCGGAGCCAGGGCGGAGTAATGAAAAGGCAGCGGTTCAGCCAGGCAGCGGAAGACGCGGCGCGCCAGACCGATTCAATGGAATCCAGGGACTCCCGGTACACGATCGCGGTACGGCTAATTCCCACGATAACCTCGGTGCAACAAGCGTTTTCCCATGTCATTTCGGCAAGGCGGCTTTTGCAACGACCAAGTTGTATACTTGTGAAGGCTTAAAAGTTTCATTTCCACGCGGAGACGCAGAGACGCGAAGGTTGATTTCAGGGCTCTTCTCCGCGCTCTCAGCGCCTCCGCGGGAACACAAAACGTAACTTCTCAAGCTAAAAAGGTATAACACCACCGGCCTTTTTTGGAGGCCGTGTGCCCCATGCCCCATGCCCATTTTAGTTCACCCCAAAGACGCAAGGGACGCAAGGAGTGGCAAATAATTTTATTGAAAGATTAGATTTTTGTCGAGAAATACTCTCCCGCGAGAGCGCAATTCGTGGTCGCGTGGAGCATGCTCATAAGGAAGCCGAATAATCCGTCTGTCAAGTCCAAAGGAAGCAAACCAGGTCCTGGACGGGCGGGTTCAGAACGAAGACCCCGACAGGTGCGGCCTGTCTTCGGCGAACATGGGAATCGAAGCGAGCGGAAAAACAAGCCGTGCTGTGAGTCAGGCTATGGTATGATCATCCAACTGTGCTCGCCGGTGTCGAGATCGGATCTCGATTAGAGCATCGCGGCCCTGCTCGGGTATCGGAACCGGCGGCGAAGGTTGCCGGAGGGCGAAAGGAGTGACACCATGACCGGCGCTCGGATGATCCAGCTGAAGCTGCCGTGGGCATGCGCTCTTTTTGCGGCATTGGCCATCCTTCGACCGGTGCCCGCCGCGGCCGGGCAGATGCCGATTCTCCCGGGTGCGGTGCGCTGCCCGGCCAAGATCGAATGGCACCTGGACCCATCGGTGCAAATCATCCGTTTTACCTGCGCTGACGCAACCGAGCGGGGCCGAGCGCTGATCAACTATGAACTGGAAATGTGCAATACCGGCAAGTCGCCGCGGTGCTACCGGGTGCAGATCGTCAATCAGGGTGAAGCTGCGACCGCCGAATTTTATCCCGAAAGCGGCGGCCCGCCGGCCATCGAACCCGGGCAGGTGGTGAAAGCGCGCTATACCAGCCCGGTCCGCCGCGCCCCGGTGGAGGAACTCATCATCTACATCCGTTCGGCCTGCCCCTAGCGAGAGCGCTCCGGCCTCCACTCCAACCCCGATCATCGGCTTCGAACATGGCCCTGGAAATCATTCGCAACTGGTTTCAAAAGCACTTCTCGGATCCGCAGGTGGTGGGCCTGGCCGTCACCATCCTGGTGTGGACCCTGATCATCCTCTATCTTGGCGAAATGCTGACGCCGGTGATCGCCAGCGCCATTATCGCCTACATGCTGGAAGGCTTCGTAGTGACGTTGGAAAGATGGCGGTTCCCACGCCTGCTGGCGGTGCACCTGGTCTTTCTGCTGTTCATTTTGTCGGTCTTGTTCGCCGTGCTCAGCCTGATGCCGCTTCTCTCCAACCAGTTGGGCCAGTTGTTCCAGGAAGTGCCGTCGATGATCGCGCTTGGCCAGGATCTGCTGATGCGTCTGCCGGAGCGTTATCCGGGGATTTTTTCGGAAGACCAGGTGACCCAGATCGTTGCCCTGATCCGGTCCGAGCTCACCAAATTCGGTCAGCAGGTCCTGACCTTTTCCCTGGCCTCGATGCGCAGCGCCATTTCGCTCCTGGTGTATCTGTTCCTGGTGCCGTTGCTGGTCTTTTTCTCGCTCAAGGACAAAGACCGCATCCTGACCTGGATCACCGGTTTTCTCCCCGACGACCGACCGCTGATCAACCAGGTCTGGCGCGACGTGGATTTGCAGC
>MNZR01000237.1:0-11147 GCA_001873705.1 Syntrophobacteraceae bacterium CG2_30_61_12
TTTCCGACCTATTTTGAAGGAGCACAGATGGGACCCCGGATCGTGATTTACTGCTGCGCCAATTCCGTGATCGTGCCCGAGGAATCCGTGGAGAAAGCCATGTCCGAGCGGGGGGCCGAGATCCAGATGGTCCGGTTGCCTTGCACCGGACGCACGGACACCCTCTACATCCTGAAAGCCATCGAAGCCGGAGCGCACCTGGCCCTGGTGGTCGGCTGTCCAGAGGGGCAGTGCCAGTTTATCGAGGGAAACCTGAGGGCGAAAATGAGAGTCAGGTTCGCCAATCGGTTGCTTGCGGAAGCGGGTTTGGGAGCGGAGCGGGTCAGAATGGTCAACCTGAGTCCGGCGGAAGCGGACCGCTTTCCCGCGGCGTTAAACGAGGCGATCGACAAGGCACGAGAACTCGGGGCCTGGCGGGCCGAGGATGAAGCTGCACCGAGGAAACGAGGCTAGGGGAAGAGAGGTTCGGATCAATGCCCAAGCGATATCACATCACGGCAAAGCCGGCCGCGCCGCGGTTTATCCCGGTTGGCAGGTCGGGAATCATCGATTTCGAGGAAGACTGCCTGAAGTGCACGACCTGCGTCAAGAAGCGCTGCCTGTACGATGTTTACAAGAACCGGTCCTATGACGCCAGGACCATGGCCGATTCCATCGACTATCAGTGCAAGAACTGTTTCAGCTGCATCCAGAATTGTCCCAGGGGCGTGCTTTCCAAGACCATCAATCCGGAGTACCTGAAGCTGGGCGATGCTTACTGGAAGCCGGAAATCATTTCGATCAACTGGTTCCAGGCCGAAACCGGCAGGATTCCGGTGTCCGGCGCCGGCTATCGCGGCCCCTTCAGTGGTCCCGGTTTTGACAGCATGTGGACGGACATGTCGGAAATCGTTCGTCCGACCCGCGACGGCATTCACGGTCGGGAATACATCAGCACCGCCATCGATCTCGGGCGCAAGAAGAGCCGACTGGAATTCGACGCGGCGGGCAACCCCGTGCTGGAGGTCCCGCCACTGGTGGAAGTGCCCCTGCCCATTTTGTTCAACCTGCTGCCCTTCGGGAATCTGAGCCGTAACGTCCGATTGGCCATGGCGGAAGCGGCCAGGCAGATCGACGCCATGATGTACCTGGCGGAGCAAGACGATGAGCCGGCGTTGGAGGCCTACAAAGCGCACCTGATCCCGGTGGTTGCGGCAAACGGCATGGACCCGTCGGCGGCGATCTTCCAGGGCGTCAAGATGGTTGAGCTGATTTATTCCGACCAGGCCTGGCATGGCGCCTTGAAGCTCAAGGCAAAATACCCCGGCCTGGTGGTGTCCATCAGGGTCCCCATGGATGCGGAGGCCAAGGCCGTCACCCTGAAACTGGCCGCGGCCGGCGCCGAAGTGATCCACCTGGTCGCGGATTTCCAGGGCAACGAATTCGTTGCAGACCGTCCGCGGTTTGTTAAAGACGTGCTCCGCGATATTCACGGCAGCCTGGTCACCGCATCGATTCGCGACGAAGTCACCCTGGTGGTGAGCGGCGGCATTGCCCTGCCCGAACATCTGCCCAAGGCGCTCATTTGCGGCGCCGACTGCGCGGCCATCGATCTGCCGCTGCTGATCGGACTCGAGTGCCGCGTGTGCAAGCGCTGCACCCACGGGAAATCCTGCCCGGTGGAAATTGATCAGGTGGAAGTTTCCCACGGATCGCAGCGGATCGTCAATCTGATGTGCAGTTGGTGGAGCCAGTTGATCGAGGTGATGGGCGCCATGGGCATTCGAGACGTACGCCGGGTTCGCGGTGAAGCCGGACGCGCCATGTTCTTCGAGGACCTGGAGCGGGAAACCTTCGGCGCCATGTTCGGCACCAGGAAATGATGCTGGCTCATGGTCGGGACTCGTGGCCCCTGGATCAGTGATCCTGGCCTTAAGCCTGCACGCGCGGCATCCGGCTTCCGGCCCCTAGCCTCCAGCCCTTAGCCTTTAGCCCTTAGCTTCCAGCCTCTAGCCTCTCTGCAAAGGAGCAGTCAGATCGTGAACCCGGAAATCACCAGAGTACCTTCACGATTCCGCCACAGCATCGGCAAATACAAGGTCCTGCGGGGCCCTCAATGTCAGAACTGTGCCACCTGTGTGGTGTCATGCCCCGAGGGGGTCCATTTCAAAGCGGGAGCCAGGGTGGCGGCCCCCAAGGATTACCTCTGTCTGGGCCCGGACGTCTGCAAGGGGAAATCCACTTTTTGCGTCGATCGGTGTCCCCATCACGCCCTCACCGTCGCGGTCAATCCCATGATCAAGGCGCTCGGCGACTACCGCTGGACCGCCGATCTGTTGATGAGCACCTGGTACCAGGCGGAAACCGGAGAACTGCCCGACGTGGGCATGGAATATACGGTGGGTGATTCGGGCGGCGGCTTTGACAAGCTGCGCTTCCGGTTCCCCGAGAAGCCTCCGGTGGAACTCAGCGACGACGAAATCGACACCAGCATCGAACTCAACAAGCGCGACCCCCAAGCCCACCGGATCACCATCCCGATTCCGTTTTACCAGGGCGGCATGTCGTTTGGTTCGGTGAGCAACAACACCATGATGTCGCGCGCCACCGCCGCCGCCAGGTGGCGGACTTTCAGCTGCACGGGGGAAGGCGGCTATCCCGACTTTCTCCACCCGTTCGATCATCACATGATCACTCAGGTGGCCACCGGTTTGTTCGGGGTGAAGGAAGAAACCATTCAGCGGGTGCGGATCATCGAGTTCAAGTACGCTCAGGGGGCCAAGCCGGGCCTGGGCGGGCATCTGCTGGGGGCCAAGGTGACCGAGGCGGTGGCGAAGATGCGGGAAGCCGTCCAGGGCAGCGCGCTGTTTTCCCCGTTTCCGTTCCACAGCGTGTATTCGGTTGAAGACCACAAGAAGCATGTGGACTGGATCAAGGCCATGAATCCCAAGGCCCTGGTTTCGGTCAAGGTCTCCACTCCCGCCGATGTCGACATGGTGGCGGTCGGCAGCTACTACGCCGGGGCCCACATCGTCCATCTGGACGGAAGCTACGGCGGCACCGGCGCCGCCCCGGACATCGCCAAGAAAAACATCGCCATGCCGATCGAATACGCCATCTCCAAGGTCCATCGGTTCCTCGAGGCGGAAGGCGTGCGCGACCAGGTCACGCTGATCGTCAGCGGCGGCATCCGCACCGCCCACGACATCGTGAAAGCCATCGCGCTGGGCGCCGACGGTATCGTGGAGGGAACGGCCGGCCTGGTGGCGCTCGAATGCACTCGGTGCAGTTCCTGCGAAAGCGGCCGCGGCTGCCCGCGCGGTATCGCCACCACGGACCCGGAACTGGCAAAGCTGATCCAGGTCGAATGGGGTGCGCAGCGAATCGTCAACCTGTACGCATCCTGGCGCAAGCAAATAGTGGCCATCCTCAAGCGATTCGGGATGCGCGGCATCCGGGAAATGGTGGGGAGAACCGATTGTCTCCGTCACCTGGATTATGAATAGGCTCAAATTCACTGGAGAGTGCAGGAGCATGATGAGCAACCAGTTGGAACTTTCTACCATCGACAGGATCATCGCCTCGCGGGGCAGGCTGCTCGAAGCGTATCCCCCGCGCCTGGCCGTCAAGGGCGAAGACGAGGGCGGCTGCGGGGTGACCGGCTTTGCTTGCTCCATCCCGGTGGGCGGGAAGCACATCTTCGAACCATCGCGGCAGATGCACAACCGGGGCAACGGCAAAGGCGGCGGCATCGCAGCGGTGGGCCTGGTTCCGGAAGCGCTCGGCGTATCCAGGGAAATCCTCGAGACCCATTACATGCTCCAGGTGGCCCTGATCGATCCCGAAGACAAGACGGTCGCCAGGGCGGTGACCGAGCAGTTCATCGATCCGTATCTCGAGGTGGTCAAGTCGGAACTGATCCCGACCATCGGCGATTATCGGGACATCCCCGGGCTCGAGGTCCGGCCCCCCGACGTGATGCGCTGCTTTGTGCGGGTGAAGCCGGACGTGCTCCGGGATTTCACCGCCGCCAACCACCTGGAAGGCCTCCGCCCCGGCCGGGCCGAAGACGAATTCATGTTCCAGAACGCGTTCAAGCTCAACTCGACCTTCTACTCGACCCTGGGCGACAAGAAGGCCTTCGTCATGTCCCACGGCAGGAACATGATGATCCTCAAGATCGTGGGCTACGCCGAAGAGGTGGCGAGTTACTACCAACTGGAAGACTTCAAGGCGCACATCTGGATCGCTCATCAGCGCTACCCCACCAAGGGCCGGGTCTGGCATCCGGGCGGTGCCCATCCCTTCAGCGGCATGGACGAAGCCCTGGTGCACAACGGCGATTTCGCCAACTACGTTTCGGTGTGTGAGTACCTGAAGCAAAGAAAACTCTACCCGCTGTTTCATACGGACACGGAGGTCTCGGTGCTGCTCCTCGACCTCTGGAACCGGGTCTACGGCTATCCGCTCGAAACCATCATCGAGGCCATGGCGCCCACCACCGAAGCGGACTTCGACCAGCTTCCCGCGGCGAAACAGAAACTCTACCGGGCCATTCAGGCGTCCCACATCCATGGCTCCCCGGACGGTCCCTGGTTTTTCATCATCGCCCGCAACGAGCCGTACGAGCATTACCTGCAACTGATCGGCATAACCGACACCGCCATGCTGAGGCCTCAGGTGTTCGCCCTGCAGGACGGCGAGGTGCAGATCGGGCTGGTATGCTCGGAAAAGCAGGCGATCGACGCCACTCTGGACAGCCTGTCCAGGGAAGACAGCCGGTTCTGCCCGGTGGCGGATAAATACTGGAACGCCCGCGGCGGCAGCCACACCGACGGCGGCACCTTTATGTTCACCATCAAGGAAGAAAACGGCCGGCACCGACTCACCTGCACGGACAAATTCGGCAAATCGGTGACGGTCGCCGAGCACCGGCAAGCCTGCGATGCGGCGGCGCCGGTTACCGTGCCGCCGGTGGAATTGGCAACGGCGATCCGCACCGAACTGAACGCCCTGGTGCAGCGGGAAGACGCCGCGGCGCTCAGCCATTTTCTGCGGTTGCAGGTGCCGCGCTGGGATTACAACGCATTGCGCTGGTGTTGCGAGGAACTGGCCCGGCTGGCGGCAACCAACGACGAGGCCAAGGGGACGATCATCGAAGCCCTCACCCTGGTCAACGATCTGCGGTTCGACACGGGGGACAAGAAAAGGGCCTCGATCCTGTGGATCGTCCGCGCCGCGCTGCGCCGGATCTTCAACGCCACCCCGCGGTTCGGAGCAAAGGCCGACGGCCGCTACCGGTACATCGACTGGGACACCCGGCTGTTGCTGGCACCCCCGGAGGGTCGCGAAGAGATCTTGATCGTCTACGCCCGCGGGTTCCCGCCCGAGGGCAATGACTGCGATGCCAGGCTGCTTTGCGAAGCTTACGCCAAGGGCTGGAAGCGCTTCATCGCCTGCGGCTATCGCGGACAACGCTTCACCGGCAACGGCTTCGGCCCCGGCACCCAGGGCGTGCGCATCGATGTTTACGGCAGTTCGGGCGATTACCTGGCTTCCGGCATCGACGGCATGGAAATTTACGTTCATGGCAACGCTCAGGACCAACTCGGCCAGATCTTGAAGGACGGCAAACTGGTCGTGTTCGGGGATGTGGGTCAGACCTTCATGTATGGGGCCAAGGGCGGTCAGGTGTACGTGATGGGCAATGCCGCCGGCCGCCCCCTCATCAACGCCGTGGGGAAACCGCGCGTGGTCATCAACGGCACCGCCCTGGACTATCTGGCGGAGTCCTTCATGGCCGGGGATCCCCACAACGGCGGCGGGTTTGTGATCCTGAACGGCATGACCTTCGATGACGCGGGCAAGGTGGTCGAGTTGCCCCGACCCTATCCGGGTTCCAATCTGTTTTCGCTCGCCTCGGGGGGCGCCATATTCGTCAGGGACCCGCACCGGCAACTGGTGGACGAGCAGTTGAACGGCGGCGTGTTCGATCCGTTCACGGCCCGGGACTGGCAGCTCATTTTGCCCTATTTGCAGGAAAACGAAAGGTTGTTCGGGATCTCGATCGACCGCGATCTGCTCACCGTGAACGGGGAACGGAAAAACCCCGGGCAGGTGTATCGAAAGGTCAAGGCCGTGCAACTGGCGGTGCTGACCGGCGCGACCAAGGCTCCGGAAACCGAGCTGGTCCCGGATGAAGCTGCGCTCTGGCAGCCGCCCAGCGAGGCCTGCGCCGGACGGTGAGCCACCTGAAGCGCGAGGCATTCGAGCCGATTTTGTTGCCCTGATCACCGATCAATGACCGCCGGCCATTGATCGCTAAACCGAGGTGTGGTGATGATTGTTGCGGAAAGAAAACCATTCGATGAGATCAAAGCGATGCTTGCCGGTTACGGCAAGGTGTTCATTCTTGGCTGTGACACCTGTGTCAGCGTGTGCATGGCCGGCGGCCGGAAGGAAGTCGGCCTGCTGGCGTCCCAATTGAGGATGAGTTTCAAGAAGGACGGCAGCGACGTCGTCATTGACGAAGACACGGTGGAGCGGCAGTGCAACAAGGAATACATGGAACTGGTGCTGAACAAGCTGAAGGATTACCAGGTGGTGGTGTCCATGGCCTGTGGCGCCGGGGCGCAACTGCTCGCCGACCTGACCGAACCGCAGCAGGTGCTGCCGGGCGTGAACACGCGCTTCATCGGCATGACCCCGAAGGACGGCAACTGGGTGGAACGGTGCCGGGCGTGCGGGGATTGCGTGCTCGGCGAAACCGCCGGGATTTGCCCGATCACGGTCTGTGCCAAGGGGATCCTGAACGGCCCCTGCGGCGGCACCGACCACGGCAAATGCGAAGTGGACAAGGACAAGGACTGCGCCTGGACCCTGATCCATGCCCGCCTCGACAAGATGGGCAAACTGGACAACATCAAGAAGATCTTTCCTCCCCGCAAGCATGGGGTGAAGACCCACCCGGCCAGCCAGGTTCATGAGGTCTACAAAGGAGAATAATTCATGGCTGCTTCGTTCAAGGATACGCTCAAGTCAGGTGAATTCATCGTCACCGCCGAGGTGGGGCCGCCCAAGGGGACCGATATCGGGGAGATGAAGCAGCACATCGAGCTGCTCAAGGACAAGGTGCACGGCATCAACATGACCGACAACCAGAGTTCGGTCATGCGGCTGTCTTCGCTGGTGGGTTGTCACATCATCAAGGAACTGGGGGGAGTCCCGATCCTGCAGATGACCGGAAGGGATCGCAACCGGATGGCGCTGCAGTCGGATCTCATCAGTGCCGCCGTGCTCGGGATCGATACGGTCCTGTGTCTCACCGGCGATCACATGACCCTGGGGGACCACAAGGACGCCAAGCCGGTCCATGATCTGGAATCGGTGCAGATCCTCAAAGCGGTGCGGACCCTGGAATCGGGCAAGGATTTGGGCGGCAACCCGCTCAAGGGCGCGCCCTCGTTCTGCGCCGGTGCCGTGGTGACCCCCGAAGCCGATCCGATCGCGCCGCAACTGCTCAAATTCGAAAAAAAGATCAGGGCGGGCGCCGAATTCTTTCAGACTCAGGCGGTCTACGATCTCGACAACTTCAAGCGGTTCATGGATTACGCCGCCAAATTCGAGGTCAAGATTCTGGCCGGGATCGTGCTTCTGGTTTCGGCGGGCATGGCCAAGTTCATGAACAAGAACGTGGCCGGTATCTTCGTCCCGGACGCCCTGGTGCGGGAAATGGAAAGCGTTCCCAAGAAAGAGCAGCTTCAGAAGGGGATCGAAATCGCCGGCCGCATGATTCGGACCCTCAAGGAGCAATCCATCGGTCACGGTGTGCACATCATGGCCATCGGAAAAGAAGCCGTGATCCCCGAGATCCTTCAAGTCGCGGGGCTGCTGTAGGCTGAGGGGATGCCATCGGTTGAATCAGGGTCCGGTCGCGAATAGAAAAAACGGGATCAGACGGGGATCGGGCGGCTCTCGATCGACGAACGGCAGGATTTCTTCCCGGTAACCGTCGAGCAGTTCCTTGAGATAGGGCTCCATCGCCGCTTCCCGCACCGGATCGGCCACCACCCGCCGGACCCAAGCGCGGATGTGGGTGATCAGCGCCGCCGGAGAAAGCAGCGGGAAATCCGCGGCCCAGGTGGCCGGGTCGAGCGGCGCCGGCTGCCAGCCGTGGCCGGTCAAATCGCGGGCGGCGGCGGTCAGCAGCAGCACCCCGAGGGTGATCTGGTCAGGTTCGCGCACCTGAGCCTCGGACCAGAGCGGCCATCGCTCCATGTCGCGACTCCGGGCGGCGGGGTCCAGGGCGGCCGCCAGCGGCGCCAGAGCGATCAGGGCATTGAGGGTCTTTCGCGCCTGGAACAGATCGGCACGTGTGCGAATGAAGTCCTCATGGTTGCCCCGTTTCATCCGTGGGGTCTTTTCTTGGAGCAATTCCAGCCGTTCCTGCCAGGGATTTTCCAGGATCTGGACGCTGTGCGACCACTTCGAAATCCAGCCGCCCCGGGTCAGCCGGCGGGCCCGCTGGCGAAGCCGGGCGAGGCGGCCATGGGCGAATCGGAACAGGTGTTCCAGGAACAGATCCTGCAATGCAATTTCCGCCAGCGCCTGCTCGCCCGACGTCCGCACGTCCAGGCCCAGATTGATCAAGGCCGATGCCTTGGCGACCGCGGCCCGAAGCGACTCCGGATCATCCAACGGCAGTTGATCGGCCACCACGATCTTGTTGGCGAGGGCAGCCAGTTCCAGCCGCAGCGTATCGGCCAGATCGGCGGCGCCGATTCCTTCCAGGGCTCGCCGCAACAGGTCCTGCCTCGGCACCAGGGCCAGGGCGAAGCCCGGTGCGGCGGCCGCGGCGTCTTCCGCCGGAACCGTCAGTTCCTTGCCAAGGGCCAACTGGTCGGCGCTGAGCGGTCGGTAGATCTCCACCGCCTCGTGGAAATCCGCAATGGCGTGGTCTTCCTGGCGCGCCTTGTGAAACCGGTAGGCTTCTTCCTCCAGTTCGCTTGCCGGGGACTCCAGCACGTGAGTCACCAGTTGCCAGTAGAAACCCTGGTGGGTTTCAAACAGGAACATGAGAATGCTGCGGATGAAGTCCTCAAACTGGGGATAGCGCGGGTCCCAGAAATACTGATCGTCGAGCGTGCATTTCGGCAGTTGTTCGCGTACTTCGGTCAAATCGGCGTCGTCCGGAAGGACTTCCAGGTGGACCCATTTCTTGAACAGGGTCACCAACAGTTCGAAATCCACCTGGAACAGCCATTGGGCCACTTGCTCTTCACCGGCCTCGGCCAGTAAAGTCAGCCATTCGAGCGCTCGGGCCGGCACCACCTGGTCCTTGCGCCACCATTCCAGATCGAAGACCAGGTTCAACTGGTCCATGCTGGCCATGGCCAGCAACGGCAGCGCGTCGGTCTGGCCGATTTCCTTCACGCATAAATAGAAGTCTTGCTCCGGCAACGCCGCCACCACCTGCTGCGCATCGGGCCGTTCCAGGATGGTTTTGAGCCTCTGACCCGGCGCCAGATCCATGAGCGCGCGGGCCAGTTCCCGGGGCGCCAACCGCTGCAGCCGCCGGCTCTCCAACTCGATCAGGTTCTCGGTCATGTCTTTCTCTACCCACTCGCGCCCACCGCGGGCGCGGTCTATGAGATTGTCAATGAATCCCCTTCCCAGCCGTTCGTAGTATACACGCCAAAGCCTTGCGGAGCATAGCTTTACCATCCAAAATCGTGGCCGGCCGCGGCGCCGCGCCTTTCAGGGCGACCGCTGCGCGCATGACCAACCGGGCGCGTTGGTAGTGGCGCCGTAAGGCGTTTGGGCGCGTCCGATCCCGCGGGCCCAGGCCATCACCGAAGCGCCGCAAGCCGGGACGCCCTGACGGGCGCACTACCAACCAAGACGCCCTGACGGGCGCACTACCAGCCGGGACGCCCTGACGCGCGCACTACCAACGCATCAGGCTCGAGGCATCAACTTCAGCGCGCATGCATCACCATCCCTGCAACGGTAACGCTTTCTCCCAACGGTTTGGATTGCACCCTCCGGCGGTGAAAAGGTTGCGTTGCTTCACCACATTGTTTACCATAGCGCGGTTGATCGAGGGGATCATTCCGTTATCCTGTTCCACTCGGCCGGCGCCGCGGCGCCGACCGGGGCAATCGCTCGAAGTTCCACATCCGAGGAGTTTTCAGATGCTGCTGATCGAAGACCTGCAGGTCGCTATCGGCGACAAACTCATTCTCAAACACATCGATCTCGAATTGAAGCCGGGGGAAACCCATATCCTGTTCGGTCCCAACGGCTCCGGAAAAACCTCGCTGCTCATGACCATCATGGGCTATCCCCAATACCGGGTAACCGGCGGAAAGATCACCTTCAAGGGCGAAGACATCACCCAGATGCCCATGGACGCCAGGGCGCAGCTCGGGATCGGCATTGCCTATCAACGACCGCCCACGATTCACGGGCTCAAGACCGCTCAGATGGTGAATCTGTGCGCCGGCAGCCGCACCGTTAACACCGATGAACTGGCGCGAAGGGTCGATTTCGACCGTTTTCTCGACCGCGACGTGAACGCCGGCTTTTCGGGCGGCGAGATCAAACGCTCGGAACTCCTGCAGCTGATGGCCCAGAACCCGGATTTCATGATGTTCGATGAACCGGAATCCGGAGTCGATCTGGAAAACATCGCTTTGGTGGGAGGGACCATCGCCACCCTGCTGGAAAAAAACTGCCCGCCCACCAAGGAAAAGAGCATGCTGCAGGTGAAAAGCGAGCGCCGCAAGATGGGCCTCATCATCACCCATACCGGTCACATCCTCGATTATCTGCATGCCGATAAGGGTCAGGTGCTGTTCAACGGCATGCTGAGCTGCGCCGACAATCCCCGCGGAATCCTGAAATGCATCAGCGAAATCGGATATGAGGAGTGTGTGCGATGCACGATCGCGAGAAACTGAAAGCAAGGGCCCGCCAAGCCATCCGCAAGAGCGCCGCGCTCGGCCCCGATCTGGACCTGGATTCGTTCGATACCGCCGCGACCCGGCACGACTACCTGAACGACGAACAACTGGTGCGGCTGCCGGCAAGCGAACGCCAGCGGCTGGTCATGGCCGGGCTCGATCTCACCCAGGAGGAACGGAGTGGCACCTATTTTCAGATGGACA
>MNZR01000100.1 GCA_001873705.1 Syntrophobacteraceae bacterium CG2_30_61_12
CCCGCGCGGGGGGCGACGCAGCATGGCGCCATCAGCATGATGTTGCTCTCGTTTCAATCCACGCCCCCGCGCGGGGGGCGACTACATTGGGCGGCAACTGATTGCCACGTTATATAGCGTTTCAATCCACGCCCCCGCGCGGGGGGCGACTGCGCATCCTCTATCTATCTGAAAATGAATCTTTTTTTGGCACCTTTCCGCGAACTCCTCAGTCTTCACCTCCACGCCGATGCCGGTGATCACACGCAGGCACAAGACTGCAGCCATGGCAATCAGGTACAGCTCCGCGAACCTCCCAGGGCCAGGATGATCACTTGAGGTTCGCGGAGCATCAAGCAATCAAAGGCCCCTCTTGATCGAACGAAGCCTTGGCCCCGACGTGTTCCACCCTTTTCCTCCAGTTGTTACCTAGGAAATAGAACCGCAGGCTGTCTTCCGCGGGGTTGATGACTTCCTCCAAACTACGCCGCAACATGGTCCATTGAGCCGGATCCACGAGACACTCAAAAACCGAATACTGGACTCGCTGGCCGTAATTTTTGCAAATCTTCGCTACTCGGCGCAGACGTCGCTGACCTTCGTTATCGGTTGTGGCCACGTCATAGCTGACCAATACCATCATGGATCACCTCCAGACAAAAGGCGGGTAGCCATCCAGATCGCCTCTTAAATGGCGGGCCAGCAAGAGCGCCTGAAGATGAAAAAGAATCCCCACGGGTGCCGTTTCGCCGAGGAATGGGTGCCGAATTTCATCTTGTTTGCGTTTTTGATAGGCCAGGATAACTTCCTTCCGCGTGTCATCCGTCATCGTGACGGCGCCGGTCTCCGCCTTCGAGAAACCCTTGGGATTGACCTGGCCGAGATTGATGAGAGACAGCACCAGTCGGTCCGCCAAAAACGAACGGAATTCCTCCATCAGGTCCAACGCAAGTCCCGGGCGCCCAGGCCGATCGCGATGCAGGAAGCCAACTGCCGGGTCCAGCCCCACGCATTCAAGGGCTGAACGGACGTCATGCGACAACAGGGTGTAAAGAAACGATAACAGACAGTTCACGTTATCAAGAGGCGGACGCCGGTTTCTCCCTTGGAAGCGAAAACCCTCTTTTTGGTGGGTGATCAGGTGGTCGAAAACACCGAAATAGCAGCTAGCCATTTCGCCCTCTATGCCTCTCAATACATCCAGGGAATTGTTATTTTCCAGCCGCCTCAAACCGCCACCCAACAAATCCACTGCTTTTTCGACTTCCGATTGGGCGATTTTGGGGCCATGGTCTCTCAATGCACGCTGGAGGACTGTTCGCGCATTTGCGATTTTCCCGATCAAACAAGACCGCGCCAGCGCCACGGAATCATTTTTTGAATCGGCACGGCGGTATTGTTCGCGTCGCAAGAGCACATTGCCAGACACGGGCCCTTGGATCCGGGCCAGAAAGCGCCCATAGATGGTTAGGAAGCTCAAACCCACGTTGTTCTCGGCGCAAAACCCCATCAGAAATGGGCTACACATCACGCGGCCGAAACAGACGATGCTGCCGAGCGTATGGATCGGCACCTGGAGGCGTTTTTCTCCCTCCACCGTAACGAGCACCGTTTCACCTTCCTTGGACAAATAGGCACCCTGGGTGGTGACATACAGGGTATTGAGGAGTTTCTTCATGAAGCCCCAATCACGGATTTGAGGTAACTTTGCACGGATTTTGAGACATCCAGGGCCTGCGGAAGACACGTTCCGAGAAAAGAACAGTGTTCGCAAACCGGCTTGAGAACAGGAGGAGGGGTGCGCCCACCATCAACCAGTTGGTGCAGACGGCGTGCGGTTTCTTCGGTTTCAAGTCGGAGCGCCGGATCAAAAGTGACTGCCGCTCGGCGGCGGATCTTGCCGTAGTATAGCGCCCCCCGGGGCACCTCGATACCCAACATTTCTTCCAGACACATGGCCTGGGCGCACAGTTGGACCCGGTCCCAAGGCTCCTTCTTGGGGCGCCCGCGCTTATGCTCCACCGGGAACGGCCGCCATATGAGGGAGGAGGTCTCGCTGCGTGCCTCGCGGTCTTGTTCTCGGTGGAATTCCACCGCATCGGCCTTTCCAGTCAGTCCCAAACGTAAAGAGCGTAGCGGGAGACTGAAGACCAGGCGGATATCGCCCCTGGATTCAGCGCGGCCGGAATCCACTCGTTCGTGCATAATGCGACCCTCGGCCGTATAGCGATTCTCCACCCATATCTGCTCGATGTGAATCAAAGCGCACTGCCGCTCGCAGCAGAGCAGATGTTGCAGGCCCGAAAGCGGCAGGAGGTCGTCTTCCGAATACATGGTCACACCTTCTCCTCAACAACCACTCCTTGATAATCGGCAGTATCTTTCACCCGCACAATATAATCGCCGAATGATCTGGCCGGACCCGCCGCACCATCGGCCCGTTCAACCGTGACCAGTTCAAACAGCTTGTGCGCGGGGGCGTTGCCCATCTTCGATTCGTGCTTAAAAACAATCAGCTTTCGGGTGGTCATCTCGCCACGTGCCGCTGAGCGGTCGTGTTCGAACATATTGACGAGCGCTTCCCAAAACAATTGCAGATCGTCCTCGGAAAACCCGGTCTGTTCGGCCAGGGGTGCGGAGATGAATCCATGGCAGCAGTACAAGGCATAAGGCACGGTGAATTTACGGCCCATGGTGCGGTTGTCTCCTTGCTGTTTTTCCGCTTCGGCCTCCGTCGCAACCGCCATACGGGTGATGCTGTGTTCCAGGGGAACGATGGGCTCGACGCTGCGCGCGAAGGTGAGTTGCACCGGGCCGCGAACCTGCCCAGCGTTTTTCCCGGTGGACATGACCGCACCAAACGTACGGACATCGAAATAATTCCTGCACATGTATTGTCGGGCCGCATCGGTTTTTTCGCCCTTTTCCTTGTGCTTGACCTCCTCTGTTTCGTGTGCCTGGTCAATCAAATTGTTCAGTATCGCTTTTTCCTTGATGAAGATGCCGTAGCCTGCCGGATTGAGGGATTTTACGAGTTGTACGTAGTTGCGAACCTTGCGTTTCAGACACACATCGGTGACTAGCCCGTTGCCCGTTTCCGGATCGATGCGCGGTAAATTGCCGGCATCCGGGTCGCCGTTGGGGTTGCCGTCTTTCACATCGAACAGGAGCACGAAATCATAACGGTTTTTGAGTAGATTGCTCATCATTTATCCTTTCTCCTGAATTATTGGTCTTTTTTGGAACCGGTGAAAAAAGCCTGGCGCTGATGGTAATAGCCGACGGCAAAACGCCCCTGATCAGCCAGCCCCATATGGGGTGGGAATTCATCGAGATTGTCCATGATTTCTCCGATCAGCTTCTCCAGGTTCACGGCCCGCCCCCTGTTTTCCAATTTGCTCAGGTGATGGTTTTTGAGCTTCATCAGGTGGGGGAAAGCGGCCACGGGCGTTGCCGAGGCGGAACCGTAGAACCGATCGCGAATGGTAGCGTTGATGCCTGGGTTGGCTTCTTCCTGGATCTTTTCAAGCGCGGCAAAAAGCCGACCCAACCGATAACCGACGTTGCTGTTGCTGGTATCGAGAGACACATCGACCTCCTTTTCAATCTTTTGGTAATATCTCGCGGCCCGAGCCAGAATCGCTTTGATGAGCGAGGCGCGAGGATAAATGACTTCACGTTCCGCCCGGCATCTGCGGATGGCGGCACCGAGAAGCGCCTGCGGGTATGGCGCCCCCGTGAGAATCGCCTTCATGAATTCGCCCGCCAGATTGGGGGGGATGTTTTCCGCCTTGCCCTGGGCGGCGGTCGCCACCAGCAACCGGAAAAGGGAAAGATAACTGGGCTGCTTCGGGGAATGGATCATTGCTATGTCGTCGAAATGCTGTTCCAGCTTACCGGCCAGGTCACCGACATTTCCAGCATACCAGAAACGCACGGCGATGCGGGCTGCATTCGGAGCCAGCCCCAAGACAAAAAACCGGGTGGCGGGATCGAGTTGCGGGGGAGCCCCAATCTCCGGCGCTCGAAAAGTCGCCACCAGCTGTTTGTAATCCTGTTCCGGTTCACCTTTGGGTGGCTCGCCGAAGAGACTGGTAAATACGTCTTCAAATTCATGCCGTTTTTCCGCCCAGAACACCGTGGACGCGTCGCCGACCTGGAGGCGCTGACTCGACCCTTTCCGAAGCAGATGATTCAGGGCCGTGGTGTAAGCAAACTCGGCTCGCTTACCAACAGGGGCGTTGAAGCCCTGGTCCTTGCCATAGGATTTGAAAGCCGGCAGGTTGAAGGAGACGATGTTGGCGCCCGACGTTTGCGCTCCGTAGACCCCTTTGATCGCTGTGTGAAGTCGGGCCGGTTCGTCCACTAGACCGCTCACCAGGCAGGTCTGAACATCCTTGGCACCGCCATGGCTCAGCTTCTGCAGAGCCGTGACAACCGCGGGCCGTTCGCAGACAAGACAGCTTTCCCCCTCCAACTGAAAACTCAGGTTCGCACCGCTTGCTTCAATCTCGGGCCACGCCGGATGCTCGTAAAGTGAATCGTAGCAACTTCCTTCCAGATACCGCAAGACCGCTGCTACGCCTTCATCGGCCGGTTCCGGCCCGAACCGTTCGCGGATGGTGGAAATGAAACAGTGGTGCTGCTCGATCGCTCTTGCCGCAAGCTTGGCGGGATCTTTCTTGGGGTCAGGCTTGGGGCGGGCAAGAACATAACCAGGCACATCCCATAGAAGGTTTGCGGCAATCCCACTCGTTTTCTTGACCGCTTTGGGAACCGTGAACGCCCTGGCGGTTTTTCCCTTGCCCTCCCCGCTACGGGTATCCCAAAGCGCTACAAAATTGCCGTCCCTGCTCACAACAATCACAAAGGGTATGGCCTGCATCTGAAAACCCCGACTCGCCACCGCGGCCAGCCCTTCGGATCGCAGACGGTGGTAGTAGTCGTTCAATGCATTCAGGATCATCGCCGTACCTCCGCACTGGTTGCCTCGGGCACACGGATCTTCCCGTTGTCAAGATGGGCTCTAAACCACAGCGGCATTGGCGTAGACCCGGTATGGTCCATATCGTAGAGCATGAAACCCAGGTCGCGGGTTTGGTCGATGGGGGGCGGATCCTGCACCTTTTCCCGCAACAATTCGAAGTGTGCCGCAAACTCCCGGCAACCGAGATAGGGACGGTGGAAACACTGCCCCTTTTCCGCTCGGCGCAAGAACATCTCTTCGAATTTTCGCACATTGTCCTCGGCACCCGCACGGGTTGTCAGTGCAAAGCCGGCATGGATCACATACGCCACATCCCGCAAGAACAAGCCCGCCCGTTGCTGTCGCTGATCCTCCACGAACAGGCCATCCGAGCGGCAAGACATGATCGCCCCGACCTCGTTGCGGCGCACCGATGCCCAACGAATCGGGTTGAGCACATCGATGCGGACGGTCTGCCAGCAAATGGCGGGTTTCCAGAGAATCGCTTCCAGGACACCGCGCGCCGCCGAGGGCGTCATGACATCATAGGACACGCGTTCCACTTTCATTTCCGGGCGGGTAAAGCAGGCATTTTCACCCCACACTTTGAGCCGAAAGGTTCTGCTTTTCAAAGGTTGTGCACTCATCGATCCTCCTTTCCTCGGGGTTTATGCGATCAGTTCATCGGGTTCGTAAACGATGGAGCGGTCGGGGCAAAATCCCAAGTTGGCGTCATAGAGGGCGCCGTGTCCCTGAATGAAAATTCCGGGGTGGATTTCACGGATGGCACCGTCCAATCGCAATTGTTCATGGAGATGCCTTGGCAAATTCACCACGTATCGTTGTAATTTCCGCAACAGCCAGCGTTCCGGTCCCAGGCGACAAAGCTGATCGATCAGCCGAGGCCCGTCCTCGCCGTAACTAACAATCACCGGTGCCTGGTGAGTGTCGTCAATGAGCTTGAAATTGGCTGCGGCGGTGCGAAAGCTGAAACGCAACTGATCGTCCTGCTGGAGGTCTCTCAAGATGTTGCGCGCATCCAGTCGTTCAGGCCCCTGCAGCCAATAGAGTTGCCGAAAAAACTCGGTGAAACGAGCGGGAGCGAGTGGATCCGGCACGACCTCATTGAGCATCTGTACCGTGATTGCGGCGGCTTGGCGGAGAACGCCGACCGGCGGCCTGCTGGGTGGTACAAACACGGTGAGGGCGCCCTTCGCTAGCAGGCCTTCCCGATTGCAGCGGCCGGCCGCCTGGGCGATGGAGTCGAGGCCGGCCATGGCACGGTAGACCACGGGAAAATCAAGATCGACTCCAGCCTCGACCAGTTGAGTGCTGACCACCCTGGTGGGCTGACCGGCGGCCAACCGGGCTTTGATTTCGGCGATTCGTAGGGAACGATGGGCACCACACATGAGTCCGGAGAGGTGGTAGGTGCCCTCCGGCATCAGTGACCAGAGCAGGCGACAATCATCACGACGATTGACGATGCAGAGCACCGATTGGTACGTAGCCAGTTCCGTGGCCAGATCTGCCCAGGTCCTCGCGTCGGTCGGGTTCTCCGGAAGCTTCACCTCAACCCGTTTCAAGCTTTCGAACAGCTGGTCGGGATCTTCCATGACCTCACGAATACCTTCCAAACCCTTGAAGTCGAAACCAGGCGCTTGGTACGGACTGAAAGCCGGCTGGGTCGCGGTGCAAAACAGAACGGTCACGCCATAATAACGACGCAGTTCATCCAACGCATCAAGTATTGGTTTTAGGAATTCCGGGGGCAGCAGTTGAGCTTCGTCCAGCACCACAACACTCCCCGCGATGTTATGCAACTTGCGGCATCGGCTGGGGCGGCTGGCATAGAGTGATTCGAAGAACTGCACGCTGGTGGTGACGATGACCGGCGCATCCCAGTTTTCACAGGCGAGTCGAGACCGTGCTGTTTCCTGATCGGAATCGGACACCTCCAGATTGCTGTGGTGTTCGACCACGGCATCCCCGAAGATCTTTTGGAACTGCTCGCCAGTTTGCTCGATGATGCTTGTGTAAGGAATAACATATATAATACGACGTTTGCCGGTACGGGCTGCATGATGAAGAGCAAAAGCCATCGAGGAAAGGGTCTTGCCCCCGCCGGTGGGCACGGTCAGGCTGAACATCCCGGCCGGTTCCCTGGCCATCTCAATGCAGCGCCGCAAGACGCTTGAACGGAGCCGATTCACCAGCGTATCAGGCGATCCGGCTTGCTTATGCGCCATATAGCCTTGGAAGGGGTCGAGCAGTCCCCTCAGGTTTGGATATCCAGCTCGCCGAAGGGCCTTGTCGGGTTCAAAGAAATCCTCGGTATCAAGAAAATCGGCATCCACCACGCACGAAAACAGCATTCGGAGCCAAAAGGCCGGATTCCGTCCGATGGGCTTTTCGGCGGGAAACGGTTGTTCGAGGATTTCACCGGGGATGCCGGCACCCTTGGTGGCATCAAGCAGTTCTCGTTTCAGAAGCCGGCGTGACAGGGCCGCACCGCCGGATTGATCGGCTTCCCAGTCCGGTAACCCGGCATGGTGACCGGCGGCGATGTAGGCAAACAACCTTCCGCCGATTCCAAACCGGTCCACGGCATGGATTCCGCCGGCGGTGGAATGATCGACCCGGGCCTTGGCTGCAAGATGTGATTCGTCACCTGCGGCCGCTTTGAGCTTGATCTGAAACGCCTGTGCGTATTTTCCCAGATCATGCCACAAGCCGGCAAGCCAACCCCACTGCCGGAAATCGAAAACCGCGGCAAAAACGGCGGCTCGCTCCGCGGTACCATAAAGATGGTCCCGAAGCGTGTGAATCCTGCCATCTTCAGTGATATGGGCGATGGGTTCCTCATTCATTGGGACACTATTCCTTATGCTGGAATTCACTGGCGCGGATTGGCAGGTCCGTTCAATGGATACCCGATGAGCTGTTTAATGGAGCGCGGAATCGGTTCGCTGGTTTTTCGTCGAACACCGGACAGCCCGGCCCAACGACCATCTCAGCAGCCCGGCTTTGCCGCGCCCGCTGAAGCATTTGATTGGCCGGTGCTTTCTCTTGTTGATTTGACCACAGTTGGGATTGATGCCGATGTCCCCGTCATTTTTTGAACTATCAATAGATATTTCCTCTCGTTGGCTACCGCTGCGTAAACAAACAGCACAATCACCAACGCCAGAAAAGCACAGGTCAGAAACATGATCGGCAATAAAGCCGTCGAGAGGGTCATGGTCGATGAGGGGATCGAATCCCCTTTCAGACGAGTCAGTACGGTGAATGGATTGGCCGGCAAAGGCACGAACCAGAACAACCAGCCCACGAGACCCGCCAGGCTGACCAGGAGAACGAGGCCGATATAGCGCCAGGCGTTCACCAATCTTGTTCGGTTTTCCAGGAACCGCGCTTCTTGCTCACTCAGATCCATGTCGGCTCCGTTATGCCGCCCAACGACCATGCTAATAGGCCGGAAACAGCCCGGCGCCATCGACGCTGATTTCACTACGAACTCGACTCGACGGGCGGTTTCCGGTCGGGTGCGCCGCCTGGTTGGGCCTCGTGTCTTCCGACCCTCATAACCGCTGGCTCTGGCCAAGAGCGAGGTGAGCGTTGCCTTGATTCATTCCAACGCGCTCTTGGGCCCGGAGAGGGCATCGGCCGGTCCTCGAAAACTCGGCTTCTCGGGCCACCGCCTTGCCCACAGCCACGTTTGTCAAGTTAATAAGTTAAGGGCGTCCCCTTATCAGCCTCCCCTTATCAGCCGCGTTGGGTTTTCAATAGATGCAGGCATCAAGTATGGCAAGGACCTCTTCGATCAATTTCTCGGAGGCTTTTCCCATGCGCGTTGCCTTTCGCGCGGTGAAATCGATGGACTTGACCTGCTCCACCATCACGAAACCGGTAATGCTCGATTCATCCTCGACGGCAACATGAAAGGGAAACCGACGATCGGTGTTGGTCAAGGGACAGACGATGGCAAGACCCGTATGTTCATTAAAAAGGGTATTGCCGACGACCAGCGCGGAACGTCTGCTTCTTTGCTCGTGTCCGGATTGAGGATCAAATGTGACGGCTACGAAGTCGCCTTTTTGGGGAATGTAAGCGCTCACTCACCACCCCTCTTTGCCGACCGGTTCCCCCCACTCCACTTCCGCCACCCTATAGTCCTTCGGAATTCTCGACACCAACTCTTGCAGGCTTTGTTTCCCGCGCACTCGCCTAACAGGGGCAACGAGAATGACACCGTCCCGGGCGGTTACCTCAACCTCATCACCGGCTTCAATACCGGCATCTTCAAGCACTTGTCTGGTGATCCGAAGCCCCTGGCTGTTGCCCCATTTCTGAACCTTGGTGACCATTGTTGTTCTCCTTCGAACACTCCATATGGTGGAGATACCATGTATAGCCTTGTCTGGATCCGGGATCAAGTTCCGCGGCGCTCACCGTGAACATCGGTGGTGGCGGACCAATCAACAAGCAGAAGAGCGAAAAGAGCGCCCCGCGCCTTCCGTAATTCCGCGGTGGCCGGGCCTTGAACCTGATGCTTGATCACCATCCAGACATTGCCGGGTCCGCTGGAGACGTGGGGTTAACGTAACCGTTCACCAGACACCTCATGGTCATCATTTAGAGTGAGCGTTCTGTCCTTGGAGCAAGGCATGGTGTCTATTGACGCCCACCGTCCCCACTCCCTTGCGTCTTTGCGTGAGCCAACTCTTCAATGATTCGAAAGCCTGGTCCATCCGGTGAACGCTTACTGAGCCGCGGTGGTCGAAAAAGGCTCACGGTCCAGCAGAACGTCCAGAACAACATTGGTGTCAAAGAGGATTTTCAAAGGTATCGTTCCTCAAGATGCCGGTGATGATCTTCAACGTCGACCTCGGCCCCGCGCAGCGCTCCCTTGAGAGAGCGAACGATTGGAGTCAGTTCCGTTGCTTGAACCGTTGGCGCTGGATCTAGAACGACAAAATAGTCGGCCACGATCTGGGAAACCGATTTTCCCCTTTTCTTGGCGAAGGACTTGGCCCGCTCGATCAGCCGCTCATCCACGCGCAAGGTAAGTTTGGTCTGCATAACCCAGCTCCCACTTCGGTTTGATGTGCCGCAAGGTTCTTGCTCGATCGTACGGCAATACGAAATTTCCGTCGAGCCATGGGGGATTTCCATCGCTCCAGCTTTCGATCATCTGGGGATGCGGATCGATCCACGGATTTCGCGGACTGAAATGAATGGCTGGCGGTGATGCAGTCGATGCCGATTCAATGCTTCAAAAATCACCTTCAACCTGATAACATCCTCCGCTATCATATTGGAAGAATGGGAAAACGCCGGAGAAAGGAATTCCCCGAATGGAGACGGTTGGAATCGTCTATTGGCGAGAGCAAGACGGCTTCTGGGTCGGCCACCTGGAAGCCTACCCCGATTACCTCACTCAGGGTGAAACCCTGGAGGACCTGAAGGAAAACCTCAAGGACATCGTGAAGGAATTGGGCGGTAACGCTATCCCGATGGTCCGCGTCCATGAAAAGATGGCCATTTGATGAAGAGGAAAGACTTGATCATCAAGCTGGAACAAATGAGTTGTGTGCTCATTCGCCACGGAGGCAGGCACGACTGGTTTCAGAACCCCGCGACCGGGATGTGCCAGCCGGTCCCTCGGCATCAAGAGATCAACGAGAAGTTGGCGCGCCACATCCTCAAAATGCTTTCCAATTGAGTCGCTGACCAGCAAGATCCCGGATCTTGGGAATCGCTCAAAAACAAATGCCTTCCGGCAATGATGGTCAGCCTTTCAGAGATTCAGACATTGAGTTCTCCCAAGTCCATGAAAGTATAAAGCGACAGGTTTGCCGGGATCGTGCCGGCGGATTGATTTTCATCGGAAACATGAAGCTCCATGGCTTCCTTGAGATTCGCCACCACTTCAGGAACCTCCTTTGTTGTATGATGAACCCGCGGGAAATTATGAACCGCCCAATAGACATTCAGGGCTCTTTGCAGACCTCCTTTGGACTTGGCGTATGTGTTAGTTTTTCTTCTGAAAGCGGAGCATTTCCGTCGCAATGCAGCATTTTGACCTTCGACGTGATCTGCATGTATATCAC
>MNZR01000050.1:0-283 GCA_001873705.1 Syntrophobacteraceae bacterium CG2_30_61_12
GGGTCTGCTTTCGGCTGGTTCACGCGCTGCGAGCTCGGACGGGGGGGCTACGCCGCGGGACGCCGGCCCAAGAGTGGCGCGAGCAGCCGTTGAAGGGGCTCCTTAAAGATCCGGCATTGGCCGAGCCGCGAGCCTATCTCGATTACCGGCATGCACATGCGCCGGTTTTCTTTTTTGAGCCTGCACGGAGGAGAGATTATTCATCCTTTTTTGCCCAATGGGATGCCGAAGCGGGCTCTCCGGTGGCTTTGGCCGAGAGTCTACGCCAGGGGAAGTTGCGGTA
>MNZR01000050.1:296-11028 GCA_001873705.1 Syntrophobacteraceae bacterium CG2_30_61_12
GATGGAGAAGTCGGGTTTCCCCCGGACTGGCACGGGAATCCGTTCAGCGGGGTGCGGGCGCCGGTTGATCTGCACTGGAGCAGGATTGGCGATTTCGGGTTCGGCGACATCAAGGTCATCTGGGAGCCGAACCGGTTTGGTTTTGCCTATGATCTGGTAAGGGCCTACCGGCGCACGGGGGACGAACGCTACCCGGAGATGTTCTGGAAGTTGGTGGAAGACTGGCGCGACAAGAACTCGCCTCAGTCGGGCGTGAACTGGAAATGCGGCCAGGAGATCACTTTCCGTGTAATGGCGTGGCTCTTCGGGCTTTATGGATTTCTTGAATCCCCGGCGACGACCGCGGAGCGGGTTACGGTGCTCGCCCAAATGGTTGCGGTTTCGGGAAAGCGCATCGAGGCCAACCTCGATTACGCGCTGAGCCAGCGAAACAACCATGGCATAAGCGAGGGAGTCGGGCTGTGGACCATCGGGCTGCTTTTTCCCGAGCTCGAGCGATCCGGCGGATGGTTGGACCTGGGCCGCCGGGTGATCGAACGGTTGGGGAGGGATTTGATCTATGAGGACGGGTCGTTTTCCCAGCACTCGGTCAATTATCATCGGCTGATGCTGCACGATTTCCTCTGGGCAATCAGGCTCGGGGATATCAACGGGCGGCGGTTGTCCCAAGGGCTCAGGGAGCGAGTTGCAAAAGCCTGTGGATGGCTTTACCGGATGCAGGACGAAATGAGCGGCTGGGTGCCCAATTATGGCCAAAACGACGGCGCTCTCGTCCTGCCGCTCAACAACTGTGACTACCGTGATTTCCGTCCCGTCATTCAAGCTGCGCATTACTTGTCCACGGGCACCCGTTGCTTCCCGCCAGGTCCCTGGGATGAAGACTTGCTGTGGCTCTTTGGGCGGGAAGCGCTCGATTCCCCTACCGTGCAGCCGGAGCGTACTCCACTTGCCGCCGAGAAGGGTGGCTATTACACCCTGAGATCGTCGGGCGGTTTTGCCTTTGTGCGCTGCGCCTCGTTCGTGGACAGGCCGGGTCAGGCCGACATGCTTCACGTGGATTTGTGGTGGGGCGGCCAGAACGTGGTGTTGGATGCAGGGACTTTCAGCTACAATGCCCCTGAGCCGTGGAACAACTCACTTGCTCACACGGCTTACCACAACACGGTCACGGTGGATGGGCTCGACCAGATGGATCGAGTGGGGAAGTTCCTCTGGCTGCCCTGGTTGAAGAGCAGAGTAATTCGTTTCGACCATTCGAACGGAGAGAGTCACACGCAGTGGGAGGGTGAGCACGACGGCTACATGCGCCTCAAAAAGCCCGTATCCCATCGCAGGGCCATTCTGCAGCTACCGGATGAGAAGTGGGTTATCCTGGATAAATTGCAGAGTACTGGAAAGCACAGCTACAGGCTCCACTGGCTGCTCATGGACGTTCCGTTCGATTGGGATGAAAAACGCGGGCTACTGGTACTCCATACGGCAGCCGGGCCTTTTTCCGTGCAGGTGGGAGTATTAACGGAAGGATGTGAAGCATCTCCATCTCTTGTGAGGGCGGATGCGTCTTCGGCCCGCGGGTGGCACTCACCTTACTACAATTACCGTGAACCGGCCCTCTCCCTTGCTCTCTCCGTAGAGAGCACTTCCTGCTGTTTCCGGACCGTGTTCAGCCCGAGTGTGGGTGCAAGCCTCGATTCCATGAGGAGCTACAAAGAAGTGGAGGCATCCTTCAGTCGGTAGTTTACACTTTCGTCATTCCGGCAGGCTTTTGGCCGGAATCCAGAGAGCGTGGCGCTGGGCTGGATTCCGGCTAAAAACATGCCGGAATGACGGGGTAGCACAGAATGATTTTCAGGGAGAAAGTGTCAACTACCTTTGGGCTGTTATGAAGGATGCCGAAGTGGCTAATGCTTTAGAGAGGTTTTCTCGCTCATGACCCGTCCGCGAATACACGTTCTCTTAATCCACCAGGCCTTCGTCGGTCCCAACGAGCCGGGAGGAACCCGTCATTACGAGCTTGCAAAACACTGTGTGACTCAGGGCCAGGAATTCACCATCATTGCAAGCGACCTGAGCTATCTGACCGGTAAGGCGGCCGTTCAAAAGGACGGCCTGGTGAGCGAGCAGCATCTGGATGGGTTGAAAGTGCTGCGCGCTTATACTTATCCGTCGCTTCACCGCAGTTTCATATGGCGTGTGGTTTCGTTTCTCAGCTTCATGATCATGTCCGTATCCGCATCTCCTCGAGCCGGTAACGTCGATGTCGTGATGGGAACATCGCCGCCGATCTTTCAAGCCGTTTCGGCGTGGCTTACATCGAGGCTCCGGCGCAAGCCTTTCTTGCTGGAAATCCGGGACCTGTGGCCTGAGTTCGCCATAGGCATGGGCGTCTTGAAAAGCCCGGTGTTGATCTGGCTTTCGCGCTGGCTCGAGGGCTTCCTTTATGCCCGTGCGAAGCATATTCTCGTCAATTCACCCGCCTATCGAGACTACCTGCTGGAGAAAGGCGTTCGTGCGGAAAAGATCAGCCTGATTCCAAACGGTGTGAATACGGCCATGTTCGATCCCTCGGCCAAGGGTGATGAGCTGCGCGGCTCCTGGGGAGTGGCCGGCAAGTTCGTGGTCACGTATGCGGGCGCACTGGGAATGGCCAACGACATACCCACGGTGCTGCGGGCGGCCGCGAGGCTTAGGGATGACAGCGATATCCATTTCATCCTGCTCGGAGACGGCAAGGAGCGCTCGAAGCTTGAGAGCATGGCTCGGGAGCTCAGTCTCACCAATGTCACGTTTACAGGAGCAATCGCCAAGTCACTCGTGCCGGAAGCCCTTGCGGCAAGCGATGCCTGTATTGCCGGCCTGTAGGACATACCCATGTTTCGCACGACTTACCCGAACAAGGTTTTTGATTACATGGCCGCGGGCCGTCCCACTCTTCTTCTGATCGACGGGGTTATCCGGAAGGTGATCGAAACGGCGAAAGGCGGGATCTTCCTGCCTCCCGGCGATGACGCGGCGCTGGCAGATGCAATCCGCGAGCTGAGCCGCAATCGAGAAAAAGCAAAGGCTATGGGGCTGGCCGCACGCGAGTATGTGGTCGAGCACTTCGACCGTGGGAAGCAGGCCGATCAGTTTGTGGAGCTTATCCAGCGGGTTGCTTCGGAGTTCTGAGTTTTGAATTTTGAATTGGTGGAAAGAGCTAGGGTACACGGTTTTGAGTTTTGAATGTTGAGTTTTGAATTGGTGAAAAGAGCATTCGATTTTGCAATTGCACTCTCGGCCTGTTTGGCGCTTTCTCCTTTGCTCGTTGCGTTGGCCTTCATGATTTGGTTGACACAGGGGAATGTGATATTTTTCAGACAGTTGAGGCCGGGGAAGCATGGGAAGCCTTTTAAGATTTATAAGTTTTGCACGATGACTAATTGCTGTGATCAAGAGGGATGCCTGCTGCCTGACTCACAAAGACTTACCAAGGTTGGCAAGCTGCTTCGGTCCACATCTCTTGACGAGCTCCCGGAGCTTTTCAATGTCATCAACGGAGAAATGAGTATTGTGGGACCCAGGCCCTTGCTTATGCAGTACCTTGATCGATATACTCCCGAGCAGGCTCGGAGGCACGATGTACGGCCGGGACTCACGGGCTGGGCTCAGATTAACGGGCGAAATGCCATTAGCTGGGAAGAGAAATTCAAGCTCGACGTCTGGTACGTGGATCATCAGTCGCTGCGGCTGGATCTGAAGATCATTGCCTTGACGTTGTTGAAGGTAATCAAGCGTGAGGGAATCAGCCAGGAGGGGCATGCGACGATGGAAGAGTTTAGGGGAAATGACAAACAAATCGCATTAAGATAGGCTGAATGGTGTAAACTCATACGTGGAAATCGGATGAAATTCACCCACCATCAGGACCGCCCCATCGTTGGAGAGGAGAAATCATATGCTGATTCGCTACCTCCAGGAGGCGCTCGATCTCGCCCATTATGAAATGCTCCGGGATGAAGAGCCCTATTATGGTGAGGTGCCCGGGCTCGAAGGAGTCTGGGCAACGGGAAAGACGCTCGAGGAATGTCGCAAGAACCTTGCCGAGGCAATAGAAGACTGGCTGCTGTTCAGCATCGCCAAGGGTTTTCCGGTCCCTCCCCTTGGAGGTATTCAACTTCGCTTGCCTGAAGCCGTGGCCGGCTAGATGACAACTCTCAAACCCGTTTCCCGGCGCGAACTGTTGAAACGGTTGAAAGCGCTCGGATTTGAAGGCCCGTACTCGGGAGGCAATCACGAATTCATGGTCAGGGGAATGCGTCGTGTCATCCTGCCCAATCCGCATCGACATGACATCGGGACTGACTTGTTATCCCGCATACTTCGCCAGGCCGGTATGAGCCGGGCAGAATGGGAGTCATCATAAAAACCCCCATGTGAGTCCTAGTCATTGGGGCCGGTGGACATGCCCAGGTGGTTGCCGACATACTACTGCGGATGCGGGATGCCGGCGCGGATGTGACCGTCGTCGGCTTCCTGGATGATGATCCTGCCCTGAGTGGGGGGGATATTCTCGACCTGCCGATCCTCGGGTCCACCAGCGACCTGCTCGCCATTTCGCATGACGCCGTTGTCGTTGCTATAGGCAATAACAGTACCCGAAAACAGATCTTCGAGCGATTCCGCAAGGCGGCGAATCGCCTGCGATTGCAGAACACCCGAGGGCGGTCGTTGCTCCGGATGTCCGGCTGGGGGAAGGGACCATGATCTGTGCCGGCGTGGTGGTCAACACCGGCAGCGTCATTGGCGCAGATGTAATTCTCAACACCGGCTGCACGGTGGATCACCACAACCGCATCGGTGACCACGCTCACATTGCCCCCGGAGTGCACATGGGCGGTGAGGTCGAAGTCGGTGAGGGAGCCCTCGTCGGGATAGGGGCGACGGTGATGCCTGGCAAGAGAATCGGCGCCTGGAGTGTGGTCGGTGCGGGGACGCTTGTAACCAGGGATGTTCCGGACGGGGTGGTTGTGGTCGGAGCTCCCGCAAGGGTAGTGCGGGAGCTGTGAACGTCGATTCTTAAATAAGGTTGCTCCGTGCCATGATCAGAGAAATCTTGGACATCAACGAACCTGAAGACTACTCGCGATTACAGCGAATGAATACGAGAAGCACCCTTTCCTATTCATTCATGATGCGTCCAAAATGATAATTCGACATACCCTTTCCACTTGCGAATCAGGTTTTCCTCGATGATGAAATCAAAACGAATTTTCTTGTCTCCGCCTCACATGGGCGGGCAGGAAGAGCGCTTTGTGCGCGAAGCGTTTGAAAGCAACTACATCGCTCCCCTGGGTCCGCAGGTGGACGCTTTTGAGCGGGAGTTCGCCGAAAAAGTCGGGATTCGCCATGCCGTGGCTTTGTCAAGCGGCACCGCCGCGATGCACCTGGCACTTCGTATTTTGGGAGTAGGCCCTGGCGATGAGGTCCTTGCGGCAACGCTGACCTTTATCGGCAGTGTGACCCCCGTTAACTTCCAGGGCGGGTTCCCTGTTTTTCTTGATGCCGACCGGAAATCATGGAACATGGACCCCGAGCTCCTGGCCGAAGAGCTGGAGAGCTGCGCAAAACGCGGCCGCTTGCCCAAAGCGGTCATCCCCACGGACCTCTACGGGCAATGTGCCGACCTGGGCCGAATTCTCGATATCTGCGAGCCCTACGGCATCCCCGTGGTTGTCGATTCAGCGGAAGCATTAGGCGCCAAGTACCTTGGGGGGAGTTTTGAATTAGGAGTTTTGAATTTTGAATTAGAAAATGGGGCGGGACTGTCGCAACACCCTCATTCTAGATCCTCACAACCAGCCAACCCTCAACTCAAAACTCAAAACTCAAAACTCCCTGCCATGCCGGAAAGGGCGCCAGGGCGGCTATTTTCTCCTTCAACGGCAATAAGATTATAACGACGTCCGGCGGGGGCATGCTGGCCTCGGACGATGCGGCTTTGATCGAAAAGGCGCGATTTCTTTCTCAGCAGGCGCGTGATCCCGCCCCACACTACGAGCATTCGGAAATCGGCTATAATTACCGCATGAGCAACATCTTGGCCGCGGTCGGCCGGGGGCAACTAAGGGTGCTGGACGAGCGCGTCGAAAAGAAGCGCTGGATTTTCGAATACTACAGGCAGGCCCTCGGAGATCTTCCGGGTATCGACTTCATGCCGGAAGCCCCGTACGGCCGATGCACGAGGTGGCTGACGGTCGTCCTCATTCACCCCCATGAATTCGGCGCGGACAGCGAAGCTCTTCGCCTGGCGCTGAAGGAGGAGAATATCGAATCCCGCCCCCTTTGGAAGCCGATGCACCTGCAGCCGGTGTTTGAATGTAACGGCGAGGGGCGAGGGGCTAGGGGCGAGAGGCAAGACGAGGGAGACATAATCCAGGTGCCGGGAGCCGGTGGCCGGAGGTATCGAGCGCGTGTCGTGGGCGGGGCTGTCAGCGAGTATCTGTTCGAGAGGGGCCTGTGCCTCCCTTCCGGTACGCAAATGACCGAGCAGGATCTGGACAGGGTCGTCAGTATCATCAGGAGGGTGCATGCCCGCTGAAGTTCGATCAAGAGATTGGAATACGTGAGAAAAGAAGAGAAGCTACCCCGGCGAGAGCCTTGGTGGCTTTTTTCTTTTGGTCTCTCGCAAAGGCGCAAAGCCTGTCCTGAGGTATCGAAGGGGGCGCGGAGGAAAACGAGGGTTGGGGTCTTGAAATATCACCCTTTTTCTCGCGGGGAGAAAGGATGGGCGGATATCGTGGATACATCAAAAGACGAAGCGTTTGCACTGAAGAGATGGGGCTCCGAAGTTCAGCAAAAGGCCGATTGGTAACACTGTGGCTTTAAGGTAGTTGATGAGCTGAGCCTGCTCCACGCCGCCAAGTTTCTCCAGGGCTTTGATTTCCACGATGACTTCCTCATAGCAGACGAAATCCGGCTCGTACTTCTTCGTCAGAGGTCTCCCTTTGTAGAGGACCTGAATGGCAGGCTGTGCTCTGAATGGAATCCCCTGATCCGTCAACTCCCTCTCCATAGCCTCCTGATATACCGCTTCAAGAAAGCCTGGACCAAGCTCCCTGTGCACCTCCATGGCCACCCCGATGATCTTGAAGGTCCTTTCGTCTCTCATTGATTTTGCTCCAAAAATAGTCCACAGATTACACAGATTTTCACAGATTAATCTGTGTTAATCTGTGGATGGCGGCTTCTTCACTTCTGTTACTCGTTCTTCTTGAGGGCAAGCTCCAGTTGAATGCAATCCGCGATTAGCGTGTGAAGATTAGGATTGGTAAACGACAGACCGGGCGCGGGACGGCGGTTTTGTTTTATTGCAGGCGGCTCATGGCGATGGTGAGGAAAAGTGGATGCCAGCTCTGCGATTTCCGGGTGAGGTTGTGGATCGTACCAACGAACCGGCTCCTGGCTCCAGACGACATCGTAGGAATAGTCGGCGATACAACCGGCGATGAAATCCAACAGTTCGAAAATCCGCAATTCGAGGCCGCCATGGAAACGGATCGAGCCTCGCAGGATGGCAGTCCCACGGCTGACTGGATACAAATGGAGAGAGGAAAAGGCAATCTCCGGATACTGTTGAGGCAGACTGTAAATCAGCAGCTCGTAGTCTTGGCGCGACGGAAATCTATCCATTAAGTGCCCAGAACTAGCCGGTTATTTCCAGAACGGGCTCAGCTGGAGCTAAATGCACGAAGTCGTCTCCGCTTGCCGCGCGAAGGTCAGCGACGCGTTGCTCGGAGAACCGGCGCAGAAGTGCTTCCCGGTGCTGTTTGACCTTATAGTGTCCACTCCACTCGGAAAAGTCTTCCCGATGTTCGCCGTTATCCAGAGCGCCTTGTGAATAGAGTGCGTAAAACGTATCCGAGCTGATCCAATAGCGTTGCTCGAACTTGCGTAACGCTTGGTCGGCGGCGCGCAAATCGTCAAGAATCTCGCTAAGTGTAATCGTCATCATGCAGTTCGCTCCAGTTATCATTCATCACAGAACACCTTATCATAGTACCAAACGAAGCAAACGACAATCCACAGATTACACAGATTTTCACAGATTCTTAAGCCTTAATCTGTGTTAATCTGTGAAATCTGTGGATGAAGATTGTCTGCGCAGAGCGTTGAGGTAATCTTCCACCAATCGAGTCTTTTGGCCCTTGCCCCAGTAGAAGAGCATTTCCCCCACCATCTGCCAGTCGGCTTGAGGGGAGGCGTACTGACAAATACGGCGAAGGTGGATGAGGTCCGTTGGAGCATCCGACCTGATTACCTGGAACAGCCGTTGTTCCTTGATCTTCACGGCGAGCGCGGCGCCGAGGCGTTTGTTCTCGGCATGAGTGATATAGGGCAGTAGGAAGAGGACCCGCTGCCAACCGGCGTGCAGGTTCTCTTCCTTGGGAATCAACCGGTATGCTCCAGGGATCTCGACAAGATCCCTTGGCGATGCGGCGCGGCGAAAGGCGGCCTTGTATCCCGAGCTCAGTTTTTCAAATTGTTGCCGGATCGCAATAAAATCATGTCTTCCTTCTCCTGCCTCGCTTTTTTGCTTCGGGGTTGTTCTCTTCTCCGCTGTCTCCTCCACTACCTTCTCTGCCATTCTTTTATTCTCCATGAGCGTTCACCGCGGAAAAAACTTTGGAACCGCAAAGACGCAAAGGACGCGAAGAGGAAAAACATATAGAATTCCTTTGCGCTCTTCGCGCCTTTGCGGTTCAAAATTCGTTACTCTTTTCCCTTTTTCCTCCCGAGCTGCTTCAGCGCATATCCGAGGGATGCTTTTGCGCCTGCGTGGGCGGTAAGGCCTTTGAGGCTATGCCGATACGGCTCGCTCAGCTCGTTAAAAACCGATCAGGCGATGAGATCGAGACGCTCTTTGAGATCGGGAGGAGGCCCGTTTTGCAGGGCGGTGAGGACGAGTCGCTCGGTTCTTTCGAAAAAGAGCTCCGCCCCCTTTCTTGCGGCCTTCTTCCCCGCATCGGAGCCCAGCACCCGCAGAAAGAAGTATTTCATTTTGTTGAGCAGGATGTCTTTTAGATCGAGCGCCAGTCCCACGATCTTTTGGAATTCATCGAGCCGTTCATCCCACCCGGCACTCAGGGTGATGACTTCATGGCGCCGTCCCTTGATCGCGGCCTGATCCGAGATGTACCCGCCGATGGCCATGGGAAGAGACGCTCCCTTCCACACCTGGCTGTACTGAGTCAGCACCAGGGCTCGACGATAGCCGTCCGCGGGGTCCTCTTTTTCCAGGAGGATATCCAGGAGCCGGCGCCATGGAGGGATGGTGTTATTGAGGCTCAGGAAGACTGAAAAAGGTCCTTTGCCTTCTTTGCCTTTCTTTTGAAAAGTGCGGACGCTTCCGTGCGGATGCGGCCACAAGCCTCTGATTTCATATGGCCGGCGCTGCTTTTTGAACTCCCGCACCATCCGGCTGCTTGCACACCCGCATGAGTCGCACCGCCCTTCTCTTTCCTCCACGATCAGCTCGACACACGCCGGCTGCCAAAGCAGTCCTCTCGCAAAACCGATATCCGCCGATTCCACGGCGCTGCCTCTCACGGGAAGGCCGGTAACCCACACCGGAAGCTCGCTCCCGTTTTGCGGAAAGTGAGCCTCGATGACTTCTTCCGAAAGGACATTCCTCCAAATACACCGCCGAAGGTCCGGATGGTACAGGAGCACCGTAATGGGCGACCCGCCTCGCAGACTTCCCTTGAACCCTCCGGAAAAGGAAGGGACATTGTTTGCCTGGTTCCATGGAACGATCGATGCGCACGAAAGGCAGATCTCCGCTATTTCACCGGGTCTATGGAAGAACATGTGGTTATTCCCGTCCGGCAAGCCCGGAAACAGCTTCTGGATCGCCGTTTCCTTGCCCTCATGCCGGATTTGAAGGAACGGTTTTTCCGGATGCGATAGATCGAACCATTCGATATACGGCTCGATCAGGCCATCGTATTCGGCCTCCGTCATGGGCGAGGCTTCTCTTTCTTTAAGAGCCCCCGCATCAGCCGGCGCCGCAATCACCTGGGTAAGAACGACCAGAAGGTGCAAAACCGCAAACTCCAGGTCGTCTCTCCATAAGTAAATTGCGGCATCCGGATCGCGCCCGCACAGAATATCCTTCAATCCCACCTGCCGAGGTCTATCTCCGTCTTCCTTGTCTTTTATCGGGACCCACCTGTCGGTAAGTAAATTCACGCCACGCCTCTCGTGTTCAAGAGCTGTTAGGATCGCTGTAATCGACTTCATCCTCTCTCGACCAGGGAATAACTGGTGCTGCGGCCACCAGCCGGATCTTTCCTTAAAACGCCACGTTCCACAAGATCCTGAATGTCACGCAACGCCGTATCTTGCGAACATTTAGCCAGTTTAGCCCATTTGGATGAGGTCAGCTTGCCTTCGAAACCGTCCAGCAGTTTATTGAGAATCAGCCGCTGCCGCTCATTGAAGGGCAGGGCCGCGCGGGATTCCCAGAACCGGGCCTTTTTGAATACAGCCGAAAGTGTTTCTTCCACACCGTCGAAAGCGCGGCTCAGGCAGTCCAGGAACCATTCCAGGCGTTCGGTAATATCGAGTGTTCCCTTCTGTGTGGCTTCCAATCCCCCGTAGTAGGCATCCCGCTCCCGCCGGATCTGTGCCGACATGCTGTAGAAACGCTGTGCACTTTGCTCCGACCTGGCCAGTGTCATATCGGCTATCGCAC
>MNZR01000346.1 GCA_001873705.1 Syntrophobacteraceae bacterium CG2_30_61_12
GAATTAGGTGAAGTTATGATCGAAATCTCGACTTTGGCCATTTTTATGTTTTTGGAATTCAAGTTGCTCAATGCTTGATCATTTTGGTGTAGGAATTAGGTGAAGTTATGATCGAAATACGAGTTCACCTAATTGCAACTAATGGTTTTCCAAGCCATAATTTCAATTCTCAAGCTTTTCTTGGAAATGGCCAAAGTCGAGATGTTGGGATTCGATTAAACATAAATCGATTCAATGTAAATATATGCTTTTATAGTCGATATGTTCTTTTAGGGATATCGTCGGTTCCATTTGAGCGATCAATCAATTCAACATTAATCAGCGGAAAGCCCACCGGAGAAGGTCGGTATGGTCGAGGGTTATTCCTCGGAGGCTGGCGGTCCCGCGGAAGCAATTCGTACCCGGCGCCATGCCCTAGAGTTAGGGCGTGAAATGTATATTTGTAATCAACAACCGAGCTGTGCAATCAAGCAAAAGGAGGGTGCCATGAGAACAAAGGGGTTTCGTTTGGTAACTGTATTGTTCGCTCTCTTCTGTATTGTCGGGACATCCTGGGGTGCGGGAGAAGATACTCCCTATCCCATCATGAGGCCTGACCATGAAACCTTCCTCCGCTGGGTGCATATGTATGAGACGGCACCCTTGGCACCCATTGACCCGCAGCTCGCAGCCACGATTCCGCCCCAGGGTTCCCTGAGCCTTCTGAGCTACATCTCCTATGTGCCTTCGGAGAGAAATCAGGGATCCTGTGGGAATTGCTGGGTCTGGGCTGGAACCGGGGTCATGGAGATTGATCTGTATCGGCAACTGGGCATCAAGAACCGGCTTTCCACCCAGTTCCTGAACTCGTGTGACACGCCCTATGCATGCTGCGGAGGATGGCTGTCGGATGTGGCGGGCTTTTATGCCTCCAAGACATACGCCATTCCTTGGGCCAATCCCAATGCGCAATTTCAGGACGCCGGCAAGACGTGCGCAAGCGGAGCGTCCGCGCGTTCGTGTTCCTCCATCGATACCGCTACCCAATATCCCGTCACATCCATCACTGATCAAACCATATCCGTTCGGGGCAATCAAGCAACCGCGATTTCCAATATCAAGAATGTGCTTAGTCAAAACAAGGGAGTGGGTTTTGCCTTTTTCCTGGCCACTACCGCCGACTGGAATGCCTTTTTCAGTTTCTGGAGCAATCAAGATGAAAGCGCTGTGTTCAATTACGATTCCTACTGCGGCCACACGACGGACTCGGGCTATGGCGGCCATTTGGTCCTGCTCGTGGGTTACAATGACGATGACCCAAACAACAAGTACTGGATTGCCCTCAACAGTTGGGGTTCCAGCAGCAACAGACCCAATGGGCTCTTTCGTTTCAAGATGGATATGAATTACGATTGTTATTTTAAGGATGGAGGCAGTAATTACTATAGTCACTATTTCAATACGCTCAGCATAGCCTGGGGATCCACTGAGTGGGAAACAGCCTATCAGAACCTGCTCGCTAGTCCAGCCGATTTGGCCATCCTAAGAAGCTATCGCGATAACGTTCTTGGCCGCAACGTGGCTGGCAAGGAAGTAAGCCGGCTACTCTACCAGAATTCCCAGCAAGCTCTCTGGGTCCTACTCAGCAATCCCGAACTGATGGATTGGGCTGCCAGGCTCATCCAGAACAACAAAGGAGCGGTGGCCGATGCGGAAAGCTTCGGTGAGGGGGTGATTGCGGACACGGATGATGTTCTCGCTTTCCTCCAAGCTTTTGCCCGGAAATCGCCACCTGCCTTGAGAGTCCTGGCCGATTCGGTCAGGGGACAGATGATCCGGAAGAGGGCCAATGGAGAACCCTTCTTTGGGCTTGATCTCAAGTAATCCTCATCGAGCGCTTTGTTGAGAAGGCGATTCCCCCATGGTGGGAGAATCGCCTTTATTGTTGTTCGCCATCCTTTCGTTGTAACGCAACCGTTCAGCCCCCCACCGGCGCGCATGCCGCCGGTTCCCATGCTCCAGTCCGGCACCCGGCACAACGCCCTGACGGGCCCACCAGCAACGTTACTGCCTGATCGGCTGCAATCATCAACGATGCACCGCCCTTCTCCTAACAGTCACTTGCCGGCAATCGTGCACACGGTAGTCCACCTAGCGCCGGATGCTGGATGTGCCGGCGCCGTGTTCGTAGGGGTACGGGTGGCTGCAGGACCAATGATGGCCGCAGGCCACGCCCGGGCCGCATATGCCGGCCATGTTCAGGGTCACCTGGCGCTGCATGATGCAGGTGTTTCTCTGGTGCCGCGATTGAGCCTGCGGTGAATAATATTGCTGGCTGAAGGTCCGGTAGCGCAGGGTCTGAGCCGCGGATCACCCCAATGAGCGTGATTAAGGATGTGCCATGATCGACTCCCTCATGCCAGTGTCGGGCAGAGCAAATCGAACCATCCCGCTTCCTTTCTCCCAAGAGGAATACAACCGGATGGTTATCTACTTCGTCACATTGTATACTATGCGCGGGAACGGATTGCCGGTATGACTGATCGTGAGCATGCGGGGGACGCATCGATTTCGCGATCCATCCGTATGCCCTTGGGCTGAAGCGTTGGTAGTGCGCCCGTAAGGGCGTAAGGGCGTTAACGCCGACAACGCCTGACGGCGCCACTACCAACCCGGGACATGAGCCGGTCGGTCCCCGGGATCAGAACAATATATTCGTTGAGGATAAAATCATTCGCTTCTTGTGGGTCCTTTCCCGGGAGCGCGGGCATCTTGCCCGCCTTGGAAAATGAAACATCTCATCTTAAACCGCTATAGATCGGATGACGATGATGACCAGCACCGAACCCAGCCTCGCTGAATACCCCGTGGTGATCGAACTGCCCGTGCTCTGGGGGCAGATGGACGCCTTTCAGCATGTCAACAACACGGTCTACTTTCGCTTTTTCGAATCGGCCCGGATTGCCTATGGGGATCGCATTGGGACCCATGAATTCATGCGGACCACCGGGATCGGCCCCATTCTCGCCGCCACTTCGTGCCGATTTCTCAAACCGTTGCGCTATCCGGACACGGTCCTGGTGGGCTGCCGCACCCTGCGTCTGGAGGCGGCGGTCATGGACCAGGAATACGCCGTTTTCAGCCGCCGGCAGCAACGACTGGCCGCGACCGGGACCGGTCAGGTGGTGGCCTATGACTATCAGCGGCTGAAGAAGAGCGCTTATCCCGAGGAACTGCTGGAGCGCGTGCGCCGACTGGAACACCTGTGAACGGGAGCGGCCGGCCGGTTCCCGCGAACGATCGCACCAACCGGCCGGCATCCCTCGTCAATGTCCGGTGTCGGTTACGCCGGCCTCGGCAAAGGTCTTGATGTCTTTCAGGATCTTGCTCGATACTTCGATCAGGTTCATGGCCAGCGCCGCCCCGGTACCTTCCCCCAAGCGCATGCCCAAATCCAGCAGCGGCTGGATGCCCAGCATTTCGATCATGGTGCCGTGGCCGATTTCCTCGCTGCGATGCGAAACAAACAGATAGTCCTTCGCCGCCGGTACCAGCCGGCAGGCCACCAGCGCCCCGGCCGTGGCGATCAGGCCGTCGCAGACCAGCGGCACCCGGGCCGCCGCGGCTCCCAGCAAGGCTCCACCGAGGGCCGCGATTTCGTAGCCACCCACCTTGGTCAGCACCTCCAGCGCATCGTCAGGATTGGGGCGATTCACGGCAAGCGCCGTTTCGATCACCCGCACCTTGTGCTGCAAGGCTGCATCGTCGATTCCGGTGCCACGCCCGGTCAACTGCCCGGGAGGCCGACCGCTAAAAGCGGCAATGATTGCCGTCGACGGCGTGGTGTTGGCAATACCCATATCACCGCTGCCAAACAACTCGATCCCTTCCGCCTCCCGCGCCTCGCGCACCAGTTGAGCCCCGAGCAGGAGTCCACGAACGGCATGCTCCCGAGGCATGGCCGGACCTTTGGCGATGTTGGCGGTACCGGGGGCGATTTTGCGGTGCAGAATCGGCCACTGGCTCGGCAGTTCGGCAGCGACCCCGCAGTCCACCACTCGGACTTCGGCGCCAACGTGCTTGGCCAGCACATTGATCGATGCCCAGCCCTGGGCGAAGCTAAAAACCATCTGGGCGGTCACTTCCTGAGGATAGGCACTGACTCCTTCGACCGCCACGCCGTGGTCTCCAGCCATGGTGAAAATCAATTTGCGATCCACCACCGGCTGGAGTGTCTGTTGAATCCCGGCCAGCCTGGCCGCGACTTCCTCCAGGCGTCCCAAGGAACCGCGCGGCCGGATCTGGGAATGCAGTCGCTCCCAGGCCCGCTCCCGCCAGTTGGAATCCGCCGGTTCAATCTGTTCGATCAATTCCTGCAATGCCTTCATAATGTTCCTCCAGGTCCACCAGTCACCAACAAAAAAATCCCTCCCCGTCTCCATCCGGAAACGGGGAGGGATTGCATCATGGCATCACAATCACAGTGCCCGGCGCTTCTCAGTCGCTCACGCACTCTCCTTGACGGCAGGTCTTCTGGCTCACGGATCGTCTTACTTGCCGAACCTTCCCACCTGAGGCCGCCTTCGGAACTCGACGTTCCGCAGCCTCGGCAGTGGCTACCCTCGGCTTTCATCCCCGCTCACAGCGCCGGCCAAACGCGACGGATTCACACCGTCTTCCCTTTTACACCCAGGGGGTACCGCCAAGCTCACTTGGGCAATACAATTCACCAGCGATTCAGTGCATTCTACCTCTTCACCAATTTTTTCAGGAGCTTGATCGCCTTCGTCGTGTCCATCACCGGAACGATCTCGGCAACCCCGAGGTCCGACCATTGGAACACCGAGGCCGCCAAATGCACCTCGTCTTCCGCATCGAACAGCCGGAACACCCGGTGACCCGTAACATCGAACCATTCCCCCTTGAGTTCGACGCCGGGGATTTGGTCCTGCTTCTCGTTACGTCTTTCAATCACCGTGTCGCGGTCTTCGGGGACGTAATTGAATATCGCCATGAACAGCATGTCCGCCTCCTTTATGAGCTTATAATTGACTAACCGTTAACCATTATAGGGAGACCAAGCGCAAAAGGCTACCGCTTTTTCGCAGCCCGGAGCAGCCGTGGTTCTAGTGAGCGCACCCGCTGCGATCGTTCCCGGAAGATGGGGCTTGACGGATCGAGAAAGATTTCACTATAATCGTCGCCAAATCCATGGTTATGATGGGTTCCGTACTCTGCGGATTCCGGATCGGGCCGGCGCGCGCGAACCGGATGCAAGGCGGAGAGTCAGTCTTAGGGCATGCTAGTCCATGAACGGTGGGTTCAGGACCTGACACGATCGAGTGATACCAAAAAGAGGAGGAGGGCTTCTATGAGGAAACATTTCACTGCCGGTTGTATCGCCCTGGCTGCGGTGATGTTCGCTTTTTCTTTTGCGGTCATCGCCGCCGATGCCCCGGACACCATCAGCATCAAACCCGCACTGTGGAGCGAACTCACCAAGGGACCGGTGGAATTCAGCCACAAGAAGCATGCTCAGGAGTACAAAGTCGCCTGTACCGAGTGCCATCACAAGTATGAGAATGGCGCCAATGTCTGGAAGCAAGGCGACCCGGTGGAAAAGTGCGATAAATGCCACACCGAACCGACCATCACCGGTGAAAAGAAGCTCAGCGCCGATCAGCAGAAACTCAATCTGAAGCTGGCCTTCCATACCAATTGCATCGAATGCCACAAGACCTTCAAGAAAGATCACCCGGACACCAAGGCGCCCATCGTTTGCGCGAAGTGCCATCCGAAAGGTGATGAAAAACCGTAACTCGAGTGGAGCGCCCGCTTATTCGATAAGCGTTCACGGCAAAGGCGCCGGTAACGCAAGGATTACGAAGCGAGAAGAGCCCTGCCGCCCAGGCGGCAGGGCTCTTTTGCATTCACCTGGGGGGGGGTGCGGGAGGCCTTCATTCATGGATAGTCGTAGGTCGGGTTGCGACCAGCGGGAACTACCCGACGCGACGGACCAGCAACGCATTCTATCCGCGACCCTACGACGGACCGTCAGGGAGTGCTTCGCACACCCTGACCACCTTTCAACCCAAGGGCGGGAATTCAGAAATGCACGCCGGCCTGGATTCCCGCCTAAACACCGCGGCAATGACGCGGTAAGACTCCCTCGACCCAATTGAGATCACCCCGGATGGACGGACCATGCCGCGGCTGGCAACAAAAAAGCCGCCGGATCCGGGATCGGATCGGCGGCCTTGGACCTTGCTTTAACCAGCAGGCTAGACTTCTTCAACCGTGATGGCGTTAGCCTCGCATACCTCGACACAGCTTTCGCAGCCCAGGCATTCGTCGGCATTGACCGGCTCGGACTTACCATCCACTAATTCATAGACATCTACCGGGCAAACATCCACGCATTCAGCATCGCCGGTGCATTTATCCTTGTCGACCGTCACTCGGAACATCTCAAACTCCTCCTGTTCACTACCGGAAATCGCCCGATGCGACCACCAGGCTGTAGACCCCACAATCCGATCACCTCGGATCCAACAAACGAATGGCGCTCTCTAGCCGATTGCTGGGTCACTGTCAAGCATAAGCTTGAGCCCGCCAGTTGGTTAAATCAGCACACCACGCCGCTCAAATGATCTTTAATCACCGCAACCGCTGGGCGCGCCACCGCCACAGCGATGCGCGCGCCCAGTTGCGATCAGATAACGGTCTTGCAGGATCGGTTAAGCCAACCCTGGAGGTGAATCCGAGTCGGTCGAGACCTTGTTCTCGGACCGACCCTCCCCCCACAGGTCCTGGCCGATTCGTTACACACACCCGGTCGGCTTCGGCAGTCCGGCCATCTTGCAGGCGCCCTTGCCTGGTCCACTGGGGAACAGCTCGTAGATGTATTTCAGTTTGTAGCCGGTGACCTTGGTCAGGATCCGGACCATCGGCGCGATCCCGTGCTTCCGGTAGTAATCCTGGAGCACGTGAATCACTTTCCAATGCTCCTCGTTCAGTTCCGGAATGCCTTCGGAATCCTTGACATAATCCACCCATTCCGTGCACCAGTTGTCGAAGCTGTCGATGAAACCGTCTTCATCGACCCCAAACGTCTTGCCTTTGAATTCAATCGCTCCCATTCAAACAACCTCCTTTGTTGGTACTTCCTGTCAGCTCATGGAACTATTGAGCCGCAACTCACCTTTTCTCTCGGCCCCACCGACGGCGTAAGCCGAGGATGCCATCCGTCTCAATCGCGCCTGCCGGATCACCCCTTCCGCCCAGAAGTCATTGCCCACCGCATGGAGGTGAGAATAAACCGCGAGCGCCTGGTGCCGGCACATCCCGTCGCGACCTTTGACTATGCCATGGCCTTTACGCAATCGCAACGCAAAATCCACATCGTTATCCAGATTGATCACCCTCGAATAATGAAATTCGTGCCCCCGGTAAATTGACCCCTCCGGGATGAACGGATTGCCGGCCACGCACTCGGCCACCGTGTAGCCGTGACCCTGTGGTTTGCGGCCGAGCGATACCTCGCAGGGGAACGCACCCACCATCGGGTAAAGGCGGCCATCATGGTGGATACCCCGGCTCAGGTACATCAACCCGCCGCATTCGGCGTATACCGGCAGGTCCCCTTCCACCGCCTTGCGAACGGAATCTCTGAAGCCTTGATTGTTGGCCAGAAGCTCCAGATGAGTTTCGGGGAAACCACCCCCGATGTACAGAGCATCCACTTCCGGCAGTCGGTTCAAATCGAGGCTCGAGAGCATCAGCAGGCGGCCGCCGGCGGCCTCGAGGGCTTCCAGGTTTTCCGGATAATAAAACTGGAAAGCCGAATCCCGAATGACTCCAATGGTCACCGGCGGGTAGCCGTCAGCCGTAACGGTTTTATCCACCGGCAGCGGCCACCCCAATGGCGCCGCCGTCGTGGCGATGGCCCAGAGGCGATCGAGATCGACACAATCGCGCATCACTTCGGCGGCGAACGCTACCGCTTCCATGATTTTCGGGTGTTCCTGAGTGGGCACCAGACCCATATGGCGTTCGGGGAAAAAGTCCCCCGCCGCCTTCGGCACCACCCCCACAACGGGAATCTCACAATAACGCTCGATCGATTCCCGGACCACGGTTTCATGCCGCTTGCCGGCGACCTGGTTGAGGATGACCCCGGCCAGTTGCACGTCCGGGTCCAGTTCGCGGCACCCCAGCACCATGGCGGCACTGGTTCGCGTGACCTTGGTCACATCCACCACCAACACCACCGGGGTTTGCAACAGCTTGGCCAATTCCGCGCTGGAACAGGTGCCCTCGGCATCGACCCCATCGTACAAGCCCCGGTTGCCCTCAATTAGAGCCCCGTCATAAGCAGCGCCGCGGGTGACGAACGACCTCAGAATCGCATCCGGCTCCATCAGGAAGGGATCCAGATTGTAGCACCGATGGCCGGGGCCGGCCGCCAGGGCCAGCCAGCCGGCGTCGATATAATCCGGACCCTTCTTAAAGGCCACCAGCGAACGCTGCTCAAAACGCCGCCACGCCGCCAGCAACCCCAGGGACACCAGAGTCTTGCCGGAGCCGCCCTTGAGCGCCGCAATCATCAGCCGTGGCTTTTGGTAAAGCATGGTTGGCGTCGACCTTGGGGGTCCCACCGGCATGATCCCGGCGGGACCCCGCATCGCATTGTCGAGATTGACTAGAACTTGAACTGGGTGGTGGTCCTCCAGGTGGTCATGGCCAGACGGTAATCGTCAATGTGCTCATGACGGAACTCGAGGCCGGTCCGTTCAAAGAACCGCTCCCAGCCGATCCGTTCGATCCATTCGCCGATCCGCTCATAGCGGCGGCCGCCGGAAGCGTACGCTTCGACGATCTTCTTGATGTCGTTCACCGTGGTCGGCCAACGCGGCGGTTCATTGGGGATATAAGGCACCGCCAGCTTGGAGAAGGTCGGAGCGGTACGGCTGTTGGACACCTTGCCGCCGACCCAAAGAGCGATACCATCGCCGTCCTGATCGGCAATCGGCAGCGCCGGGCACATGGTGTAGCAGTTGCCGCAGAACATGCAGCGTTTTTCATTGATTTCAACAGCTTTATGATCCCCAACCTTCTTCGGCTTGATGGCGGCCAGCGGACAGGCGGCGATCACCAGCGGGATTTCGCAGACCTTCTCCACCCGGTCGGCTTCCACGAACGGCGGTTTGCGGTGCACACCCAGGATGGCGATATCGGAACAGTGCACCGCGCCGCACATGTTGAGGCAGCAAGCCAGGGCGATCCGCACCTGGGCGGGCAGCTTCATGGAACCGAAGTACTCGAACAGCTCGTCCATCACCGCCTTGACCACACCGGAAGCGTCGATGGCCGGGGTGTGGCAGTGCACCCAGCCCTGGGTGTGGACGATGTTGGTGATGCTGGCGCCGGTCCCGCCGATGGGGAACCAGTTGCCGCGGCTTCTCAAATCGGCGATCAGCGGCTGCAACTTGGCTTTGTCGGCGAGCATGAATTCGATGTTGTTGCGGGTCGTCCAACGCACGTAACCGCTGCAATACTTGTCGGCGATGTCGCAGACATCCCGGACCAAATCCACCGATACCAGGCGGCAGGTACCGACCCGAACGGTGAAAACCTCGGCGCCGGTTTCAGACACGTGAACCAGCACCCCGGGCTCCAGGATTTCATGATATTTCCACTTGCCGTAGTTTTGCTTGATGAACGGGGGGAAGGACTTATCGTATTTCGGCGGCCCAATATCGGTAATGCGGTCTTGCATGATATTGTTGGGATCGAAAGGCATGTTTTTTCCTCCTAAGCCTGATGTCGTTTGCGGAATGCGACAGGATCGTGTTCCCAGCCCCCGGGCACGTCCGCAGGATCGTAGAAGATGTAGGGGTTATAACGCGGAGTCTTGATCATGCGCGGATCGGGCGTGAGATCACAGGCCTGGAGCAGAGAGTTCAAGCCAAGGCGCTGAATGAGTTCACCCGAACGTTCACGGTTCTTGCCGTTTTCCATCCACCAATCCCACAGCTTTTCGACGAATTCATGGAATTCCTCGTACGGCGGCTCCATCTTGATGAACGGAATGACCACGCTGGCCAACTGGGCACCTTCCAGGATCGGGGCCTTGGCGCCACACAGGATGGTGGCACCGACGTCCGTGCCCGGCCGCAGAGCGCGAGGCATCACGTTGATGCAGTGCATGCACCGGGTGCAATCTTCATCCCAGATCTTCAAGTTCTTGCCGTCGAATTCCATGCACTTGGTCGGGCACAGATTGATCACTTCGGCCTGAATATCGAGCACCCGCTTGTCGGTGCCGTGGGCCCCGCCGTTGGTAACCAGTTCACCACCAACATAGGCGCGGACCGCGTCCTGATCGATGCGGATCTTGTCCCGCCAGGTACCGATAATGGCGCAGTCGGAGCGAGCGATGGCGGCCACGCAGTCATTGGGGCAACCGGAACATTTGAACTTGTACTTATAAGGGAACGCGGGACGATGCAGTTCGTCCTGATACTTCATGGTGCAATCGTAAATGATGTCCTGGGTATCGAGGCAGGACCATTCACAGCGAGCCCTGCCCACGCAGCCGGACGGGGTCCGCAGGTTGGAACCGGAACCACCCAAATCCATCCCCATGTCATGGGTCAATTCGTAGAAAATGGGTTCGAGCTGGTCGGTGGTGGTGCCCAGCAGCACGGCGTCGCCCGTGGACCCGTGGAGATTGAGCAAGCCGCTGCCGCGCTTTTCCCAAAGGTCGCAGAGCTGGCGCAGCATGGCGGTGGTGTAGAATTTGCTCGCCGGCTGATTCACGCGCATGGTGTGAAAATGCGCGACGTTCGGGAACAGGTCGGGCCGATCTGAATAGCGGCCGATGACGCCGCCGCCGTAACCGAAAACCCCGACAATACCGCCGTGCTTCCAGTGGCCTTCTTTTTGCTCATAAGACAGCTCCAGCTGCCCCAGAAGATCCTCACACATGGGTTTTCGTGCCGCGACCCTTTTAATATCGGATACAAAGCTCGGCCACGGCCCCTTTTCCAGCTCATCGAGCATGGGGGTTTTGTGCTTTAACGCCATTCTGTGTCCTCCTTGGAAAGGCTGCAAACTTGCGTTTCGTCCAACCGTCACAACCGGCAATCATGCGTTGTCCCTAGCTCTGAATTCCACCTCCTTCCAAAATGGAATCGGGGGCACGTC
>MNZR01000362.1:0-30836 GCA_001873705.1 Syntrophobacteraceae bacterium CG2_30_61_12
AGACCGAGATGGACCTTGATGGTCGGACTCACGATGGTGAACAGAATGTGCACCGGGAGCCCGTCACCGGCCTGGAAATCGATGGCGTTTTCCAGAAAAGAGAGGGCAATGAGCGGCCGGGCGGCATTGAGAGCAATCGGGTGACGGGCATGGGGAATGGCGATGCCGCCGCCGATGGCGGTAGAACCGAGCGATTCCCGCGCCAGCAGCACCTGGAGCAGGAATTCGCGATCCGCGTTCGGCGGCAGCGGCAGGGCTTCCACCACGCCACGCAATACCGCCAATTTATCATATCCTTTCAGGCCGTGGTGGATGCCGCCGGCTTGAAAGGCTTCGGTCAAAGCCGGAACGGCGCCGGTTTCGGGTTCTTCCAGGATGCGGGGCGAAATCGGCACCCGGCGTTCGGTGGCCCAGGCCAACAGTTCGGTGCGGTTGAAACGGTACTGATTACCGACCTTCTGGTGTGGCAACTCGTTTCCGGCGATCCATCGATACAGGGTTTTTTCCGGGACCTTAAACAGAGTGGCGGCATCTTTCACGTGAAGTGTCATCAAATCCGTTTTCCTCGTCAGCATCTATGTGGGTTTCCATAATCCAATGGCCGTTGTGAAAGACGGCCGGTATCCTCCTTTGCCGCCGTCTTGTCAATCGCAATCGCGGGCGGATTCCGGTCCATCACTCAGGAAAGCGTTGCTCCGGTCCGGCCGACTTGCTATAGCTGGTCCTGAAGAACCTGTTCCGAAGCTTCGTAGGGGTGACCCTGGCCGGGCGTCAACCGGCGGACCTGGAGTTACTCGTGAACGGCGGCTTTTTCTCCGTTGCGAGGGTTCATGAAGGATGCCGACCATAATGGCCGCATGGTAACGCCGGAAAGACCGAATGGCTGGAACCACAAAACTCAAACTGATCGTCAACACGATCCCCCTGGTCAACGTGAACACGGGGATCGGCCGCTATCTCAAGTGCCTCTATCAAAACCTGGAAGCCCTGTACGGCGACCGCGTTGAATTCATCTACTTCGACGGCCGTGGCGCCAGCCGGACTCTGCCCAATGGACCCCAAAACTACGGCCAGTGGTCGCGTCGGGTGGACCTGTTTTGGAAGATTCCGGCGCCGGCCGCGGTCCTCATCCGGACTCTTTTTCAGTGGCAGCGGGAACTGCGCTTCCAGGCCGCTGCCCGCCGCTGCGATCTGTATCACGAAGCGGCCTTTTTCCCGTTCCTGCCGCCCAAGGGCGTGAAGACCATTTTCACCCTGCATGACTTTTCCCTGTTTCGCTTTCCCCAGTATCACCCGAAGGAACGGGTCCTGTTCGCGCGCCTGTTTTTCAAGCGCCGCTGCCGGTTGGTCCGCCATTACATTGCCGTTAGCGAATTCACCCGCGGAGAAGCCCGGCAGTTTCTCGATCTCAATGGCAGCAGCGTTTCCGTGATCCCCCTGGCACACAACTCGGACCTGTTTTATCCCCGCCGTGCCGAGGAAATCCGCGACTTACGGAAGCGCTTCAGCCTGCCGGAGGATTATTTTGTGTTCGTCGGCACCGGGGACCCACGCAAGAATCGGCCGATCATTTCCGCGGCGCTGGTCGCCGCCGGGCTGTCCATTCCCCTGGTGACGGCCGGTTGGAGCGGTTGGTCCAGCCAAAGCCGGGTCGAAAAAGCTATCGTCCCCCTCGACTACGTTGCCGACGACGATCTGGCGCGCCTCTATTCGGGCGCGCGCGCCCTGGTTTACCCGAGCATTTATGAGGGCTTCGGTCTGCCGGTGCTGGAAGCCATGAGCTGCGGCTGCCCGGTCATTTGCAGCCGCCGTGCGGGGCTGCCGGAAGCCGCCGGCGATGCCGCTCTGTACCTGGATGATCCGGCGAACGTCGAGCACCTGGCCGAACTGCTCGGTCGGCTGGTGGCAAGCGAACCGCTGCGCCGGGACCTGATCGCGAGAGGCCTGGCCCAGGCGGCAAGGTTTTCCTGGGAAGCCACGGCGAGGAGCACCTTCTCCAGCTTCCTCAACGCCCTGTGAAAATCGGATAGGGCTCCCGAAAAACCAATTGCGAGGCGGTCCCCGCCGAGCACAGTCACCTCGACCCGGAACCCGGGATCTCATCAAGGGACCCAATCATGCCCATGGTCGCCTGTTCCAGCTACCGGTCGCCAGTGTTCTTCCGCAACCCGCACGCTCAGACCATTTGGGCCGCACCTGCCGGATGGTGCCGGCACCACCCTACCGGCGGGAACGCATCGCCACTCCCGATGACGATTTCTTCGATCTCGATCGCATGGAACGCGGCTGCCGGCGGGTGGCGCTCCTTTGCCATGGGCTCGAAGGCGATTCCCGCCGTTCCTACATGCGCGGCATGGCGCGAGCGTTGCGCCGCCGCGGCTGGGATGTGGCCGCGCTCAACCTGCGCGGCTGCAGCGGAGAACCGAACCGCCGCCCCGGTTCCTACCATAGCGGCGCTACCGCCGATCTGAACACGGCGGTGAAGCATCTCTTCAGAGAGCGGCGCTACCGGCAGTTGGTGCTGATCGGGTTTAGTTTGGGCGGTAATCTGGTGCTGAAATATCTGGGGGAACTGGGCGCCGACCGGCCCTCCAGCCTGATCGCCGCGGTGACCTTTTCCGTTCCCTGCGATCTCGCTTCCGCCTCCCGCCGCATGGGCCACCCGGAAAACCGGCTCTACATGAAGCGCTTCCTGGTGATGCTGAAACAAAAACTAGCGGCGAAAGCGGTACGCTTCTCGGACCGGATTTCTCTCGCCGGGTTCGATGCGATCCGCGATTTTTATGCCTTCGATAACCGCTACACCGCACCCCTCAACGGTTTTGCCGATGCCGAAGAGTATTGGGAAAAGTCCTCTTCCCGACCCTATCTGACCCGGATCGCCGTGCCCACCTTGTTGGTCAACGCGGCCGACGATCCGTTTCTCAGCCCGCTTTGTTTTCCGTTCCGGGAAGCCTACCGGAACCCGCATTTGCACCTGGAAATCCCGATCCACGGCGGTCATGTGGGCTTCGTTTCGGTCGGCCGCGACGGCGACTACTGGTCCGAACGCCGCGCGCTTGAATTCATCGAAATCCACGCCATCATCGAGGCCCTGCAAAACAGGACGCCCTGACGGGACGCACTACCAACCAAAGCAGGACGCCCTGACGGGCGCACTACCAACCAGCGCGGCGCACCACCAACCAAAGCGGGACGCACCACGAACCAAAGCGCGTTGGTAGTGGCGCCGTAAGGCGTTGGGGCGCTTCCGAAGCCGCGGGCTTATGCCATCATCGAGGCCCTGCAAAACAGGACGCCCTGACGGGACGCACTACCAACCAAACCAGGACGCCCTGACGGGCGCACTGGGAACCTCGCGAAGGCTCGATGTTCCACTTCCCACCTTCGATATTCGATATTCATTATTCGATATTCGACATTCGCTTTTCCCCACGCTTTTCCCTACTCCTCCGCTTGTTGCCGATGGCTCACGCGCAGCCGGTCGCCCTCCACATCCACGATGATCACCGCCCCGTCGCCCACGTCTCCGGCCAGCATGGCGCGTCCGATGCGGGTCTCCAGTTCGCGTTGGAGATACCTCTTGAGCGGTCGCGCGCCGTACACCGGATCGTAGCCGGCCGCGGCCACGAGCCGGCGCGCCGCATCGGAAATTTGCAACTGGATGCGCCGGTCCTTGAGCCGTCGTTCCAGTTCCTGGGTGAGGAGCGTTACGATCTGTTCCACTTCGCCGCGGGTGAGCGGTTTGAACAGCACGATATCGTCCACCCGGTTGAGGAATTCCGGTCGGAACTGCCGCCGCAATTCGCTCATCACCTGGACCCGGGCCGGTTCGGCGATTTCCCCGCGATCGGAAACGCCTTCCAGCAGGTAATGGGAACCGATGTTGCTGGTCATGATGATGACCGTGTTCTTGAAGTCCACGGTGCGCCCCTGGGCGTCGGTCAGGCGGCCGTCGTCGAGGATCTGCAACAGCACGTTGAAGACCTCGTGATGGGCCTTTTCGATCTCGTCGAACAGGATCACGCTGTAGGGTTTGCGCCGGACCGCTTCGGTCAACTGGCCGCCTTCCTCATAGCCCACATAGCCCGGAGGCGCGCCGATGAGTCGCGATACGGTGTGCTTTTCCATGTACTCGCTCATATCGATCCGAACGATGTTGTCTTCGCTGTCGAACAGTGCCGCAGCCAGGGTTTTTGCCAGTTCGGTCTTGCCCACCCCGGTCGGGCCGAGGAAGATGAAGGAACCGATCGGTCGGCGCGGGTCCTTGATCCCGGACCGGGCTCGGATCACCGCATCGGCCACCAGCCGGACCGCTTCGTCTTGACCCACCACCCGCCGATGCAGGATTTCATCCAGGCGCAGCAGTTTGTCGCGTTCCCCTTCCATCAAGCGGGTCACGGGGATACCGGTCCAGAGCGCGACGATCCCGGCGATCTCTTCTTCGGTCACCTCCTCGCGGAGCAGTCGGCCACCCTCGCGGTTAGCGCCCATGGTCTGTTCCCGCGCGCTGAGTTCCTTTTCCAGACCGGGTAGCCGGCCGTGCTTGAGTTCCGCGGCGCGCTTCAGGTCGTACTGACGCTCGGCCACTTCCAATTCGCGCCGGACCTTTTCGATTTCTTCGCGCACCGCCTGCACTTTCTTGATCGCTTCCTTTTCCGCATCCCACTGGGCCCGCATGGTCCGGCCGCGTTCCCGGAGTTCCGCCAGTTCCTTGCGCAGCGTTTCCAACCGCTGGTGACTCGCCGGATCGCGTTCCTTTTTCAGCGCCGCTTCCTCGATTTCCAGTTGCATCACCCGCCGGGTGACTTCGTCGAGATCGGCCGGCATGGAATCGATTTCGGTGCGGATCATGGCGCAGGCTTCGTCCACCAGATCGATCGCCTTGTCCGGCAGGAACCGATCCGATATGTAGCGGTTGGAGAGGATTGAGGCGGCCACCAGGGCGCTGTCCTGGATCTTCACTCCGTGGTGGACTTCGAAGCGTTCCTTCAGGCCCCGGAGAATGGAAACCGTGTCTTCCACCGTCGGCGGGTCCACCAGTACCGGCTGGAAGCGCCGTTCCAGGGCGGCGTCTTTTTCGATGTATTTACGGTATTCGTCCAGGGTGGTGGCTCCGACGCAGTGCAGTTCACCGCGGGCCAGCATGGGTTTGAGCATATTGCCGGCATCCATGGAGCCTTCCGCCTTGCCGGCGCCGACAATGGTGTGCAGTTCATCGATAAAGAGCAGAATAGCGCCTGCCGATTCCTTGATTTCCTGGAGCACCGCCTTGAGCCGCTCTTCGAATTCGCCGCGGAACTTGGCCCCGGCCACCAGCGATCCCATATCGAGCGCGAAGATGATCTTGTCTTTCAGGCCTTCCGGCACATCGCCGCGCACGATGCGGTGGGCCAGACCTTCCACGATGGCGGTCTTGCCGACCCCCGGTTCACCGATCAGGACCGGATTGTTCTTGGTCTTGCGACTGAGGATCCGAATCACCCGGCGGATTTCGGAATCGCGCCCGATCACCGGATCGAGCCGACCGGAACGGGCTTCCTGAACCAGGTCGCGGCCGTATTTTTGAAGGGCTTCGTAGGTCGTTTCCGGCGTGGCCGAACTGACCCGTTGGCGCCCGCGAACCGTGGCCAGGGTTTTCAGCAGCGTCTCCCGCGTCACTCCGGCGTCCTTCAAAATCCGGCCGGCTGCCGTCACCGCGCCTTCTTCCACCAGAACCAGCAGCAGGTGTTCCACCGACACATATTCGTCTTTCAGACGGCGGGCTTCTTCCTCGGCCTTCACCAGCAGTTGACTCAACCGCTGGGTGACGTAGACCTTGCCCGGTTCGGCTCCGGGGCCGCTGACCCGGGGCTTGCGCTCCAGTTCCCGCAGCAGCCGTTCCTTGATCCGCTCCGGCTGAATTTCCATCCGTTGCAGCAGTCGCGGTACCAGGCCATCGCTTGGTTCCAGCAGAGCCACCAGCAGGTGTTCGCCGTCCACTTCGGCGTGGCCGTACCTGACCGCCTTATTTTGAGCCTCTTGCAAGGCTTCCTGTGATTTCAGGGTGAATCGATTGAGATCCATCGTGTTTCCTTTCTGATCACGTCACCGGCGGTAGTCCCCGAGGTCGCGCCGTCAAACCCGCGCGACCGGACTCAGCCGGGGATAAATCGATCGCATTCCGGACCGTCGGGTTTTGCTCGATCGCGCCGGTGGCGGTGACCCGCGGGCAAGATGCCCGCGCTCCCAGGGAGGGGGCTTACGCGCGGCCCCCGGCTCCTGCCGGCTCCGTTCGGTTGCCGCTATTTCCTCGGGTTATACGAAGACACCTCGCGTAGCTGCTCGAAGAGTTCCTTTTCCTGCTGCGACAGGCGCTTGGGCACCATGATCTTCACCACCGCATAGAGGTCCCCGCCGGAGCCTCTGGGGCTCGGCATGCCGCGGCCGCGCAGTCGGAGCCGGCGGTCGCTTGCCGTACCCGGCGGTATTTTTAGGGTCACTCGCCCGGCCAGGGTTTCCATTTCGATTTCAGTTCCCAGTGCCGCTTCCCAGGGGGCGACCTTGAGTTCCATCTGGAGATCGCGGCCATGCAACTGGTACACCGGATGCGGCGGGATTTCGACCTTGAGGTACAGGTCGCCCCGGCGCCCTCCACCGGCGCCCGCGCCACCCTGACCGGCCAGCCGGATCTTTTGCCCCGGCAGGATCCCGGCCGGGATCTTCACCTCGATGGTGCGGGTCCGCGGCACCACCTGGCCCTGGGCCGTCACGGTCGGCGCCTGCATGGTGAGGGTCTTGCTACCGCCATGAAAGGCTTCTTCCAGGGGAATGCTCAGGATCGCTTCGTGATTTTCCCCGTCCTGGTGGAAGTTCTCATGGTGCCAGGCCTGAGCGCCGGCGGGGCCACGACCCTGGCGCAAACCGCCGGCGCCAAAGAGCGTTTCGAAAAAGTCGCTGAATCCGCCTTCGCCAAAAGGCTCACCCTGGCCGAAGCCGGACCCGAAATGGAACCGGTTTTCCCAACCCGGCGGCGGCCGGAATTCCTGGCCCGACTGCCAGTTGGCCCCGAGCTGATCGTAGCGCTGACGCTTTTCCGGGTCCTTCAGGACTTCGTTGGCTTCGTTGATTTCCTTGAACTGGTCCTCGGCCTTCGGGTCCTTGTTCACGTCCGGATGCAGCTTACGGGCCAGTTTTCGGTAGGCCTTCTGAATCTCTTCCTGGGTAGCATCGCGAGCGACTCCCAGGGTTTTGTAGTAATCTCGATATCCGACAGCCATTCTCTCTGCCTCGCCTCCCTGATCTTTCCAATGGCGGCGGCCAAGGGTGTGGGAAATGGTGCGTCGCCCGCCATCGAATCTTGTTTCAACACTCGCCTGAAATCTTGTACTCGGCTTGCCTCAATAATAATCATCCACCGGCGCGGTTCAATTGTGGAGCATGAGGTCAACCGCATCAGATGGATTCCTCGGCGATTTCCAGGTAGCTTTTCGGGATCTCATCGAGGAAGCGGCTGGCCCGGTTGAATTCTCCGCGGCGAGCGCGGGCGCGGCTGAGATGCAGACGATCCACGGCCCGGGTCATGCCCACATAAAGCAACCGCCGTTCTTCCTCGAGACCCGGGTCTCCGACCGCGGTTTCAGGGTCTTCGCCGGCGCTTGTGACCGAACGCCAGTGTGGGAGCAGGCCTTCTTCCAAACCGATCACGAACACCACCTGATACTCCAGCCCTTTAGCGGCATGGAAAGTGGATAGGCGCACCCCGCGGCCGTCGTCGGCGTCGTCCTGATCTTCTCGAACCAGTGCGCAGTCCTCCAGGTATCCGGCGATGGTCCGGTGTTGGGAGGCGCTGAACCCCATCTGATGGAGGTTTTCCAGCCGCATGTCATAGTCTTCCGCCGATTCCGAGAAGCTCCCGAGATAATCCCGGTAGCCGGTTTGTTCCACGATGAGTTCGATCGCTTCGGCCGGCGGCTTGCGGCTCACCAGGTGCAACAGCTCGAGCAGTTGGTTCAGAGCGGTCGCCGCCTTGCCCCGGATGCGGCCCAGTTGGAGGGCGATGCGGCAGGTCTTTTGGATGGCTTGCCCGGCTTCCCGATGAGCTAGGACCTTGTTGAGCGTACCGGTGCCGATACCGCGTTTGGGCACATTGACGATGCGCTCGAACGAAGCGTCGTCGCGGGGATTGACCGCACAGATCAGGTAGGCGTTGAGGTCCTGGACTTCGCGCCGTTCGAAGAAGCCGCTGCCGCCCATCATCTGGTAGGGCAGCCGGTTGGTCCGCATGGCCCGTTCAAGAGCCAGCGAACAGAAGCGGGTGCGGTAGAGCACCGCCATCCGTTCCAGGGGGATTTTCCGGTAATTGCGGTATTCCCAGCACCTTCGGGCGACCCAGGAGGCTTCCTGGTTTTCATCGAGAAACTCGGCCAGTTGAATCAAGGGCCCGGGGCGGGTGCTGTAGCAGGTCTTGTCGATTCGACTCCGATTGTGGGCAATGAGCGCATCGGTGGCCGCCACGATGGGCTCGGTCGAACGATAATTGCGTTCCAGTCGGAAGATCCGAGTGGTCGGGTACTTGTTGGGGAAGTCGATGAAATGCAGGGGGTCGGCCCCGCGGAACTGGTAGATGCTCTGGTAATCGTCTCCCACCACGGTGAGGTTGCCGTTGCGCAGCAGCAGATCGACGATGGCGTTCTGGATCGGGTTGGAATCCTGAAATTCGTCAATCAGGATGTAATCGAACGCGGCGCGGAAACGCTCGCGGACCTCCTGGTTTTTCTCCAGCAGGTCACGGGTGAGGAGCAGGATATCGTCGAAGTCCACGGCGTTCTGGCGGGCCAGGATTTCGTTGTACAGGTCGTAGGCTTCGCGCATTCGCGGCAGCCGCCCATTGGCCGAGAGATAATCGTAGGGGGTACCGGAATTCTTGGCTCGGGAAATGAGGCTGCGCAGCGGGCCCAAATATTTCCGATCGAGGTCCAGGTGGATCAGGACCTTCTTGGCGTCGGTTTTCTGCTGGTAGTCGGAATGGATGGTGATGGGCTTATGGTAGCCCAGCCATTCGCAATGTTCCTTGAGGATCTGGAAGCAGGCGCTGTGGAAGGTCCGCACCCAGGGGAAGCGACTGATGGCCAGCCCGGTCGCCTGTTCCAGGCGGCCTTTCATTTCTTCCGCGGCCTTGTTGGTGAAGGTGATGGCGAGAATGGCCGCCGGATCGTAGCCCAGTCGGGTCACCAAATGGGCGATCTTGGCGGTGAGGGTCCTGGTCTTGCCGCTGCCGGCCCCGGCAGTCACCAGGGTCGGTCCGTCCACGTATTCCACGGCTTGCTTCTGAGCTTCCGACAACTGCATCGTCATGAGTGTCCGTTTCCTCGGCGATTCGGTTTCCCGCTTGTTGCGTCTCGTTCCTGATCGCCCTATGCGGCCGGGGTGATTCGGGATCGTTCAAGCCTTGCGGCGGGCCAACAATCTACCCAGGTCGCCGTCGCTGTCAAGCCGAACGCTCGCCGGCCGCATCGATCCGGGGCCGCTGCCGGCTGCTCTCTCAATCCGCAGTGACTGCTGTTGCAATGAGAAAGGGCGGTATTAGATTGAAGCCTGGAGAACACCCGAACGTTCCCTCCTAACCCCCCAGGGGTTCTCCCTCGCAGGGGGAAAGGGCGATCCGCTCTTTCCCCCCTTTTTGTTTCGGTGAATCCTCGACCCACGGCGGCAAGGCGGTTGAGCCTGATCCGGCGTTGTGATAGAGAGAACCGGTAGGCGCCGGCGGCGGCGTGATTGCGGTGGATTGAGTGACGATCGACGAGGACACCAATGGCCAATCAACTCAGCCTGGAAGAGGTCCAGCATGTGGCTCGGCTGGCTCGTTTGGAGCTGGCGGAAGCCGAGCAGCGGCAGATGACCGAGCAGCTCAACGCGATTCTCGGATACATGGAAAAGCTCAACGAACTAGACACCGGCGCTATCGAACCCATGACCCATGCGGCTCCGATCACCAACGTGTTTCGAGAAGACCGGCGGCAGCCTTCGCTTGCGCGGGAATTGGCCCTGGCCAACGCGCCGGACAGCGACGGTGCCAATTTTGTGGTGCCGAAGGTGATCTAGGAGGGGTTCACGTCCATGATTGCAGCGATTCCCACGCTTTCCATTGGTGGCATCCGAAAGCTCTTGCTGGCCGGTGAAGTGAGCGTGACCGAAGTGGTGAGGAGTCTCCTCGAACGGATTGAAGCCCTCAACCCAAAGCTCAATGCTTTCATCACCGTGCTCGCCGAATCCGCTCTGGCCGATGCCAAGCATTTCGATACCGGTGAACGGAATCTGAGCACTTCGCCCCTGGCCGGCATTCCGCTGGCGGTGAAAGACGTGCTCTGCATCCAGGGAGTGCGAACCACCTGCGGTTCGAAAATCCTCGAGAATTACCGGCCGCCCTTCGATGCCACGGTGATCGCCCGGCTCCGCCAAGCGGGGGCCATGGTGTTGGGTAAAACCAACATGGACGAATTCGCCATGGGTTCTTCCACCGAAAACTCGGCGTTCGGACCGGTTCACAACCCCTGGCATCTGGATCATGTGCCGGGAGGATCGAGCGGCGGTTCCGCCGCCGCCGTGGCGGCCGATCTCTGTGCCGGCGCGCTCGGCTCCGACACCGGAGGTTCCATCCGGCAGCCGGCCGCCTTCTGCGGTGTGGTGGGGTTGAAACCCACCTACGGCCGGGTGTCTCGGTTCGGGCTGGTGGCCTTCGCTTCATCGTTGGATCAGATCGGCCCGATCACCAAAACCGTCGAGGATGCGGCGCTACTGCTGCAGGCGATAGCCGGCCACGACCCGGCCGATTCCACCGCGGTCGATCGAGCGGTGCCCAACTACACCGAGGTCCTGAATCGTCCCATCGCGGGGCTGAAGCTGGGTCTTCCCAAGGAATATCTGATCGAGGGGATCGATCCCGAAGTGCGCCGGGCGGTGATGGATGCGGTTCAAACCGGCCGCGAACTGGGCGCGGAGATCGTCGAAATTTCGCTGCCTCATACCGAATACGGGATCGCTGCCTATTACATCATCGCACCGGCGGAAGCGTCTTCCAATCTGGCCCGCTACGACGGGGTGAAGTACGGCTACCGCCATCCCGAGGCGGCGGATTTGCTGGAGATGTATCAGCGTACGCGGTCGGTCGGGTTCGGAGCGGAAGTGAAGCGGCGGATTATGCTGGGGACCTACAGCCTGTCCGCTGGTTATTACGACGCTTATTACAAGAAGGCCTCACAGGTGCGGAGCCTGATCCGCGACGATTTTCTGCACGCATTCCGCCGCTGCGACGCCATTCTGGCGCCGGCGGCGCCGCACCCGGCGTTCAAGATCGGCGAAAAGGCGGCGGACCCCCTGCAGATGTATCTGAGCGACGTGTTCACGCTGCCGGCGAGCCTGGCCGGCATACCCGGCATTTCCATCCCCTGCGGTATCAGTTCAAACGGATTGCCGATCGGACTGCAAGTCCTGGGGCCGCACTTTGGCGAGCCGATCGTGTTGCGGGTGGCCCACCAGTTGGAACAGGCCCTGCCGCCGCTGCCGCCGAAACCCCTCCATTGAGCGACGCCGGTCGGCGGTTTCAGGGGGTCGCGCCGGCGCCTGACGGGGTGAAGAATCCCTTCGGCACCACCACGATCCCGCGCGGCGTCACGTGAAAGCGCTTGCTGTCCTCGCGCGGATTGAGACCCAGTTCGGTGCCCGCGGGAATGACGTTGTTTTTGTCGATGATGGCTTTCTTGATGCGGCAGTGGCGGCCGATTTCCACATTGTCCAGGATCACCGATTCATGGACTTCGCTGTAGCTTCGCACCACCACGTTGTAGGACAGGACTGAACTGCGCACCAGACCACCGCTGATGATGCAGCCGTGAGCGACGATCGAATCGATCGCGGTGCCCAGTCGGTGGACGCCGTTTTCCCGGCGGTCGAAGACGAATTTGGCCGGTGGGTTCTGTTGTTGGAAGGTGCGGATCGGCCAGATTTTCCCATAAAGATTGAAAAATGGGACGACTCCGGTGAGGTCCATATTGGCGTTCCAGTAGGCGTCCAGAGTGCCCACATCCCGCCAGTAGGTGGAATCCCGGGTGGGTTCTTCCATCACCGACCGGCGACTGCCGTCCGCTGCGATTTGCTGCACGTAGTCCCGAATCCGGTTGTTACGTCGATAGGGGTAGGCCACCACCTTGTGGTTCTGGATCAGGCGGGGAATGATGTCACGGCCGAAGTCGTCGTAGTCGGTGGAATGCAGCAGATCGAGCAGCAGTTCGGTACGGAACAGATAGATCCCCATGGACGCCAGGCACTGGTCGGGGTCATCGGGAATCGGCTTGGGGTCCGCCGGCTTTTCTTCAAAACCGCGGATTCGAAAGCTTTCATCCACTTCGGCGATGCCGAATTCAGAACCCAGGGCGCGGTCCACCTCGAGCAGCACCACGCTCACGTCCGCTCCCAATTCTTCATGGTTGTGCCGGAATTGGCGATAATCCATCTTGTAAACGTGATCACCGGAAAGGATCAGAATGTATTTCGAGCGTTCGCGTTCGATCAGATACAGGTTCTGGCGCACGCAATCGGCGGTGCCCTTATACCAATCGCTGCTCACCCGCTGCTGGGGCGCAACGATCCGCAGATAATGGCCAAGCGCGCTGGAAAAGATGTTCCAGCCCCGATCCAGGTGTTCCACCAACGATTGCGACTTGTATTGAGGGAAGACCAGGATCTTGTAGAGTTGCGAATTGATGCAATTGCTCAGCGGGATATCGATCAGCCGATAGATACCCCCGAACGGCACCGCCGGTTTGGCTCGGTCCTCGGTCAGCGGCAACAGGCGCTGTCCGCGGCCCCCGGCCATGATGATGGTGATCACGTCCTGCATGGTTACCTCCTTTACAAGCCGTTGTCTCGCCCGGGGTCGGCGGCGGACCGCGCCCGCCGCCGCCGCGGCCGGGACTCAAGCTGGGGTTCATTTACCGGCAGTCAGGTATTTGCTCAAATTGTCCGGTAGTTGGTGGTCCCGGTACAGCACCTTGCCTTCCCTGTCGATCAGCACGAACAGGGGAATCCCCTGGACCGCGTAGCTTTCGGTGACGCGGCCGTTGTTATCGTAGAGCACCTTCATGGGCAGGGGATGGCTCTGCTGGTAGCGTTTGACTTTTTCCAGGGAATCCCCGGAACCGACGTTGATGGCCAGGATGGCCAGGTCTTCTTCGCGAACCCGTTCCCGCACCTTGATCAGGTCCGGTCTGGCGGCTTTGCAGGCCGGGCACCAGGTGGCCCAAAAATACAGCAGTACCGGCCGCCGCCCCTGAAATTCGGCGAGCTTGACCAGACCGCCCTCGATGTCCGGCAGTTCGAAAGCAGGCGCCTGATAGACATTCTGACCGCTGCCGACCAACCTCACCAGCTGTTCGAAATCGTAACCCGCGTGGGCGTCCGCGGCCATTGTTCCCAACATCAGAACCAGTACCAGCAGCATCAGCGCGCCGGCTTTGCCCGCCGGGTGCCGGTTCGCGATTCGGTTCATAGCCATAATTCTCCTGCTTTGATGAAAAAGAGTTCGGCCACCAGGATCATCATCACGGCAAAAACCTTCTGAATCCTGGTCATCCATAGGCCGGAGCGGGGCAGGGAAGTGAGCAGGCCGGTAAAAGTGCCCACCAGGATCACCAGGGCCCCCATGCCGTAGGCAAACAAGAATAACAGCGCCATGGCCAACAACACGCTCCGGCCGGTGGCCACCAGGGTCAGCACCACGCCGAGCACCGGCGTGGTGCAGGGGCTGACCACCAGGGCCGAGGTGCCGCCGATCAAAAGGCCGGCCAGGAAGTCATGGCAGGCGAAATTCTTGAACTGCAAGCAGCCCAGCCAGGCCGGGGTGCGCAAGGGGACCACTTCGAGCATGACCAGCGCGAACAGCACGCAGACATTGCCCACAAACAAGTAGACCCAGGGATTCACGGTCAGCGCCCCGAACAGCTTCCCGCTCAAGGCCGCGATCGCACCGAGCGCCGAATACACGATGGCCATGCCGAGCACGTAGATCGATGACAGCAGAAAACCGCGGGCTCGGCTGCCCTGGGCCTTGCTGCCGATAAAAGCGACGGTGATCGGCAGCATGGGGTAGGCGCAGGGGGTGAAGCCGGTCAGGACGCCCGCGCCGAAAGCCAAGGCCAAAGCCAGCAGCGGCTGATTTTGAATGATCGAATCGAACTGGCTCATCCATTCCATGGCGGCGCTTTTGCCTCCGCGGGCGTTTTCAACCGATACCGGGCGGGTCCGGCTGGGGCAGGCGTTCGAATTGAGCCACCACCTTGAGGGTTTTCAGTGGCCTGTGGGTCTGCGCCATGACCCACTCCAGCAGCGCCCGGCGCAGGGCCTGCCGCCGGTCTTTCCGGACCCGCAGCCGCCACAGCCGGGTGAGCGGCAGTTGAGCCGCCTGGTTGAGCAGAAGCAGGGTGCCCAGGTCGAGCTCCAGGGGGCTGGAACCGTTGGCGCGGTGGGCGGGGCAGAGCAGGCGACCTTCCGGGAGCTGCCAGATCCACTGCCCCTGGCCGGCAAGGGGTGCACGGCACACCCGGCACTGCTGAAAATCCGGCAGGTGACCCATGGTATGCATGAACCGAACTAAAAAAAGGATGACCACGTTCAGGGGATCGGGGTCCGACGCCAACTGCTCCAGAGTACTCCTGGTGAGCAGATAGAGCGGTTCCTGAGCGTCTCCTTCCGGGGTCATTTCCGCCAGGATTTCGGTGATCAGCGCGGCGTAGGACCAGCGCGGCAGATCTTCGCGCAGGGCCAGGTGAGCGTCCAGGAGCTGGCTTCGCTCCAGCCAGGCCAGACCGGTGCCCGGTTTGTAAGTGAGCGTGACCCGGCTGCAGGGTTCCAGGCAGTGGCCGAAACGCTTGCGGCTGCTGCGGGCGTTGCGGGCGATTCCGACCAGCTTGCCGACGGCCGGGGTCAGGTAAGTGACGAGCCGGTCGGCTTCGCTGTAAGCGGCGGTGCGCAGAACGATCGCCTCGGTGTCAACGGCTTTCATGACTGCCGACTCATGAAGATCTCGATTCCCGGACTGCCCGAGGTCCGGGGCTGACGACCCGGCCGGCCGGCAAGGTCGCCCAACGGCCTCATGGAGTCAGGTAGTCCGGGTTGGGGAGTCGCAGTCGCACCACCTGACCGCGTTTGCCGAAAGACTTGAGCGGTTTACCATCCCAAGTGGCGCGGACGCCTCCGGCGTTTCCGAGCCACAACTGGGCCTGTTCCTTTACTTCCCAACGGTGCTGTTCTCCGGCCTTGAGCAGGCGCTTTTCCTTTTTGCCCCCGTCGGTTGCCACTCGAACCCAGGTTTCCTCGACCGCCTCCAGAACCAGCGCGTGCCCTTGCGCGACCGGCTTCAAGTTGCCTTCGGCGGTTGCCTGAGCCGCGCTGGAGGACGGTCCCCGGTTCGCCGATGAGTCGGCACCGGCAGCATCGGGGCTCGGCACCTGTTCGATCGCCGCCCCGTCGGAATCCGCGGGAGCAGCCGGCTCGTTCGTTCCCGCCGCGCTGCCGGGCTGCTTCTGGGCACCCTGGCGCGGCAGGTCCTCAGGCAAGTCTTTCTGAGGATAAACCAGGGCATCCGGCGCCTTGGCGATCTGGCTGTTCTTGCCCGACCGGGCCGGCAGCCAGACGCTCGCTCCCCAAAAGCCCAGCACCAGCACCAGGCAAGCGATGAACGAATAAAGCAGGTAGCGGCGTCGGCGCGGCGGTCGCGTCATCCAAGCACGGTACCGGTTGATGCTCTCATTCTGCTCATTCAAGCCGGTAACGACCTCGGCACACCTGTCGATGATCGGTTCCGGGTCGACCCCCACCGTCTTGCAGTAGGATCGGATAAAGCCCCTGATCAGAAGCGGCGTGCCCACATCCCGGAAACGACCGTCTTCCAGGGCTTCCAGCATGCGTCTGCTGATACAGGTGTGCTTCGCCAGCTCATCCAGCGAGATCTGCTGCTTGCGGCGCTCCTCCTGAAGATAACCACCAATTTCCTGCATCTGTTCCAATGCCATCACCTGTCTGCAACTCGCGGCTGCTTCAATTGGCCGTTTTTGCATTGGTAACGTTGTTGGTAAGCAAATCCGAATTGATCTGGATAAAGGCCCGCTTTTCCAGGTCCTTGACCCATTCCTCAAACTTGCGGTTGACCTCGGCGCGCATCAGTTCACGCGAAGCCCGCTCGCGCACCTGCGCGTCGGCACCCGACCTGCTCTCGGTTTTTGCTTCCAGGATTTTAAGGATATAAAAGCCGCCCTTGGTTTGCAACACCCGCGTGTACTGGCCGGGTTTGAGGTGTTGCGTCGCTTCCCGCAGCGGCTGCGCCAGATCGCCGGCGGCGATGAAGCCGATATCACCGCCTTCGTCGGCGCCCGGCCCCTGTGAATATTTGCCGGCCAGCTTGGCGAAATCGTCTCCCGCATCCAGCCGCTCGTGGATGGTTTCCGCCTGCTTGCGCAGCGCCTCGATCTCGGCACTGCTCATGCCGGCGGTCACCGGCAGAGCGATCACCGCCAGCCGCTGCCGCAGTTCGCCGCCGCTGTGAGTCTGCAAATAGTGATCGATCTGATCTTCGGTGATCACCGTCTTGGACTTGAAAATCCGTTCCATGATCCGGCCCCGCAGCATTTCTTCCCGCACCTGTTGGCGGAGTTCCTCCAGGCTGCGTCCCTCCTGCCCCAGCACCACTTCCAGTTGCTGGTCGCTCAACCCGTTTTCTTTCTTGATCCCGGCGATCGCTCGATCGACTTCCGCATCCGCCACGGTGAGTTTGAGCCGTTTCGCCTCCTGCGTGGTGAGCCGGTTGCGGACCAGGTGCTGCAGTAAGTCACGCTGAAGCTGCTGCTGCTTTGCCGGAGGTTCATTGCGAAGCGACGGGTTGGCCTGGAGCAGGCGCTGCCATTCCTGCTCGAGTTCGCTGTAGAGCAGGATGTCGCTGTTGATCACAGCCACGATGCCATCCACCGTTTTGGCGGTGCTGACGCTCGGCTGCAGCGTACCGGCCAGGACCCAGGCCAGGAAAAAGCTGAGCACTCGGTTCATGGGCATGCCTTTGTCTCGTGGGAAGTAAGGGAATGACTCTGCTGCCTGTCCGTCCGTGCCTGGGGAGCCAGGACCGCATTGTTCAGCACCGACGGCACGCCGGGATCGGGCCTCTGGGCAAGCCGCCGCTGAATCCATAAGTTACTGAATTGACTTGATGTCACTATCATGTTCCAGGAGCTTGTGCAAGATCCTTTTGATCCGGGCCAGGTGGTTCAAGGCCCCGCTGCCGCCGATCTCGATCACGATCTTATCGGGTTTGGGCGCTCGCACCAGGCATTTTTCGCGCTCCAGGAGGTCGATGACGCAGCGGCCGTTGACGGGTTTCGCCCAAACCAGAAGGTAGCGGGCCTCGTCGCCTTCCAGCCGGATCACCCCCAGGCGGGGCATGAGAATTCGGACCTTGGCCAGGAGCAGCAGGGCCTTGGCCTGATCCGGCAGCGGCCCGCAGCGGTCCCGCCATTCCCGGGCCAGATCATCCACCACCGTTTCATCGGCCGCGGCGGCAAGCCGCTTATAGGCCAGCAGGCGTTGATCCGGGTCCGGCATGAAGGAATCCGGTAAAAACGCCGCCACCGGGATGTTGATTTCCGGGTCGATCTGTTCCGCTTCGGTGCGCTCGCCCTTCAGTTCGCGCACCGTCTTTTCCAGCAGTTCCAGATACAGTTCGTAGCCCACCGCGGCAATGTGGCCGGATTGCTGAGCGCCTAAAATGGTGCCGCCGCCGCGGATCTGCAGATCATTCAGCGCGATCTTGAAGCCGGCCCCCAGTTCGCTGAAATCCATCAGGGCGCGCAGCCGTTTTTGCGCGTCTCGGCTCACCAGATGTTCGCCCGGAATCAGCAGGTAGGCGAAGGCCTGTTCGTTGGAGCGGCCGACCCGCCCGCGCAGTTGATAGATCTGGGACAGTCCAAGCCGGTCGGCGCGGTTGATGATGATGGTATTGGCCGCTGGAATATCGAGGCCCGATTCGATGATGGTGGTGCAGAGCAGGATGTCGATGCGGCGCTGGATGAAATCGAGCATCACCTGTTCCAGTTCGCGTTCCTTCATCTGGCCGTGGGCGGTGCCGATGCGGGCTTCAGGGACCAATCTCCGCAATTGGATCGCCATCCGGGCGATGCTTTGCACATGATTGTGGACGAAAAAAATCTGGCCATGGCGTTCGAGTTCCCGATGGATCGCTGCTTTAATGGTGATCTCGTCGTAGGGGGAAACGTAGGTTTCGATGGCCCGGCGGTCTTCCGGCGGGGTCTCGATGGTGCTGAGATCGCGGATCCCGGATAACGCCATGTGCAGGGTCCTGGGAATGGGGGTGGCGGTGAGGGTGAGGACATCCACCGCCACCCGAAAATCCTTGAGCCGCTCTTTGTGCTTGACCCCGAACCGGTGTTCCTCGTCCACGATCATCAAACCCAGGTCGCGGAATTTGACGTCCGATTGCAGCAATCGGTGGGTGCCAATCACCAGGTCGATGGTGCCGCGCTCCAGCGCGGCGACAATGTCACGCTGTTGTTTAGCCGTTTTGAACCGGCTCAGCGCCTCCACCACGATCGGAAACGGCTGGAACCGCTCCTTGAATGTTTGAAAATGCTGCTCCGCCAGCACCGTGGTGGGGACCAGCATGGCCACCTGCTTGCCGTCCATGATCGCCTTGAAGGCCGCGCGCAGGGCCACTTCGGTCTTGCCGTAACCGACATCGCCGCAGATCAACCGATCCATGGGACGCTCCGAGGTCATGTCGGCGAGCACATCGTCGATGGCATTCAGTTGATCAGGCGTCTCATCGAAGGGAAAGGTGGTTTCGAATTCGCGAAACAGGCTGTCCGGCGGGGAAAACCGATGCCCCTCGCGGACCTGGCGCAAGGCGTAGGTCTTGATCAGTTCCTGGGCAATTCGTTCCGCCGATTCCTTGGCCTTGTTCTTGGCCGCCTCCCAGGATCGGCCGCCGAGCCTATCGATGGCCGGGTCCTGGCCCTCGATCCCGAGGTACTTCTGCACCTTTTGCAGCCGGTCCACCGGCACGTAGAGTTTGTCGCCGTCTTGATACTCGAGGTGGAGAAAATCACTTTCCAGGCGACCCACGGTGAGGTGGACCAAGCCCCGGTACACGGCGATCCCGTGGTCCACATGGACCACGCTGTCGCCCTTCCGGAGGTCCTGGAAGGAATTGAGGAAAAGCCCCTGAACCGGCTTGTTGGGGCGGCGCCGCACCCGACGTCCGACCTGGATTTCCTCCTCGCAGACCACGGCAAGGTTTTCGGCCGGCCACAGGAACCCCTGCTTGAGCGGGCCGGCGGCCACCAGCACGGCGCCGTAGTCGCTGCCGCCGGGGATGAACCGGTCTTCCAGCGAGGCCCCGAGACCGTAGCTTTCGAGCAGGGTCACGTAGCGCTCGGCCCGTTCCTTGCGGGCGCACAGCAGGCGGCAGCACAGCCCTTCCCGCTGCCAGGCGTGGAAACGTTCGACCAGGGGGTCCAGCAGTCGTTCCGTGGAAGCGTGGGCCTTGACCGCTGCCTGCAGTTCATGCTGTTCGGAAATCCCCAGGTCGATCACGGGTGCCGACTGGTCGGGAAGGCTGAGGGGATTGCACCAGATCGATCGCAGCGGCCCGGCCGGATCCAGGATCTGCTCCGGGTCCAGCAGCCATTCATCGGGAGGCCGCCGCCATTGTTGGCGGTCGCTCTGATCGGCATAATGCTTGAGTGCATCATCGTAAAATTCGTGGGCGGCGGTTTGAATCAGCGGCAGATCGGTCCAGATCGCTAGGGTTGACGCTTCGAGGTAGGCGGTGAGCGGCACCAGTTCCTGGTAAAACGCCGAGAGCACCGGCTCGAAAGCGGCCGGTTGCAGGCCCTCGTTGAGTTTTTCCAGCCAGGCGTTGCCGGCCGAGGGCGACAGCCGCTCCGCCCGAACATCCTCCAGCAATGCGTTCCGAGCCCGCTGTTTGGTCTCGGCGCCGAGCAGGACCTCGCTTGCCGGCAGCAGCAAAGCGTCTTCCAGGGCCGCCACCGAGCGTTGGCTGACCGGATGAAACATTCGAATCGATTGCAGTTCGTTGCCGAAGAACTCCAGGCGCAGCGGCCAGGGATAGAGCGGTGAATAGACGTCCAGCAGATCACCTCGGCGGCTCAGGTCACCGTATTCTTCCGCCAGCGCGACCGGGTAATAACCGCGCTCGGTCAGCCGCCGACAGAGCCCGTCCGGATCGATTTCTTCTCCAACCACCAGGTATTCACTGCCGGAAGCAAGGAGTTCGACCGGCATCAGCCGTTCCATGACCGCGGCCGCCGAAGCCACCAGCACCAGGGGGCCCATGGCATGACGCAGGGCATGGAGGGCCGCCAGCCGATCGGCGATGAGGCGCGCTTTGCCGAGTTTCTGCGCCTTGTGCCCGGATCGGGACAGCAGCCGCCAGACCCTGCGTTCCAGCGGTTGATCGCGACGCGCGCCGCTGCTCTCGGGACCGAGGAAATAGCTGATTTCCTCCGCGCTCAGTTCCGCCTGCCGGTCGGTTGGCGCGATCACCAGGAGCGGCCTTCGGTGCTCTTGGAGCAGACGGGCCGCCAGGAAGTTGAGGGCGGTTGATGGGATGTTCTTGAGCGCCAGGAACGTGTCGGTATCCCTGAGCGCTTTTAGCACTTCCGGGACGCCGCACCCAAAACCCTTGCCGCTCGCCGCTTCGATGGATCGATTGACGCGCTGTGTTGATTCGGAACGATTTACCAAAGTATGATGACTCTCCCGCCTGATAGCCGCCGCCCTTGTTATACTTGTGAAGGCTTAAAAGTTTCATTTCCGCGCGGAGACGCAGAGACGGGGAGGTTGATTTCAGGGCTCTTCTCCGCGCTCTCAGCGCCTCCGCGGGAACACAAAACGTAACTTCTTAAGCTAAACAAGTATACCTGGCTGCGACCATAAGGGTTTGCGGAAAATGATTAGCGCTGGAGACGATTGGAAAATCTGTGCTATGAACTCGATTGCGCTAAGAGTGTGAAGGAAATCCCGATCGCTTCACGAGGAGGCCGATTGCCGCCATGACCAATCCCGAAATCCAAAATCGTCTCCGTTTGCTGCCCGGGGTCGATCAGTTGCTCCGGACCGAACCGATTGTCGCCCTGCTCGCGGAACACCCCCGGCACCTGGTGCTCAATGCCATCCGCCAGGTGCTGGAAGAGACCCGCGCGGCGATTCTGGCCGGCTCCGAAGATGAATCGAATCCGGCGGAACTGCTCCGGTTGTGCGCTGAGCGCGTCGATCAGCTCAGTCAGTATACGCTACAACCGGTGATCAACGCCACCGGCATCGTGGTGCACACCAATCTCGGTCGGTCGCTCTTGCCGCGCCCGGCGCTCGAAAGACTCGATCGCATCGGCCGCGGCTATAATAATCTCGAGTACGATGTGCGACAAGGGCGGCGCGGTTCCCGTTACGTGCACGCGGAAGACATCTTGCGGGAAATCACCGGGGCCGAAGCCGCGCTGGTGGTGAACAACAATGCCGCGGCGGTCCTGCTGGTGCTTGGCACCATCGCTCCTGGCCTTGAGGTGATCGTCTCTCGTGGCCAGATGGTGGAAATCGGCGGCGCTTTTCGCATTCCCGATGTCATGGCGGCGAGCGGAGCGGTGCTGCGCGAGGTCGGATGCACCAACCGCACCCATCTTCGCGACTATGAAGCCGCCATCAATGAGCGCACCGCGATGCTGCTCAAGGTGCACTGCAGCAATTACCGGATCGTCGGTTTCACGGCGGAAGTTTCCTTGAAAGATCTGGTGGCGCTCGGGCGCGGTCGTGGTCTGCCGGTGATGGAGGATTTGGGCAGCGGCTGCTTTGTCGATCTGTCTCCCTTTGGACTGTACCGGGAACCGACGGTGCGGGAAACCGTTCAAACCGGAGTCGACGTGGTGACCTTCAGCGGCGACAAACTGCTGGGCGGACCTCAGGCCGGGATCATCCTCGGTAGTCGGGACATCGTTCAGCGCTGCAAGAAAAACCCGCTGACCCGGGCGCTGCGGGTGGACAAAATGACCCTGGCCGCGCTGGAAGCGACCCTGCGTCTCTACCGCGACCAGCGGGAGGCCTTGAACCAGGTGCCGACCTTGAGGATGATCTCGGTTCCCCTGGAAACCTTGCGGGCCCGGGCGGAAAACCTGAGCGCCCGGTTGGCGCGGCTGGAACCTCGGGGGGTTTGCACTTTCGCGATCGAGGAAAGCGTCTCCCAGGTCGGGGGCGGATCGCTGCCGGCTCAAGACCTGCCGACATGGGTGGTGGCGGTGCGCTCCTCCCAGTGGAGCGCGGCTCGATTGGAAGCCGCCTTGCGCCGCCGGAAACCGCCGCTGATCGGGCGGATCGAGGCGGACCGCTTGCTCATGGATGTGAGGACCCTGGCCGACGAAGACCCGCCGCTCATCGAGGCCGCCTTCGCCGCGCTCCTTACTGCTTGATCCCGGTGCAGGCGGTTTGATGCCTTCTTGGCCCAAGGGTCAACGGGATGATTTTCCGAGATCTCTGAGAATCCGCTCCATTTGTTGCTTCACGACCGGGATATCATCCCGCGCGGTGATCCATACCGTTTCCAAGTCCACCCCAAAATAGTCATGAATCAACTTGTCGCGCATTCCGGCAATATCCTGCCACGGAATTTCAGGGTAACCGACTCGCAAGTCCGTGGACACTCGCTTGATGGCTTCACCAATGATTTCAAGTTGTCGGATGATTCCGTCCTGAAGGAGATGACTTGATTCAAATCGGGTCCTGGTCACTCCTTTCAAATACTCGCTAATACGATCGGAAGCATCAATCACATGGCGGAGATAAACGCTTTCATCTCGCTCCATAGATCACCAATAGGTCCTTAAGTATACGGTTCTTGAGATAAGGGCTGACAGAGGATTCGGTCAACAGGTCGACTTTGCGCCCCAGCATGTCCGAGAGTTCCCGCTCGATCCTCACCAGCGAAAGCAGACTAGTGGGTTCGGCAAACCTTACCAGAAGGTCGACATCGCTGGAAGCGGAGGACTCTCCCCTGGCAGTGGACCCGAAGATGCCGACCATTGAGACATGGTTTTCGCGGCATTTCTTGATGATGAGATCACGCTCCTCGGTATCCATGATCACTCCTGCTGGGGCAACCCGCCGATGATGACAAAATTTATCGGACAAGCCTGCACCCACTGGGTGGCTGAGGACCCGGCAGCGTGGGCTTGGCTGACTTACCCAAATTGTAGCTCGATATAGACGTCGCCACGGGCCTGCTGGCTGCCCGGCAGGGGACGCCCCATGTTTTTCAGCCGCAATTTGGTGCCCGAATGGACCCCGGGCGGGATCTTGACCGCAACGATCTTGCTGTCCTTGAGGTGCGGCATGCGCACATCGATCACCGTTCCGCTGTCCGCATCCTCGGGACGGATCACTAGTTGGTAGCGGACATCGGCCTCGCGGCCGCCGTTGAGACGGCGCGTGGGGGCAGGCTGAGTGAGAGCCGTTACCTTGTCCACCAGGTAGCGGCCGAAATTCTTCCCCGCCTGAAGCAGCATGCCGGCTCCCAGTTTGAGCAATGGCTTGGCCAGCGACGGTGGTTTTTGGGGCGCGGTCCCGGGCTGTTGACCGGCTTTAGGAGCGCCATGGGGAGCGAAATTCCCAAACCGAAACACCCGCACGCGAGTTGGACCGCCACCCATCCCGCCATGAAAGACGTATGGATTGCCGCCAAAAAATAGATTGTTGATGAAGCGGTCGTCGAACCGGAAACCCATTTTGGCGAATTCACGCTGCATCTCGGCGAAGACCTCGCGCGATGCCTGGTTGCCGAAAAAGTCCCGGAAGATTTCTTCCTGGCTGTAACCGAAGCCTGGATGGGCCTGGCCTCCGCCAGCCGGCCGGAATCCCAGTCGGCGATATTGATCGTATTGGGCGCGCTTTTCGGGATCGCTCAGCACTCCATAGGCTTCGCTGATGGTCTTGAAGCGTTCCTCGGCACCCGACTGGTCGGGATTGCGATCGGGATGGGTTTCCAGTGCCAGTTTTCGAAACGCCCGTTTGACTTCGGCCGCCGAAGCAGTGGGCGCAACACCCAGCAGCGCGTAGTAATCTTGCTGACTCATGAAGCGGTAAGCTCCTCTCTTCTTCCATCTGCAAACGATCGCGGCGATAGCCCCCGCGCACGCCGCCGAGTATCCTTATAAACATGCGCGCATTCTGGCGCAAGCACGGTTGGAGGGGAGCGGCAAGTTCGATGCCGGCGGGAGATAGCCGGCTCCAAGAAAACTGAGCCGGGATGCCGGTGGGCAACAACCGATCGGCAAGAAAACACAACGGACCGACCCATTCAGTGGGATTGCGGTCCCGAAACGGCAAAACCAAGTCCTGAGCGCCATAACCACTAGGTATTGTGTCGATTGTTTGGTAAAGTAGGTTTGGGTTTGCGTACGGATGCGATTTCCAACTGCTGAAATCGGTCTTTCGGCTAACAGCTCAAGGAGCTGGAATATGCGGTTAAGAGTGATCCTGACAACGAGCGATGATGGAGGTTATACCGCAACTGTGCCTTCGCTGCCCGGTTGTATCAGCGAGGGGGACACACGGGAGGAAGTGCTGCGGAACATTCAGGAAGCGATTGAACTTTATCTGGAACCGATCGATGACGACCTAGACTTTGGTGACAAGGCTGAAGTTCTGGAACTGGCGTTGTGAACAGCAAGATTCCAAGCGTCGACTACGATAAGGTCATTCGCGCCTTGCGTAGAGATGGGTGGGTGGTGGTAAGACAGCGAGGGAGTCACATTCGACTGCAAAAACAAACCTTTGAAACTACTCTGAAATTGACGGTTCCCGCCCACTGCCCAATCAAACGATCAACCCTCTCATGCATTCTGAAACAGGCCAAACTCGACCTCGACCATTTCCTCCAACTGCTCGGATAATGAACGCTGAATCAGATTTTCCCAGTATTCACACGGGATATTCACCGGCAGCCGTAATGCCCGGATCGAACCTGATCAGGGCCGGCACACACCGCAGCGCCGGCAGCCGGTTGCGGGCAGGCAGACAGGGCTTTCCCGGGCGTCCAGGGCGCGTTCGTATTCTTCCCATAGAAACTGTCGGCTGATACCGTGATCGATGATTTCCCAGGGGAATCGCTCGTCGCGGCGGCGTTCCCTGAGGACCCAGAAGTCCGGGTTATGGGGGCTCGATTTGAGCGCCTGTACCCAGGAATATTGGCCGCCGGCCACGGCTTCGAGAAAATCCGCCGTGCGCCGGTCACCGCGGGAGAGCAGCGCCTGGATGTAGGCCCACTTGGGCAAATCGAAGTGGACCCGGACATTGGCCACCTTGCCCAAGGCTTTCTTGATCCAACGGGCGCGTTCCTTGAGCGTCTGAACGCCGGCGAAGGGTACCCACTGGAACGGGGTGAAGGGCTTCGGGACAAAGGCGTTGAGGCTCAAGGTGATGGTCCCCATCCGGCGCCGCCCCCGGCTTTTCAGCAGCACATGATGCCGCACCTTCTTGATGAGATCGATCATCGCCTCCAAATCGTCCAGGGTTTCCGTCGGCAGTCCGATCATCAGATAGAGCTTGAGATTCAAGATGCCGGCCGCGGCCAGTTGCTCCGCCGCCGCCAGGATTTGATCCTGGGACAGGTGTTTGTTAATGACCCGGCGCAGCCGTTCGGAACCGGCTTCCGGAGCGATGGCGATGGCCCGGTGGTGACCGCTGGCGAGGGCCAGGACCACGGCGGGATTCAGGGTGTCGGCGCGAATCGAGGAAAAGGAGAGGGCGGCACCCAGATCGGTCAGTTGCTCGCAGATTCGGGTGATTTCCGGATGATCGGAAACCGCCGCGCTGACCAGACCGAGGCGATCCGAACGGTCCAGACAGGGAACGGCGGCGGCCAGCAGCCTGGCGGCCGCGACGTTGCGCGGCGGCCGATAAACGTAGCCGGCGGCACAAAACCGGCAACCGCGGCCGCAGCCACGGCCGATTTCCAGCAGACTCACGCGGCTGAATTCGGTATTGGGGGTGAGGATGCTCGAGCGGCACACCGGAGCATCGGTCAGGTCGGCCTTCCGAGCCGGTACCGGGTAAGGGACCCCAGCCTCCGGTTCGACGGCATCGATGGTACCGTCGGCGCGGTAACGCACCTGGTAAAGGGATGGAACATAAAGGCCCGGGCAGGCCCGGGCCAGGTGTTGCAACTGCTCCAGTCGGGGGAGGTTGGAGCCGTGCAGGCTTTCGAGGGCGAGGCGGAAATCGGGGAGGAGAGGTTCCGCTTCACCGATGAAGAAAAAATCCATGAACCGAGCCAACGGCTCCGGATTCAAGAACACCGCGACCCCGCCGGCGGCAATCCAGGGATCGGTCGGGCGGCGCGCTTCCGAGCGGACGGGGATGGCGGCCAGATGCAGCATCCTGACGGCGTTTTCGAAGTCGTTTTCAAACGAGATCGAAAACGCCACCAGATCAAAATCCCTGAGCGGATGCTGGGATTCAATCGAAACCAGGGCCGCCGCCCCGGTGTCCGCGGTATCCAGGTCTTCCGGTTCCGGGAAAAAGACCCGTTCGCAGACCAGGCCGGGGATTTCGTTTAGGCGCACATAAACGGTCTGGAAACCGAGATTGGACATGGCCACCGCGTACCGATTGGGGAAGGCCAATGCGATACGCCAACGTCCGCCCCAGGGCTTACGAATCGCCCCATCTTCGTCCGCAAGCCAAATGCGAAACCGGTCCCGCGCTTTCATGGCCCTGTCCAGGTTGGCTGCCTTCCTCGCCGCCGGTCGCGCCCCAAGCGTCCGACCGGCCGGTGCCGCGCTCCGTCACTCAGTCCACCTGCTTACGAATGAAAGTGGGGATGTTCCAATCATCCTCGTCCGTTTTCGACTTGGCCAGGCGGGTGAAGAAACTCTTTCGCTTGGGCGGCGCCTCGGCTTCCCGCGGTTCGATCGGCGGTCGCTTGAGCCTCCTGCCGGCTTCGGGAATCTCGTAAGTCGGTCCGGGATTCACGGGGACGCGAGGAATCGACCCGAACCGGACACCCGATTTCGGTTTCAATTTTTCTTCGTGGTTGCCGATGCCGGTGGCAATCACCGTGACTCTCAATTCATCGTCGAAGCTATCGTCGATGGCGGTGCCCAAAATGATGTTAACATTGTCATCATCGATTTCCTTGGTGACGATATTGGAAATCTCTTCGAATTCCATCATGCCCAGGTCTTGATTGGCGCAAATGTTGACCAGTGCGGCCCTGGCTCCGCGGATCGAGACATCCTCCAGGAGCGGGCTGGAAATGGCTTGCTGGGCCGCTTCCACCGCCCGGTTTTCGCCGCGTCCCACACCGGTGCCCATCAAGGCCATGCCCATTTCGCTCATGACCGTCTTGACGTCGGCGAAGTCCACATTGATGATCCCGGGCCGGGTGATCAGTTCGGTGATCCCCTTGACCGCATCGAGCAGGATGTCGTCGGCCTTCTTGAACATATCGAGCAGGGTTGCGCGCCGATCCGCCAGGGCCACCAGGCGATCGTTGGGAATGGTGATCAGCGTATCGACCACTGAACGCAGCGCCTTAAGACCGTTGTCGGCATTGTCCGTGCGCACCTTCATTTCGCTTCTGAAGGGGCGGGTAACGATGGCTACGGTCAAGGCCCCCAGTTCCTTGCAAGCCTGAGCGATGATCGGGGCACCGCCGGTGCCGGTGCCGCCGCCCAGACCGGCGGCGATGAAAACCATGTCGCTATCCTGCAGCATTTCCCGGATCTGATCGATATTCTCCTCGGTCGCCTTGGCTCCCGTTTCCGGTTTGCCGCCGGCGCCCAGGCCGCGGGTCAGATTCACCCCGAGTTGTACCTTATTGCCCGCCAGGCTCCGCTCCAGAGCTTGAAAGTCGGTGTTGGCGGCGATGAAATCGACCCCGTCAAGACCGGCGGCGATCATGTTGTTGATGGCGTTTCCGCCGGCGCCACCAACGCCCAGCACCCTGATTTTGGCTCCGTTCTGGATCATGCAATCCATACGCTCACCCTCCCCTCAGTGAAGCAGTTGATTATTGAAAAGCGACGACCGCACCATGTTCAATTCGTTCAGCCGCGGACTTGCGTCCTCGGGTCCAACGCGGAACCGAGGATGCCCGTGCCCTGGTCCAGTGGCTCCGAACCCGGCCATCAAAATTCCTTGAACCAGCCTTTGACCGCTGCCCATGCCCGACGCAGCCGGTCCGGAGAATCCGGAGGCTGGATGAAGTCTCCCTGGGCGTGTTCCCGGCCGTAGAGCAGCAAACCGGTAGCGGTAGAAAACATGGGGTTTTTCACCATATCTCCCAGGCCTCCAAATTTATAAGGTAGACCGATGCGAACCGGCATGTCGAACACCCGCTCGGCCAATTCCCTGATCCCCGGCAGCAGGGATACGCCTCCGGTGAGGACAATGCCGGCATTCAGCGACTCCAGATAGCCGGCCTTGATCAGTTCCAGTTCCACTACCTTGAGGATTTCCTCGGTTCGCGCCTCGATGATTTCGGCCAGGATGGAATGAGACAATTGGCGTGGTTTCTGTCCTCCCACCGAACCCACCTCGATCACGTCACCCGGTTCGACCCAGTCGGTCAGGGCACAGCCCTGCTCCCTCTTGATCCGTTCTGATTCTTCCACCGAGGTCCTGAGTCCCACCGAAATGTCCGAAGTGATGTGATTGCCGCCCAGTCCCACCACCGCGGTATGACAAATGCCCTGGTTCAAGAACACCGCGATGTTGGTGGTGCCGCCGCCGATATCCACCAAGGCGACTCCCAGGTGCTTTTCATCCGGGTCCAGCACCGAATCACTGGCGGCCAAAGCTTCGAACACCACATCCTGCACTTGAAGATCCGCTCGGTTGCAACACTTGAAGATATTTTCCACGGCACTGATGGCACCGGTCACCACATGGACCTTGGCTTCCAGCCGCACTCCCGACATCCCCAGTGGATTGAGAATGCCTTCCTGCTCATCGACGATGTACTGTTGCGGGATCACATGCAGCACCCGGCGATCGAACGGCATCGCAATGGCCTTGGCGGCATCGAGCACCCGATCGATGTCCGCTTGGGTGACCTCACGGCTCTTGATGGCAATCACCCCATGGCTGTTCATGCTGGTGATGTGGGTGCCCGCAATCCCCGCATAGACTCTGGCGATATTCACGCCGGCCATCAATCCCGCCTCTTCCACCACTTGCTTGATGGCACTTACGGTCTGATCGATATTGACCACCATCCCGCCGCGCAACCCCCTGGACTGAGAAGTGGCAACTCCCAAGATGTCGACGCCCTCGGAGGTCACATCGCCTACCACCGCGCACACCTTGGTAGTCCCAAGGTCCAGGCCGACGATCAATTCTTCATGTCTTGCCATTGGCATCCCTTCAATCCATTCGGTTCGCGTCTTGCCAGGTCAAGAACGCTCTCTGTCGATAATCCAGATCGATCTTTTGCACCGCCTTGAGCCGGTTGCTGCTCTTCAGGCGCTGCAATATCCAGCGGAGGCGGGCGCATTTAACTTTGAAGCCGGCGGCGCCAAAAGCGATTTCCAGGTCCCCGGCGGGGGCCTTCCAGATCAAACCATTGTCCAGACTCCAGGCAACGATCGAGCGCTCTTGGGTGAGTTCCCGGATGGGGTGCGCCTCGAGTTCCGCCTGTAGTGCCTTGAGAGCGTTCGTAACCGTGCTCGGTAGCCGATCGCCCGGCTGCAAGCGGGCTTCGGCAAAACCTCCCAGGCGGGGCAGGTCCGGGTACTGTTCAGCGCTCGCCGGCAGAAACAGGGTGCCGGCCTGATCCACCAGGCAACTGGGAGGTCCCTCGACCAATGCCAGGGGTTTGCGCTCCTGAACCATCACCGCCAGATTAGCCGGGAGATCCAAACGAACTTCGGCGTTGGTGATCCAGGGGAGCTCATTGAGCCGCTCACGCAACCGCTCCATCTTCAGGTTGAGCATATTGATGCCTTTGGGAACCGCCAGCGCGTCCAGTACCTGGGCCGGAGTCAGCCGCTCGATCCCGCTGATCTGAACCTGGGTCAACCGGAACCGGTCGGCCTCCAGCAGGCTGTGATAAGCCCAGCTTAGACCGGCACTCAATCCCAACAGCGCGCCCAGAGCCAGCACCGGAAGCAGCCCGGTGAACAGGAGCTTGGCCCGGCGGCGCCGGCGCGCTTGGTGATCGATCTTGCGCTGATTGATCCTCGGTCGAGTCATGACTTCCTCAAGACCACCAGTTCCCGTTCCAGGCGGATGCCGAATTCGCTCTCGATCCGCTGCTCCACCAGTTCAATCAAGCTCACCACGTCTTGCGCCGTGGCCTGACCGCGGTTGATGACCCAGTTGCCGTGCCGCTCGGAAATGGCCGCATCCCCAATTCGCAGGCCTTTGAGACCGGCGCGCTCGATCAGCAGTCCGGCGCTGGTCTCGGGCGGGTTCTTGAACACACATCCGGCGGAAGGCCAGTCGAGGGGCTGGGTGGCCCGACGCCGGGCGATGAACTGGCGAAGGCGGGCGCGCAGTTCCGCTTTCGGTCCGGGGAGCAGTTCGAAACCGGCTTCGAGCACGGTGGCCCCGGCCGGGAGCCCCATGGTTCGATAGCCGGGATCGAGTTCGTGCCGCGGGTAGCGCCGGCGTTCACCGTCGCGGGTGATCAGTTCCAACCACAGCAGATGATCGGAAATGGTTTCGCCGTGAGCGCCCGCGTTCATCACCAGAGCGCCGCCGATGGTGCCGGGAATGCCGACCAGGGCTTC
>MNZR01000362.1:30854-35613 GCA_001873705.1 Syntrophobacteraceae bacterium CG2_30_61_12
CTGCAGGCAATAGCGCTCACAAGCCGCCAGGGTCACCCCCGCGCCCAGCGCCAACCGCGCCGCGCCGCCGCCGGCCGTCCGCGCCTCGGCGCCGACGGCGAAGCCCTTGATCTGGATGACCAATGCGTCCCAGTAGCCGTCCGGCATCAGCACATTGCTGCCGCCGCCGATCACCACCCGCGGGCGATCCAGCCGGCGGGCGGCGGAGAGCGCGGCGATCAGGGCCGCTCCGGTGCGCGGCCGGGCCAGGCACGCGACCTGTCCACCCACCCGGAAGGTCGTTTCGCGGGCGATGGGTGCGTTGAAATCCAGTCTCAGATCGTCGATTCCGATCATGGCCTCGGTCCAGGGGGCGCCCTCAGGCATGGCGGTCGGCCCCGGTTCCGGCGCCCAGTTGGCGGAGCACGGCTTCACCCACCTGCCAGATATTGCCCGCGCCAAGAGTGATCAGCACATCGCCCGGTTGCAGGCGCCGGCACAGGCGTTCGGCAAGTCCCTGCAAATCGGGGCAGAATTCGATATCATGGTGGCCGTGGGCTTCGATGGCCAGCACCAGCGCGCGGCCGTCGACCCCGGCAATCGGCGCTTCGCTGGCGGCATAGATTTCCGTTACCAGCAGTACATCGGATTGATAGAAGCAGCGCGCGAATTGATCCAGCAGCGCTTTGGTGCGGGTGTAGCGATGCGGCTGGAAGGCGACCACCTTGCGCCGGTCAGGGAAACAGGTCGCCATGGTATCGAGGACCGCGCGGATTTCGGTCGGGTGATGGCCGTAATCGTCGAGCACCAGGATCCCCTGCTCTTCGCCCTTGATCTGAAAGCGGCGCTGGACCCCGGTCATATCCTGAAAGCCGGCCTGGATACTCGCCAGATCGAGGTCCAGTTCGTGCGCCACGGCCACCGCGGCGAGCGAATTCAGCACATTGTGGCGGCCAGGCAGATGCAGTTCGATTTCTCCTAATTCGTGGCCATGATGATAGGCCGTGTAGCGCGAACGGAACCCGTCGCCGCGCAGATCGCGCGCTTGAAAATCGGCCTGCGGCGCTAGCCCATAGGTGACAAAGCGCTTGCCGATCCGCGGCAGCAGGGCCTGAATGTTCGGGTCTTCCAGGCAGAGCACGGCCAGGCCGTAAAACGGCACCTTGTTGATGAATTGCAGGAAGGTATCGCGGATATGGTCGAGGTCCCGGTAGAAATCCAGGTGCTCGAGATCAATGTTGGTCACCACGGCAATGGTGGGGGAGAGCAAGAGGAAGGTCCCATCGCTTTCGTCCGCTTCCGCCACCACGAAGTCGCCGCCGCCCAGTTTGGCGTTGGTGCCCCAGGCATTGAGCCGGCCGCCGATGACCACGGTCGGGTCCAGACCGCCGCGGGCGAGTACCGTGGCGACCATCGAGGTGGTGGTGGTCTTGCCGTGGGCCCCGGCCACCAGCACCGCATATTTCAGACGCATCAGTTCGGCCAGCATCTCGGCGCGGCGGATCACCGGCAGCTTGCCGATGCGCCGGGCCGCCCGCACTTCCGGGTTGTGCTCGGCAATGGCCGAGGATACCACCACCACATCGGCCCCGGCGATGTGATCTTCCTGATGCCCCTGGTAGATCCGGGCCCCAAGACGCTGCAGCCGTTCGGTGATTTCACTGCTTCTCAGGTCGGAGCCGCTCACCTGATAGCCCAGGTTGAGCAGCAGTTCGGCGATGCCGCTCATGCCGATCCCGCCGATCCCGACAAAATGAATGTGCTGGTAAGACTTATACATCGATTTCAGCCACCTGTTCCGTGCCGCGAGCGACGTTGATCAGAATGCCTAGCGCCATGCAACTGGCGGTGAAGGAACTGCCTCCGTAGGACACCAGCGGCAGCGCCAAACCCTTGGTGGGCAGCAGGCCGAGCACCACCCCCATGTTCATGAAAGATTCGATGAAGAACAGGGCGGCAACGCCAAAGGCCAGATACGAACCGAGTGCGTCCGGGGCGCCGCGAGCGACTCTGATAGCGACCAGGATCAGACCGGCGAACAGGCACGCCACCGCGACGATACCGAGCCATCCCAGTTCTTCGCCGATCACGGCGAGGATGAAATCGGTGAACGGTTCCGGCAGGTAGAACAGCTTCTGGTGTCCGCCCCCCAGGCCTTTGCCGGCGAGACCGCCGGAGCCGACCGCGATCCAGGACTGAATGAGCTGATAGCCGGAACTGAGCGGACTCACCCAGGGGTCCCAGAAGGCGATAATCCGCGCCCACCGGTAGGGGGATCGGTAAACGACCAGGTAAAACAGGGCGCCCACTAAGAGAGTTAGCAGCAGAAAATGACTCCAGCGGGCGCCGGCGGCCAACAGCACCAGCATGGTCACCGCGGCCAGGATAACGGTGGTGCCGAAATCCGGTTGGATGAGCAGCAGCAGTGCCATTACCCCAAGCAGGATCAGCGGCGGTAGAATGCCCTTACTGAATTCCCTTATTCGCTCGCGCTTGCGCGCGCAGTAGACGCCGAGATAGATGATCCAGGCTATCTTTGCGTATTCGGACGGTTGCACCTGCATGGAGCCGAGCCGGAACCAGCGTCGGGCCCCGTTCAATTCGATCCCGAAGTAGGGCATCCAGACCAATGCCATGGAGGCGATTGCGAGGATCAGCCCCAGTTTGGCCAGGCGTTCGTAAAACCGATAGGGAATACGGCTGAACAGGCCCAGCAGGACAATCCCCACGGCCACCACCACGGCCTGCTTTTTGAGGAAAAAATAGGAATCGTTGAACCGCCTCAGGGCGATCACCGAACTGGCGCTGTATACCATAATGGTGCCGACGCCGGCCAACAGCAGGACCAGGAGCCACAGCCAGGTTTCGTTGCCGGGCGCAAACCCGGGCGACGGGGTCGCGACCGCGGCCCTGGCCCCTGGTTCGAATGGCTCGAACGATGGTTCCACCTGGGTCCTGATCATCGGTTCCCTGCCTCCTTCGGCGGCAACGCCGCGGAGTCATGGACCCACTGCACTGGTTCTTGGAGAGCCGCCACCAGCCGCTGAAAATGGCGGCCCCGCTCGGCGTAGCTCTGATACTGATCGAACGAGGAGCAACCTGGGCTGAGCACCACCACATCGCCCGCCGCCGCCGCCGCCACGGCCCCCTGGAAAGCCGTTTCCAGCTCCGGGTAAACCGCCGCCTGGGCCCAGGGCGCCATGGCGGCGAAGAACCGCGGGCCGGCTTCGCCAAAACAGGCGATGAACTTGACCCGCCGGCGAATCAGGGTTTCCAGCGGCTGATAGCTCCCGCCCTTGTCCCGACCGCCCACCAGCAACACGATGGGGCGATCAAAATTGGTCAGGGCCTTGGCGACGGCTCCGATGTTGGTGCCCTTGGAATCGTCGTAAAACTCGATCCCGCGCCACTGCCGTACCCATTCGATCCGGTGCGCCAGCGGCCGCAACCGCGGAAGGGCCCGGCGGATGGCGTCGGGATCCACCCCGAAAGCGGAGGCGCAGAGCACCGCCGCCATCAGGTTTTCCTCGTTGTGCACTCCCGTGAGCGGGCATTGGCCGAGTTCCAGGGTGAACGGCGCGCGTTCCGGCAAGCGCACTTCGATCCGCCCGGCACGGCAGGTGGCATGGGCATCGCCGCGCAACCGGCTGAAAGTGAGCACCCGGCCGCGGATGCCGTCCATAATCCGGCAACAGCAGGGGTCATCGAGATTGATCACGGCCGTATCCTCGGGACCCTGATGACTGAACAGGGAAGCCTTGGAAGCGATGTAGCCGGAAAATCCCTGATAGCGGTCCAGATGGTCTTCCGTGATGTTGAGCAGCACGCCCACCCGGGGGGCAAAAGACGGCGCTGTGTCCAACTGAAAGCTGCTCACCTCCAACACCAGGACCTCAACCGCCTCGCAGCCGTTCGCGACCACCCCATCGGCGCCGCCGGCGCAATCCAGCAGCCGACGACTCAGTGGGGTGCCGATGTTGCCGCCGACAAAGGCGCGGATGCCGGCCGCCTTGAGCAATTCGCCGACCACCGTGGTGGTGGTGGTCTTCCCGTTGGTGCCGGAAATCGCCACCACCGGTTCGCGCACCTGGCGCCAGGCCCATTCCAGTTCCCCGATCACCTCGATCCCCTGCCGTGCCGCCGCAACCAAAGGCCCCAGGTCGCCCGCGACGCCGGGGCTCACCACGATCTGATCGACGGCGAGGAAATCCCGTGGATCGTGGCGTCCCAGGGTCAGTCGGCAGCCCAGGTTACGCAACCGCTCCAAGCCGTCGGCAAAGGCTTGCGGCGGCCGGAGGTCGGTGGCGATAACCCGAATTCCCCGACGCACCATCAGTTCACAGACCGCCTGTCCGGAAACCCCGAGGCCCACCACCAGGGCCGTTTTCACCTGACGTTCGGCCGTCGTCATCGCTCCATTATCCCCTTGACCACGTGTTCCATGGCCGCTCCCCGGGAACCCTTGACCAAGATCCAGGTGTCCTGGATAGTCTCGCTCAGCACCAGGGCCGTCGCTTCCGCATGGCTTTGGGCCTGTCGCCACGCCGCTTCGGGAAGCCCGGCGGCGAGTGCGCCGATACCGATTTCCCGAGCTGCCTCGCCGCAGGTGATCAGACGGCTCAGGCCAAGACCGGCGGCGTATTCGCCAACTCGGCGATGCCAAGCAAGCGAATCCACACCCAGTTCGCGCATTTCCCCCAGCACCGCGATCACCGGTCGGCGGTCGGCCGCTTCCCGGACCGCCTGTAGCGCCGCCATGGTGGAACGGGGATTGGCGTTG
>MNZR01000248.1 GCA_001873705.1 Syntrophobacteraceae bacterium CG2_30_61_12
ATGCCGGCACGGCAGGATGTAGTCGGCCAGCGATGAAGTTTCGCCCATGACCATATCGATGGCGACAAACAAAGGCAGCACCTTCGGGTCCTGTACCGCCTTGATCAGTTGGACCCCGGCCGGGGCCGAATACACCACGTTGTTCCAGTAGGTGATGAGGCATTTCACCGGGTAGGGATACCGGGCGGCGATGCTGGGGAAAACTTCCTGATAGACATGGTCCTTGCCGAACGGAAACCAGGGGCGCCTGGCCGGATAGCCGTTCTTGGCAAATTCGGTGGATTTTTCGTAATTCTCCTTGTGCCGGTCGATGGGAATTCCGCCGGCCTTCACCGCTCCCGGCAAGAATGCCTTATGATCCGCGAGCTTGTAAGGGGTAGCGGGTTTTCCACCCATCTCGTGCCAGTGGCCGCCACCGGAAGCTTCGCAGCCGCCCTTCCAGCTCACATTGCCAATGAGGAAATTGAGCACCCCCAGGGTCCGGGCGGTGTAAGTGCCGTTGGTGTGCTGCACCGACCCCCGATAAAAATCGGCTATCGCGCGCCGGCTATGCGATGAAAAATCATCCGCTTCCTGTTCGATGCGTTTGGCTTCAATCCCGCAGATGGCGGCGTATTCGGCGATCGAGCGCTCCATCACCCGATCTCGAAGGAGCTTGTAAACGCTTTGCACCCGCACCCCATCGATCACCGTGTCCACCAGCAGATCAGCCTGTTTGGCTTGTTCCGCCGGGCTCAGAGTGCCGTCCACCATGACCAAGAGCTGCTCGCCGTCCCGGTGTAGCTTGCGGTTGTCTTCCCGCACCAGCAGCGCGGCGTCGCTCCAGGTGAGGTGCCCGCCGGCTTCCTGTGCGGCCTTCTGGTTCGGGCAAGCCAGATACTTCAAATCGACCCGGTCGTGTTCCATCAGCCAGCGCATCATCCCCAGGGCAAAGGCGGCGTCGGTCCCGGGTAGAATCGGAATCCAGCGGGCCGCCTTGGCGGCGGAATTGGAAAAGCGCGGATCGACCATGACCAGGGTACCGCCCCGTTCGCGGAAAAAATTCAGCTTGCGGGCCAGGGCCTGCATGGGGAAATTGGCTTCGTACGGGGTGGTGCCGAAAAAGATGATGTATTCGGCGTTCATGATGTCCGGTTTGATATGGTGCTTGCCCTTGAAACAAAGATCAAGCCCGATATGATGCGAAACCTCGCAGATGGAGGTGTGGTCTATCCGCTTGTTGATGGTGCCGAAACTCCCGCTCATCCAGCGGTCGGTGAATTCCTTGCGGCCGTGTTCGATCCGACCCGGCATGAACACCAACTGATTGGCCTTGGGGCCCAGTTCGGGCGCGTTCGGATCGATCGGATCGAAGTTGCGGATCGCTTTCAGCCCGTCCACCTGGCCCTCGCCGAACAGATCGCCGCCGTTGCTGATTTCATCGTAGGCCTGATCCCAGGTGATGGTCTTCCATCTGCCCGAACCGCGCGGTCCCACTCGCTTCAACGGATGCTGCAAGCGGTGGGGGTTGTACATGGTCTGAATGGTGGCGCCGCCCTTGGCGCACACGGTCCCGTTCACTTTGGCCGCATCCCCGGGGTCGGTGTCGTAGGCCAGGTGCGGTTCGTGGGTGTTGGGGTGATAGGGGTTGCCGTCGATTTTCACCGCCATCCCGTCTTGGACTTTAACCTGCAGACCGCAGGCGCTGTGGCAACCAAGGCACACCGTGCGCACCACCTGAGTGGCCTTGACCGGGTCGGGGTCCGGCGCGCCCGTGATCCAACTGGCCGGTTTCGCCGATTCATTCATGCAGCCGCCGGTCGCCAGCAGCCCGGAAAGTGCCATGGCTCCTTTAACAAAATCCCTTCTGGTGGGTCCCATACGGAAGTTCCTCCTCCGTTCAGCTTTCGATGTTTTCATAAGGGAGAACCTTGTAGGTGACGAGAAACACAGCGAACATCACCACCATGAGCGCGATACCGAAGGCCATCTTGCCCGGTTCCGGCTCCAAGATTTCCCAATTGAAGTGGGTCATGGGCAGCATCTGCCCGCCGATGAAGATGTTGACGCAGCCAAACAGCGTGCCGATCAGGGTGGCGATGGCGGCCAGGCAGGACACCAGCACGTTTTCCCGCATGTTGCGGTAAAGCATCAAGACAAAGGGCAGCACCAGACCGATCGCCACCTGAAAAAACCAGAACTGAAAGGCCCGCGGCCCACTGAAAAACACCTGGCTGGCCAGGCGCCCGCCGATTCCGGTGTATTGAAGGAGCACGAAGTAAATGAAAAACACCCCCGCCTGGGCCACCAGCGCATACTTCAGCAGGATTCCGAATTCGGTGAGGTAGCGCCGCTGTTCCGCCAGGGCCTTGGCGCCGGTGTGGACCAGGGCGTTCTTGAGATGGGTGAGCAGAATCAGGAAGGCGGAACCGGAACAAGCACCGAAGGCAAAGAAGATGAACACCATCACCGAAGAACTCCACATCACCCGGCCCTTGAACGAAGACAGAAGGATCCCCAGGTAGATCAGGCCCATGAAGGAAAAGAACAAACTGGCCCCGGCCCAGAACCGCTCCCGCCCATCCTGACGGTCCCGGATCTCCCGCAGCGTTCCGGTTTCGGTCGCGCCGAAGGTGAGCAGTCGGTACAAGCCCTGAAGCCCACCCGGTTGCCCGGCCCGATGCAGCAATTCCGGGCGAAACAGGTAGTAGGCGTGGAGCGCGTAGGTGATCATGCAGAGCGTGATGATGTAAACCCCATAGGCCACCGGAGAGGTCCAATGCCAGTGGTAGAACATGGTGTAGAAGCGTTCCGGATGGCCCAGATCGATCACCAGAAACAGCGGCACCAGAGCGAGAATAATGAACGGCTGGAAGCTCCCGACCTTTTCCAGCGGTCGGTAGTCTTCGGTGCGGTAGTAGAGCCAGCTCATGTGGGCGACTATGTGGGTCCCTTCCGCCAGTGAAATCAGCCAAAGGTACCAGGCGATCATGTAGCCCAGAGCGATGTCGTGGGACACCCAATAAATGTATTGACTGGCTTCGTTCATGAGTTCCTCCTTGCCAGCAGCCGGTGATAATCCGGACCCATGAGGTTTTCATCGGCATGGACGTAGTGGACCTTGGGCCGGGTATCAAGGTCGGCCCGCAGGCGCTGGGTGCTGTGCGATTGCATGTAACGGGAAACCTCACTGTCGGGATCGTTCAGATCACCGAAGATCCGGGCCCGACCGGTGCAGGCATCGACACAGGCGGGCTGCAAGCCCTGGGTGATCCGGTGATAGCAGAAATCACACTTGTCCGCCGTGTGGGTGATGGGATTGGGGAAGCGCGCGCCGTAAGGGCAGGCCACCACGCAAATCCGGCAACCCACGCAGACCTCGCGATTGACATGCACCACCCCGTCTTCCTGGGTGCGATAGGTCGCGCCGGTGGGGCACAGGTTGAGACACGGCGCGTCTTCGCAGTTGTTGCAAAGACGCGGCAGAAAATGGGTGCTCACGTTCGGATACTTGCCCTTCTCGCCGATCTTCACCCAGCTCCGGAAAAACCCGTCGGGCACGTTGTTTTCGCTCTTGCACGCGATGGTGCAGCCGTGGCAGCCGATGCAGCGGTTGGTGTCGATCACCATGCCGTACTTCTTGACCGCGGTCGCCGCCTGGGATTCGCGGCCCGATTGCATCAGCAGGACACCGGCTCCCGCCGCTGTTACATGAACGCCCAGTTTGCGGAAAAAATCCCGCCGATCGAGCGCCTCGCCCTTGTTACTCATGCACTCACCTCCTTATGCGATTGCACACCTTGATCAGACTCACCGGTCCGGTTCAGTCGCCGCGGGCGAATCCCGCGAACTGAAGCCGCCTTTGCAAAGGGTTTGCAGCCAGTACAGCAGTTCCTCCTGGTCCAGGGGTTTGCGCAGGCAGGCGTAGATATCGTTGCGCATGGCCGAGGCCAGTTCCGGATGAAACGAACGGCTGGATAGGACAATGACCGATAACCGCGGATACCGCCGCCGCAGCCGGTGGATCGAGGAGGGCGCCATGGCGACCGAGTCGAGATCGAGCAGCAGCACGGCGCCTTCGCCTCGGTTCAATTCCACTTCGGGGTGCTCGACATCGGCCGGCGTGACCACGTCGTAATGCTCTTCGCGCAACCAACGGCAGAGCGCTTGCCGGCTGACTTCATCGTGATCGAGAACCAAGATCGCTGCCGCCACCGCTTCACCCCTGATTGGAAGCCCGTGAGCCGCGGCGTCCGGCCGTTCGGATCAGCCGCGGCCGCGTCAACCTCGCATCTATCCAGGCAAAACTGATGCCAGCATAATTTCTAATGGATAGTCAATGGGTTGCGATTTCTGATCGAAAAATGTGTCCGGCGAAACCTGGACGTATCCCGGACAGGATTCGAGGCCTGCATAAATCGAATAAACATTGCAAAGGCTTAGCGTGTCCGGAATCGGTACACGGAAAGTGAATGTCCGATGGCTTTACCCGGCAGCGCACGCTTCCCATGGCCGGCCGTCACGACCCAGCATGAAAACAGGCGCCGAGCATGCGGGATGATGGGTGCAATTCGAACCGTTAAGAGAAAGCCTTACCCTCTCAAGGACAGTGTGCATTTGCGCCGAAGTTGATGCCTTGAGACCGATGCGTTCGTAGTGCGTCCCGTCAGGGCGTTCAACGCCTACCGATATGCCGTGGACCGAGCTCTAAGAGAAAGCCTTGCCCTCTCAAGGACAGTGTGCTTTTGCGCCGAAGTTGATGCCTTGAGACCGATGCGTTCGTAGTGCGTCCCGTCAGGGCGTTCAACGCCTACCGATATGCCGTGGACCGAGCTTTCGGATGCGCCGTCAACGCCTGACGGCGCCACTACGAGCCCAAACATTTTGAGTTGCACCCCGGGACGATCGGAGGGTTGCGGCGGAGGTTTTCAATTCGGCTGGTGCCGCGGGCAAATTCAGCGGAGGGCTAGCGGGCCTTGGCCGGCCGGAGCCGATGTCTGGTGAGCTTGGCGTACAGGGTGCTGCGGCTGATACCGAGTCGTTTAGCGGCTTCTTTCTTGTTCCAGTTGGATTGTTCGAGGGCCTGTTCGAGGACTTTCCGTTCCTGATCGAGGAGGGTGGGGTTGGGAGAGAGGGTGGAGGTCGGCTGCGCTTTACGTTCCAGCGCCCGGGGCAGGTCGCGGGGTTCGATCTGATCGTTTTTGGCCAGCACCACCGCGTGTTCGATGCTGTTTTCCAGTTCCCGCACGTTGCCGGGCCAGGGGTGTTCCAGCAGGCGCCGCATGGCTTCGGGAGCCACCGTGCGGACCGGCTTCGAATGGGCGGCGCTGAACCGGCGCAGGAAATGGCGCGCCAGCAGCGGGATATCGTTTTGGCGTTCGGCCAGCGACGGCAATCGAATGGGGATCACGTTCAAGCGGTAGAAAAGGTCTTCCCGGAACCGGCCCTGCTTGACTTCTTCGATTAGATCGCGATTGGTGGCGGCCAGGATGCGCACGTTCACCTGGATCGTTTTGGTGCCGCCGAGGCGTTCGAATTCCTGGCTCTGCAGCACCCGCAGCAGGCGGATCTGGGCTGAAGCCGGCACTTCGCCGATTTCATCCAGGAACACGGTACCGCCGTCGGCCTGTTCGAACCGGCCCGGCTTCAGGCGGTTGGCGCCGGTGAAGGCGCCCTTTTCATGCCCGAACAGTTCGCTTTCCAGCAGCGTCGCGGGATAGGCGGAGCAGTTGATGACCACGAACGGGCCGGCGCCGCGCAGGCTCTGCTGGTGGATGGCGCGGGCCACCAGTTCCTTGCCGGTACCGCTTTCGCCCTGAATGAGGACGGTGGCGTCGGTGGGGGCAATGTCTTCGATCAGCTTGAACACGGTTTGCATGGTCGGGTCCTTGCCCACGATGCCACAGAAGGCGGCGGAGCATTCCAGCCGATTGTGCAGGTCCTGGACTTCCGCTTCATGGAGGATCGCCCGCCGGATCACCCCGGCCGCCTGTTCGGCCATGGTCCGGGCCAGTTCGATTTCGCGCGGACCGCACCGGCATTGGGCTCCGCAGCCCAGCAGCAGGATCCCGAAGGGGCTTTGTTCATGGCTCAGCAGCACGGCTTCGAACGATCCGTTGTCACGCCCCCAGCCGGGCGGCACGAACGGGGCCGCGCCGAGTCCGGTCACCGCCTTGCGACCGTTGGCGCCGGTTTGCATGGCTTCGATCGCCGCATTCACCCGGTCGACGGCGGCCGGATCGAGTTCGGTGCGCAGTTCCTCGGCGGAAATGAGAAAGAAGCCGGCTTGTAGTTCGTTCACCAGGATCAACCGGACCCAGTCGGCGTGAAGGATCTCCAGAAACCGGTCGATCAGGGTCCGGCCGATTTCGCGGAGTGAATGCATTGAGCCGATTTCCTGAACCAGCCGGCAAAAGGTGCGGGTTTGGTCATGGGCGCGTGCCAATTCGGCGGTCTGCTGCTCGAGCCGGGAGGTGTAGGCACCGAGGCGCTCCACCATCTGATTGAAGGACCTGGCCAGGCCGGCCACTTCGTCATCGCCCTGGACCGCCACCGCCACTTTGATCTCACCCTGGTCCACCCGGTTCACGGCCTGGGCCAGGGCCTTCACCGGACCGGTGATCCGACGGATGAACAGGACGCCGCCGGCGGTGGCCACCAGCAGCACCAGCAGGGTGAACCCGGCCATCTGCCAGCGCAGCCGATTCACCTGGCGGCGGTAACCGCTTTCCGAGTAGCCCACCCGCAGCGTTCCGGCGCGGCCGTGAAAGATGGGGAACGCCAGATCGAGGATGTGTTCGCCGGTTTCGCCGAGGATCGCGCGCGGCTGCGGCGCGCCATCGGGAGCCGGGGTATTGGCCGCGATCAAGTCCTCCGGGACCCCGGCTCCGAAGGTGTGAGCCGGCACCCGGTCGCGGTCCACCACCATCAGGTAGGCGAGCGACGGGTTGCTTTGCCGCTGCTGATCCAGAAGTTTCTGCAACGCCACCAGATCGCGGGTGAGGATCAGATCGGCGGCTTCCAGGGCGATCGCCTCGGTCAGATACCGGGCCTCGCCGATCAGCGCCTCATGCAGACTTACGCTGTAGCGGTGGGTGACCAGAAAGGAAATCAGAAAGCCGCTGGTGAGGACCACGATGGTCACCGCGATCAACAGTTTCTGTTCAAGTGTTCGGATCTTCACCGGAAGCGCTCCGTTCTGGTGAAAGCTGCCGTTGCAGGTCCCGAATGCCGTCGTACCAGGAGTCGTCCGGCACCACGAACCGTTCGATCATCAGTTGATCGAGAATTTCCCTGCCGGCTTCCTGTTCGTGCATGCTGAACAACTCCCGGCGCACCGCCTCGAGGGTGTCCGCGGGCACCCCGGTGGACGCCACCAGGGGCGGAATGCCGAACGGTTCCGATTGTTTGATCACCCGGGTTTGAGCGGTGAGCCGAGGGTCCCGATGCTGCAGGAACTCCCACACCAGACTGTCGACCGCGGCCCCGTCCACCACCCGGCGCGCCACTGCCAGGATCGAATTGTCGTGGCTGAAGGTGTAGATGACCTGGCTGAAAAAGGCTTCCGGAGTCTGGCCCAGCTCCGCCACCCAGTGGCTGGGGGCCAGCCGCCCGGTGAGGGAATCGGGATCGGTGAAGGCGAAGACCTTCCCGGCGAGATCCTCCAGCCGCCGGTGGGCGCTGTCCCGGTGCACGATCAGATACGACCGGTAGAGATGGCCGCCCCGCACCAGCGGCGCCGCCACCGGTATGAAGCCGTAACGGTTCTTGCCGGCGGCATAGGGCCCGGAGCACACAAAAGCCAGATCGATCCGGTCCCGGGCGATGAGTTCGTTGATTTCCTGGTAGGTCTTGCGCTGCACCAGGTCGATCCGGTAGCCCAGGCGTTCGCCCAGGTAATCCAGCAGACGCCGGTAATGACCAAAGGTTTGCTGGGGCGAAATCATCGCCGCCACCGCCACCCGAAGCACCGGTTGAGAGGCCTCCCGGACCTCGGTCGAGACCGCTGCCCCAGTCTTGGTGAAATCGATGCGCACCGGCTCCTCGTCCTGCCCGCAGCCCCCAACGGCCAGGAGCAGGGCACAGAACACGAGTCGCTTGAGCATCTCAACCCAAGAGTTCCGGCCGCCTCCGCCCATCTCGGTTGTCTCCGACATCGTTCCGTTCCCCACCGGGTCGCCCCAAAACCCGATGCATTCCCTATAACCATACCGGAAAATCCCGACAACCGCCAACTTCCCCTGCCGCTTCCCGCACCTTCGCCTCCGGTTGTCAAGGGTTTTCCATTGCCGGTGCTCCTTCCGGCTTCCTTGAGCCGCCGGCCCCTGGTGTTCTCTCATCGGGAGCGAACGCCAGGGACCGGGGCATTGCCCCGCGAGGGTGAAATGCCACGAAGCGGTGTTCTCCAGCATTTTCAGTAGCGTCGGTAGGGAGAATGGATCGCGACTATCCTCCTTGACCGGTATCGGACGCGCTTCCATAGTGCGGCAATTTATGCCGGTTAAGGGTAAAAAGTTCCATTTCGTGTGCACTCTTTCCCGGGAGCGCGGGCATCTTGCCCGCTTTTGAAAATGAAACATCTGATCCTAAACCAGTATAGTTGTGATGAATCAGCCTGGTCTGGATTCAGCTTCACTGAAGATTCGCTCGGGGCCCTCGGGTCCGAACCGCGGAAAGGAAACAGATGCCAAAACGCGACGACATTCATAAGGTGCTCATCATTGGTTCCGGCCCCATCGTTATCGGCCAGGCCTGTGAATTCGACTATTCCGGGACCCAGGCCTTCGGGCTGGCCTTCCACAAGGCGGAAACGGCGGCCGCCGCGCAGCCCCTGCCGGAATCCGGGACGGTGCCGATCACCGTCGCCGACCGCGATAAGCAGGCCGTGTTCCAGGTGGCCAGAAGGTTTCGCGAGCATCGGTTGCAACTTCAGGCGGCGCGCGCCTTCCAATCCTTCATTTTCGCCGGGGGCCGGCGCAGGCAGAGGTCGGGGGCGCCCCTTCATCACCTGCTGGGTGCGGCTCGTTTCACCGCCGCGTCCGGATCCACCATATATCCGGGGCCTTGATCATCGTTTGGGCCATTTCCAAGGCCCTCTCCTTCGACGAAGAACACGCAGAGCACGAAGGAATTGAATGGCTTTGGAATAAGGGGGTTTTCGGCGATGAGAAGGGCCGGTTGTTCCAATTCGCATACCTTGGTGGTCTTCGTGTCCTTCGCGGCGGGAAAGAGCTTGGTCGCTGAAGCAGGTCCGATCAGGGGCGATGTTCGTGGAACAGCAGATAATTCAGGCAGGCCTTTCTGATTTCCCCCAGCGCCTGCTCTTGGCAGTCTTCGGGGAGAGAGGGCGAGAACGCGAACAGATCGGGGTCCAGGCGGGTTTCCTCGAGCGTCGGGGAAAGCAATTTTTCCACCATGAAAGGCAGCGAGGTGAGGAAGCGGTAGCTTTCGTCCACCCGCCGGAACCGTTCCGGATGGAATTCCGGTGGGTAGCGGCGCACCAGCTTCTGGTAGGCCTGTTCGATGTCTTCACGCGCGGCGTCGGCGGTAAGTTGCAGATTGGTCAGGGCCTGATCGCGTGTCATCGGCGTGATCTCCTCGATTTGCGGCCTTTTGGCCGAGCCTCGGCCGGTTTCTTGATCAAGGGCAAAAGGACCTTTTGCACCGTTGCCGCCTCCGCTTCGCCGGCCTGGAGACGCTGTTCCAGGATGTTGCCGATCCGGATCAACAGTATCGTCTGGTCCCTGATGAACTGCTCATTAGCGGTGAGCAACCGGATCAGCTCCTGGATCGCGGCCAGGTCCATGGTCTGGAAATCAGCGCTGTGTTGTTTGATGAACCCGAGCAGAGCGGAGATCTGTTCGTCCAGACAACCCAAGGCGATGCCGAAGCTGAGCGGGCCCTCGTCGACATTGTCCCGGCGGTGGAACAACCGGCGCAGCTCAGCCGGCAGCATCTCCGGCCAGTCGGATTGACTGCGGAGATACGCGAGCCAGCCCAGAAAACCTTCCTTGGTGTAGCGGCCGGTGGCGAAACAGGCCACCAGGGTGCGCAACCTGTCCAGTTCGGGATATTCCTTGAGCGCCTCCAGTTCGAGCCGAACGATGCGAAAATCCTCGCGCCGTTCACCGGTACCGAATCCACCCAGAAAGGATAGAAGTCCCTTCCGGCCGGCCATGGCGTTGGTGACCAGAATCTCGTCGATCATGGAGTGAATATTACCAATGAGATATGTGAGGAGGGAGGGATCGGCGCGAAAGCGGTCGAGCAGGGGAATCAGCACCCGCAGGCGGGGAAAATAGAGCAGATCGAACTCTTCGGTCAGCCAGCGGATGTCGCTAGGATCCACCGGGGACGATTGATCGAGGACCTGTTCGGCGGCCGCGACCAGAGAACTCAACCGCTCTCTCCTGGCCACCAATAGAGTCAGCAGGGCCAGACGTTTGCCCGCACAGCCGGCGGTGAACAGTCGATCGAGCAGTCGTGCCAGCCTTCCGCCATCGCTCGCATCGTCGAACAGGAGAGGCAAATCGCCGATCACGATAGGTTCCATCACTCGCCGCAGTTCCTTGTTTTCGCGTGACGGTAGGTCCTTGGAACGGGCGGCGATTTGAGCGATCAGTTTATCGTAGAGGCTCCTGAAGAGGCGAGCTCGGGTCTTCAAATCCTCGTCGGGACCTTCAAGGAAGTCGAAGAGTCCGCTCAAGGGACCGCCTTGCCGGGTGGGTTTTTCCTGGAGCGCGGCGCGCATGCGGTTCAGCAGTAGCAGATTGTCTTCCAGCGAAGAGGATTCAATCCGCCTCTTCAGGTCCTGGGGATCGAGCCCGGTGGTCGCGCCCGCGTTGAACGCCATCAGCCGGTCGGTCAGTTCTTCCGCGCGGTCTCCGGCCACCAGCGGGAACAGGAACGGAAAGCCGGCCACCAGGGCGGCCAGGTCGTCTGTTTTGCGCTCGGGCGCGAAGCGCCGCAACAATGCGCTCACCTGCACACAGAAGGGCAACAGCAGCAGGCGGCGGAGCGCCTCGGGAAGCCCGGTGCTCGCTTTCACCACCGCGCGATCCATCCGTTTGAGCTGGGTCGGACTAATGGCGTTCCAGCCCCGCCGCACCGTGGGCCGTTGGTTGAGCCGGCGAAAGGCGGGCAGTTCCGTTCCCAGTTGTTTTACCCGGACGGCCAATTCCGACTGGCCGACGGCCATCCCCAACTGTTCGAAATGCCGCTGGGTAACACTCTCCGGCTGTTCCGCAAAGGGCTTCAAGAGCTTGCTCAGTCGGTTTCGATCCCAGATCCCGACTCCCCAGCCCCGAGCCCGGTCCCGAAGGATCGCCGCAGCCGGGCTGAGGCCCTTGATCGTCGCCAGGTCGCGCAGGGCTGAGTCATCTCCGTCGCACAACCGTTTCAGCGCCATGAGAAAGTCAAAATCCGGCAGTTTCGGCGGATTCAACTGATCACTCACCCGCGCACGGAACTCTTCCAGCCCGGCGGGCAGCCGCAGCGCTTTCCGAGTCAACGATTTCCACGCCTGATCCAGTTCCCGCGGGTACTGGTCCGCGATCTGCTCGGCCTGGATCCGCTGCAACCATTCCCAGTAGCGCCCGTTCTGGTACAGCCGGTCGATCTCCCGCCTAATCTTCTTGATCTTCTTCTTGGCCACCGGATTCCAGCCTTTCCTCGGCATCCTCGATCTTTTCCAGGAGCTGATCTTCCAGATCCTCGATCTCCCGGTCGCCGGCGCCGCTGGTTATGGCCTCTTCGTAGCCGCGGGTGATTTCAGCGAGTTCCGTTCTGACATGCTTGGGCAAGCGAGGGTCCGCGAACAGGCGCCTGGCTTTTTCGGAAATGTAATTGATCGGGGTGCCTTCCAGGTCCTCTTGAGATTCCTCCAGGACCTTCCGACCGCGGACATCCAGGGTGACGCACTTACGATTGTCGAAGCCCTTTTGGTCCACGGTAACGTGAATGATGCCCTCGCGATCGTAGGCGAATTCCACGGTGACGGGGCATCCGGACTCGGTCGGCCGGAGCGGAAAGTCAAAATCGCCCACCGCCGTGTTTTTCAGACACGACTCGCTCTCACCCTGGAAGACTTCAACCTTAACCGATTTTTGGTTATCCACCATGGTGAAATAGACCTCGGCGTGGCTCACCGGAATCCGGGTGTTTCTCCGGATGATGGGGGAAAAATTGTCCGCTCCGTGCGTCTCGGGATCTACGGCATCGGCGGTCTTGACTCCCAAGGAATGGGCGGTCACGTCGATCAGGATGTGGCCGAGGGGCTCCCCGGCGATCAGGCCCGCCTGAACGGCGGCTCCCAGCGCCACGCACAGATCGGGATCAATGGAATGGGCGATCGGCCGATCGAACATTTCCGATAGCGCTTCCTGCACGGAGGGCATCCGCGTGGCCCCGCCCACCAGGACGATCCTGGTCATGCCTTCGGCCTCGAGTCCGGATTCCTGGAGAGCTTCCCGGACCTTCGCCGTCGTCTTGGCGAGCAGATCGGCGGTCATTTCCTCGAATTCGGCGCGGCTCACTTCCACCTCGAGGTTGACCGGTTCACCGTTCATGATGGCCACGGCCACTTCCTTGACCTGCACAAAGGGCTGGTCCGAAAGCTTGATCTTGGTCCGCTCGGCGATGTCCCGCAGGCGGATTTGGAGGATCCGGTCCCCCGCCAGGTCTCGGCCGGTTTGTTCCTTGAGGCGGCGCAGGAAAAAATCCTTCAGCCGATCGTCGAAGTCGTCCCCGCCCAGGGCCGTGTCGCCGCAGGAAGCCAGCACTTCCTTGATTTCCCCCTTGACCTCGAGGATCGACACATCGAAGGTGCCGCCACCCAGGTCATAGACCAACAAGTGAGGGTCCCGCGATCGCTGCTCCGCGCTCAACTGATCGTAGACCAGGGCGGCTGCGGTCGGTTCGTTGATGATTCGGGTGACTTCGATCCCCGCCAGTTCACCGGCACGAATGGTGGCCCGGCGCTGGGCATCGTCGAAATAGGCCGGCACGGTGATCACCGCCCGATCGATGGCCCGCCCCAAGGTCGCCGCCGCCCGATTCACCAGATGACGCAGGATCATGGCCGAAAGCTCTTCCGGACGGTATTCCCTGGCGCCGAGAGCAATCGGGGTATCCTTGCCCATCAGGCGCTTGACCGAGCGCACCGTGTGTTCGGGAAAAGCCGCCAGCCGGTTGCGCGCGGCCCGACCGATAAAAGGTTTGCCCTGATCTTCGCCGACACTGATCACCGATGGCACGATGGCTGATCCATCCTCGATCTCCAGGGCCTCGGGCTTGCCGTCGTTCAACCAGGCGATCACTGAATTGGTGGTGCCCAGATCAATTCCGCAAATGATAGACGCCATCGGTCTCGGTCTCCTCCATTATTTCCGATTCGTTGTCGCATTGCTCCAGCATCTCGGCGGCCGGCAGTCCCACGACCACCCTGGCCGCCTTCAGCACTCGTCCGTTATGGGCGTAGCCCGGTTGGATCACATCCAACACCTGGGGTTCCTTACCCTCGGGAGATAGGTTGGCGACGGCTTCGTGCAGGCGCTCGTCGAAAGTCACGCCGATCTCGCGGATCATCAAAATTTCCACGACGGCGAGCGCCTCGTCGAGTGTCTGCCAGACCATCTCGAATGCCTGCCGCCGTTCCGGCGAAAGTTCCGCCGGTCCCTGGAAGGATCGGTCCAGGTAGAAGAAGGCGTCGGCAAAAGTCAGCAGGGGTGCATGGTCCAGGTTCAGTTTGCGGGTGCTCTGCTCGAGGAACTCCTCGCGCAGCTTTTCCATGAGGAGCCCCTGCTTGCGGGAAAGCTTCTTGAGCACCCGCAATTCTTCCAAAATTTCCTCATCCGGAGTGGGTTCGGGCGGGTTTTCCATCCGCTCCCCAAAATCGAAACTCTTAAACTGCACGCTCACTATCCTTAGCGCCTTCACGGTGAACGCTTACGCAACTCCTGGCCTGAAAGGGCTCACGCACCTGCCGCCATGTTGCGACTCGACGGCCGCCAACATACTCCGAGTTGGTTTTGACTGACAACCATTTTGCTTCCAACCGGAACGCCGCAAGCAGACCTTGAAAAACGGGGTGGCGGTGATCCGATAATTGCCTCTGGATATTCGACATAAGGCTGGATTAACTGGCGAGCATGAAGGCGGCATCTCCACAAGGTCGGGTTGCGACCAAGGGGAGCACCCTGACGATCTTGCCCACGGGGCCTCTCCACGAAAGTCGGGGAGCGCCACGCGCACCCTGACCCACGGCCGTGATGCTCCCTCTGGCGGCCATTGGGCCGGCTGCCGCGATCCCGGGCGGCACCCGCACGGCAAGGTCGTCATGTCGAATATCCAGAATGGCCTGGTTGTCGTTGACTTGGTGCGGCAAAGAAGCTAAAGATCAAGGGCCCGGGCAGGATCGGCGACGGGCACTGGGGTGGCGACAGGCGAGACAAATGGGGAGACGATGCGCAAGTACATTCAGGTCCGGTGGCATGGTCGCGGTGGCCAGGGGGCCGTTACGGCCGCGATGATTCTGGCCGAGGCGGCTTATCACGAAGGCTACAAGGGGGTGACGGCGGCCCCGTTTTTCGGGGCGGAACGCCGCGGGGCTCCGATCATCGCCACCAACCGGCTGGGGCGCGGTCCGATCCGGACCTTTTCCCTGGTGGATCGACCGGACGTGGTGGTGGTGCTGGACGAAACCCTGCTGAACGTGGTCGATGTCTGCGCCGGTATCCAACCGGATAGCCTGGTGCTGATCAACACCCAGAAGGCCCCACACCTGATCGAACTCGGCCGACCGGTCAACGTGGCCGCCGCCAACGCCACCGAATGCGCGCGCAACGCCGGCCTAATGGTGGCCGGCGCGGTCATTTCCAATACCGCGATCCTCGGCGGTTTCGCCAAGGCCACCGGACTGATCAGCCTGGCGAGCATCGAGGCGGCGCTGCGGGATCATTTCCACGGCGAAGCCATCGAAAAAAATATCCAGGGCGCCCGACTGGCTTACGAAAGCACCAAGGTGATGCAAGTCTGCCAGTTACAGTGCGCGTGAGTTCGGCCGGCGCTTTGGCGCAAACGGAGAGATCGGGAACCATGACAGACCCCAAGGACGACGAATTCACCTATGCCCACTCCCGCCTGTGTCGGGGTGAAGCCGGGCGTACCGGGGATTGGCGGGCGCTGCGCCCGGTGATCGACTATACCCGCTGCACACCGAGCAAAAACAAGCGCCCGTCCTGCTTTCTGTGCTGGCTTTACTGCCCGGAAGGGGTGGTGAAACGCGGCATTCCGGTGGAAATCGATCTGGAATACTGCAAAGGCTGCGGCATCTGTTCGGAAGAATGCCCCACCAAGGCCATCACCATGGTCGAGGAACCGCCGGCCGAGGGACCACCTTCCAGATCCTGAGCGGCGCCGCGAAGCCGGCCGAAACACCTTCACCCCCGGGCCGCCTCCGGCGCCGACAAAAGCCCCCGCGAGTTTTCCCCGAGGGTCCCGGGACAACGGCTGGTGATGCCTCACGGATAGCGACGCCAGGGCGCCGATCGATCGGCTCGAACCACCGCTTTC
>MNZR01000218.1 GCA_001873705.1 Syntrophobacteraceae bacterium CG2_30_61_12
AAGCTGATCGCCGCCCGGAACACCATTCATGTGTGCAAGGCCTGCGCCGACAAGCGCCTGGTGTCGCCGGACGACCTGATCGAGGGGGCCAAGATCTCAGGGGCTCCGGTGCTGGTGGACATGATGGCCGACGACGCCTACAAGGTATTCACGTTCTAGCGACCCGACCCCCCGCGGTCCCCATTTGTCCCAGGGGGGCCGCAGCGGTTCGCCGATTGCTGACGCATTGATTTTGGCATCCTGGGCTTCCGAACGGATAGCGGATGGGAGGAAGGCGGATCGGATAAGTTGGTTGAATTATACTCATTGAGGAGGAAATCCTTCACTTTTTGTGGGCTCTTTTCCTGGAGCGCGGGCATCTTGCCCGCATTTGGTAGTGAAAGATCTCATCCCAAAACGGCATAGTCTGATAGTTACCATCTCGGGAGAGAGATCATGCCCAAACTTCCACCGTTCCGCTCCAGGGAGGAAGCAACAAGATGCCGACCATATTGCTGATCCTGGGATGGAGATTATTTTTCTACGCCAATGAGGGGAATGAGCCCATCCATGTTCACTGTCGCAAAGAAGACATGGAATGCAAATACTGGCTGGACCCTGAAAGCTTCAATATCGAGGAGGCATTTGCCCATCGCCTCTCGCCGGCGGATAGAAGGCAGATCAGGAAAATCATTTACGAACATTTTGATTATATCCTAGAACAATGGGAAGATTTTCAAAGGAGATTGCGCTATTGAACAAATATCACGATATTGGAAACGTCAGGCTCATAGGGGATGTACTGTTCCTGACCATTGACGGTGAGGAAATAAGTTTTCGCCTAACCAGGCTGTCGCCTCTATTTGCGGAAGCGACAGAACCGGAGCGAAACACATTTGAAATATCGCCGTCAGGATATGGGATACATTGGCCTCTGTTGGATGAGGACATCTCCATCGATGCCTTGCTGGGGATCTCCCATGCTCCCGAGGGCCGTCAGCGAAAGATCGCATGACTTGACGCTCTTATCGATCGGGAGGCGTTCGAGTCATTCCCCGGCGGTTTTGCGAAAGCGGAAATAATTCTGGAGGAGAGCATGGCCAGGAAATTGCTCTTTGTGTTGTCGAAAGGATTCGAGAAAGCGCGGGCGGGGCGACCCGGGCGGTCCAGTTCGCCGCGGTGGCGGTGGACAAGGGCCATGAGGTGGTGCTGTTCTTGATCGACGATGCCATTCACTGGGCGCAAATCGGGATGGCCGAAGGGATCCGTTCGTCCACCGGGGAACACATGAAGGATCTCTTGGATAAACTGATCGCCGCCAAGACCACCATTCATGTGTGCAAGGCCTGCGCCGACAAGCGCCTGGTGTCGCCGGACGACCTGATCGAGGGGGCCAAGATCTCCGGGGCTCCGGTGCTGGTGGACATGATGGCCGACGACGCCTACAAGGTATTCACGTTCTAGCGACCCGGCCCCATTCTCGCCCGCTGGTCCGATTCCCGGACGGCCGCCGTGGTGGCCGTCCAAACCGCCCCCTTCAGGTCGGATGCCGGGAACTCGCTCTCGATTCAAGGAATCGGATCAATGCCCCATGATGGTTGCTTTACCAATGCTTCGGCAGCCGTTCCGACAAGAGGCAGGAAAGTTCTTCATCATGGATCGCCTGATGGGCTTGCTTGTCAAAGGTCAGCCAACACCCCTTCAGATCGAGGGCCAGGGCGGCGTAGCAGGCGTCATAACCGGTCAGACCCATAGCCACGAAACGATTGGCTTTGACCGCCAGGCCCTCGGTCATGGGATGCCGCAGCATCCCGCTCTGAATGAGTGGGATGACGCCCTGACAAAAGGTGCGAAGCCCGTCCGGGTGGAGCCGCTGGAGAACCGCATAAACCTCGAAAGGAAAAAGCTCCGGGACTGCAAAACGGCCAGGCTCATCGATGATTCTCTCCAGCACCCGCTCCGCCAGGGGATGAACCTCCTCTTCCAGGTACCAGCGAACCGCCACCGATGCGTCCACGACCCAGATCATCCCCGATATCCCCGCAATTGCCTGAGCAAGTCGAGACTCTCCAACGGCTCCTTTTTCTTTCGCGCCAGGGAACGGACCAAGTCCAACAGACCCTGCTTGTCCTCTTGCGCCTGATAATCCAGAAAACGGCGCTGAAAATCCCGCGGGCTCACCAATACGGCGCGCACCTTCCTTCCCTTGCTGACCAGGATCGGCTCTCCCGAGGCCTCCAGGCGGTCCAGCACCTCTCCAAGATGATTTCGCAACTGCAACGCATTGACCTCTTCCACGGCGTGCTTCTCCTCGGCTGCCGGGCTCGTCGTGCCGGCTCCATTGCAGTCCCTCCGGTCATCTGTTGAGCCGGCGGAAAGCTGCCGTTACCGTTTCTACTGAATTATCCGAAGCGGAGGGTTCCATGTCAAGTGCACACATGTCTATGCATCAGACACCTCAAGCAACGCCCTGATCTCGTCCACCTCCCCGTAGCACCGCATTCTCGCAGCCTTCGATCGTGCGGTTGGAGACCTGGCGTGGGTCCGAGTGGAGATAAAATTTGCTGAACCTACCGGACGATTGCCCTGTTTCAGGTGGCACCGGTTTTTAAAAACAGGAAATAGTCCTGAATGAACTTTCCCGACACCACGTGGGGAAGCGGGAAGAGCAGGCTGCGGTCATCGAGGAAGGCGCCGTTCAGGGCCAGGAAGAGGTCCCGAGATATGTCATGGAGCAGGGCTTTGCCCGCATCCGTGGTCCAATCTTCGACGTTGGCCCCGCCTCCGGTCGCGCCGCCGCTGGCGCGCGCCAGACCGTACAGGCGGCAGGCCAGGGGCCGATGTTCGAACAGGATGCAGCGATCGTCGACACTGAGAGGGCAGCGGTAGGTGGCTCCGGTCGGGGCCGGCGGCGGCGCCAACGCCCGACTTTTTTCAACCGCGCGGGCCACCGCCGCTTGCCGTTGTGCGCGGGCGAGAAACCGGTTCATGCAGTGGCTGAGATGGGCGGCTTCGATGAACTGGAGCCACAGCAGGCGCCCGCAGCAGGCCGCGGTATCCCTGCCGCAGGCCGCCGGCGCCGATCCCGATTCGGCTTGTTGTTCAGCGATCCGGTCGGCCCGCCGCGCCAGTTCCCGGTATTCGGCGAAATAGGGGGCGAGGTCCAGCACGTGCTTGGCTTCCAGCGAAGGTTCCCGAATCACCAGGGGCTTTTCCTGTTTACCGACCCGACGCAGCAATCGCCATTGACTGAAACTGGTCGGCGCGGATCGGATCGGTTTCAGGCGCCGTTTGGCCGATTTCAGCCCAAAGCCGGAGCGCAGCAGATACGAGGTCACCACGGTGCCGGTGCGGCCGATGCCGAAACGGCAATGGATCAACACCTTTTTCCCCAGGTAGACGGCTTCGTCCAGCCAGTCCAGGGCCTGTTCCAGGGCGGTCTGGTCGGGGGCCTGTTCGTCGGGAATCGGCAGGTAATAAACTTCGAAGCCGTGTTTGGCTTCCAGTTCATGGAGATCGCGGTATTCCCCGCAGAGGTTGACGATGGCACTGATACCCTGGGCGCGGATGTCATCCAGGTCGCGGTAGGACATGGGCGCGTGCCCCACCGCCAACTGTTCGGTGATCCAGCGAATCTGGTAGTCGGACAAGGGCGGATCCTGATCAGACGGAAGGGGGCAAGGCTCCGGACCCGGCGTGCGAATCGAGGAGACCGGCGACCTTTTCCTCCAGATCGTCCTTTTCAATCGGTTTCACGCAGTATTCGCCGGCTCCCAGTTCGAGGGCCTGGCGGGCGGTATCCAGGGTGGGATAACCGGTCAGCAGCATCACCCGCATCTTCGGATCGATTTCCTTGAGCAATCCCAACACCTCGATACCGCTCATCTTCTTCAGCTTGATATCGAGAATGGCGAGGTCCACCGGATGCGACCGGGCGTAGAGGATCGCTTCGTCTTCGTCGGTGAAGGCCTGGACCTGGTGACCTTTGCGCGTGAGAATGCGATCGATCAGATGGGCGGCATCATAGACATCATCGAGAACCAGAATGTTTGCCATGCTCGGTATCCTCTAGCTGGTGGAAGGCGCTGTGGTGTGGTCGGCGGCGCTCGGACCGGTGGCGCCGGGCTCGGCGATCGGCGCCCTGGCAACGGTCGGAAAACGGCAGGTGAAGGTGGCCCCGGTAACGCCGGCGGCACGTTCCGGATGGTCGGCCGCGGCCGGATCGAGCGCTTCCAGTTCCGAAGCGTGGACGCTTTCCACCTCAACCGTGCCACCGTGATCTTTGATAATCCCGAAGGTCAAGGAAAGGCCGAGGCCGGTGCCCTGTCCGATCCCCTTGGTGGTGAAAAAGGGATCGAAGATGCGGCTGCGAATTTCCGGGGCAATGCCGGGACCGTCATCGGCGATGCTGACCCGCACCTGGCCGGTGTCCGCGGTGGTGCTGATGCGAATCCGCCCATCCGAGCCGAGCGCCTGATGAGCGTTGTTCAAGAGATTCATGAACACCTGCTCGAGCTTTTCCCGATCGCCCAGGATCAGCGGCAGGGAGTCGGCGAAATCCCGTTCCAGCACCACCCGATCAAGCGCGTAGCTGTGTTCCGCCAGGGCCAAAACCTGTTCCATGACCTGGTTCAGATCGAGCGGCTCCTTGACGCTTTCCGTATGCCGTGAAAAGCGCAGCAGATCGGCCACGATATTGCGGCATGCCCGGCAATGCTTTTCCATCAGGCGCAGGTCCTGATGCTGTTGGGAATTTTCCGGGAAATCCTCCAGCATCAGCTGCACGTACCCCAAAATGATGCCGAGCGGGGTGTTGATTTCGTGGGCGATTCCGGCCGCCAGTTGGCCGATGGATTCGAGTTTCTGGGATTGGGCGATCCGTTCCCGCAGCTCGCGGAAGTCGGTGATGTCGCGTTCGTTGCAGAGCACTCCGATAACATTTTTCAGGTCATCGAAGACCGGGGTCTTGACCACGTGGAACCAGCGCTTGTCCGCGCTCCCGGTGATCCGTTTTTCCAGCTGCAGCGGCTTTGCTTCCCGGATTACCTGAAGGTCTTCGTCGCGGTTGGCGCGGGCTGCCTGCTGGCTGAACAGGTCGAGGTCGCGTTGGCCCAGGATCTCGTCTTCGCGCCTCCCGAAAAATCGGCAGAAGGCTTTGCTCACCGCCTGGTAACGGGATTCCCGGTCCTGCAGACAGACGATATCCGGGGTCACCTCGAGGATGGTTCGAAACACCTGCTGCTGTCGGTTGAGTCTCTGTTCGGTCGCTTTCAGTGCCTGCATCCGGTCGTTCAGAGCGAGCGCCATGACATCGAAATATTCCGCCAGGTCTTGCAGTTCGTCGCCGGAATTGGTCCGGAACACCCGGCAGGTGCGGCAGTTTTCGATCTTTCCGGCGTATTCGCCGGCAACGCACAGCGGGCAGAGGGTCCCGGCCAGGTACCAGCAGCGCCGGCGTTCATCGCCGTGGGCCGGGCATTCCAGGCGCTCGCATTGCATCAATTCCCAACACATCCGGCGCGGACGCGGGGCCGTTTCCACATCCAGATCCCCCTTGATGATGGCTTCCGCGGATTGGCGCAAGCGGGCGATTCTGCCCGTTACCGTGCGGGCCAGCCCGGCCCCCACCAGGGCCGCCACCCCCGCTCCCAGGCTGGTGGTGAAAAGAATCGCCCAGCCCAGTCGGTTCAGGGTCGCCGCCACTTGTTCTCGACTCATGCCGATGCGAACGGTGCCCAGCCGGTCGCCGCTCACCAGAATGGGCGCGGCAAAATCATAGAACCGATTGGTGCCGTCGGTCAACAGTCGCACCCGGCAACCTTGGTCATCGCCGACCGCGTTGGCGGTGGCCATGGCCGTGGGAAACCCGCCCTGGAAGGTATGCACCAGCGGCAGCCCTTTGGGGTCGAGAATGAACCCGTAGGACACGTCGGGACTGGAGTGCCGCAGTTCGTCCAGCAGGTTTCTCAAGAGCAGAAAATCACGGCCGAGGATCGGTTCCGCCGCTCGCGCCGCCAGGTTGATGGCGCTCACGGCACCGCGCTGTTGGGTTTCTTCCAGCAGTTTTCGGGTAGCGATGCGGCTGATGATGAGCGCCTGGGACACGCCGAAAAGGAGCAGCAGGGCGATGATGCTGAGATAGATCTTGGTGCGGAAACGCATGCGTCGAAGCATCGAAGTCCCCGTTTAGCGCGAACGTCTAGGAAGTGAACGGCCTGTCATTTCGCGGCATGGTTCGGAAAACCCATGCTTGGGTCCCGGTTGGCACCGTCATCCCACTGGAATCATGGGGAAACACATGCCGATACCGATGCCGATGCCGATACCGACAGGTGCCGGGATTCCCGCTAAAAACCCGCGGGAATGACGATCCGAGAGCAGCGGCGGAGGTTGTTCCTGCCTGGCGCCTAAAGCCAGTGCGACCTGGCTCAGTGGTTGAGATCCATCTTGAGCTGCGCCGCCAGGTCACGCACCGGGTCAAAGTCGGCATCCGCCGATGGAATGATGCGTTGGAATTGGGCCGCATCCAACACCCGCTGTTGCTCCGGTTGATCGGGATCGAGATCGATCAGGGCTTGACCGATGCGAGCCGCCAGCTCCGGCGCCAGTCCTCGCCGCACCGCATAGACCCAGCCCGGGTACCAGGGAGTATCGGCCAGCACGCGGATCAGGCGGACATCGATCTTATCGGCCACCACCTCAAGGGTGCCTTCGCGAATGGAACCGATATCGTAGCGCCCGGCATACACCGCCAGCACCACCTTTTCCTGTCTTCCGGCCGAACCGGGCGCGAAGGCGACCTCGGCGAAATCGTTCAGGTCCAGACCCTGGCTCATAAACAATCCCAGCGGGAACAGGTAGCCGCCGGCCGAAGTCCGGTCCACGGCAATCCAGCGCTTACCTCGGCAGTCCTGAAGGGAGCGGATCCGTGGGTTGTCGGCCCGGCAGATGATCTGACCGCGAAAAGCTTGCCGGCCGTTCTTTTCGACGCTTCGGGCGATGGCCCTGGCGCCGAACTGGCGGGCCAGTTTCACATAGATGAACGGGTTGGAAAATGAAATATCGATCTGCTCCTGCCCCACCATCTTCACGTGTTCGTCGAAGGTGCTGGGGAAAATCTGGCGCACCGGAAGCCCGATGGTTCGACTCAAATAGTCCACCAGCAGGCGGTGCCTCTGATAAGACACCTGATGAGCGTATTGCGGCAGATAGGCGTAGGTGACGGCGCGCTCGGGTTGTTCGTAGGGAACTTCGGCGCGCTGGGTGAGGTCCACCAGGGTGGCTTCTTCCTCCGGCCCACATCCGTAAAATATGAACAGGCTCAGGATCAGCAACAGCCTAAGCCCCGGCGCCACCAGTGCCCTCCACCTGGTCCCGGTCACGGGCTGAGCGCTTTCATCCATCTCCTGGTTCCTCCCGGGAAAAATCATAACGGCCCCGCATGAACTGGTCCGCCCACCGGATCACCGTGGCCGCATCGCGCAGGCGCATATCCAGCAGTCGGGTGGCGCCCAAAAGGCGTCCCAGCCAGTCGAGTTTGGCCGCGATGGTGGCGCTGTCGGCGCCCTGAAACCGGGCTTCGATCACGTCCCCCGTGACCTTTGCCTGGAACTGCAGGCGGTCCAGCACCTGACGGAGAAATTCAGCCCGCAGCGAACGCTGCTCAAAATCAGCGCCGCCGCCGCTGAAGCTGAGCAGGATGTGATTGTCCTGGCCGCTCTCGGCGCTGAGCGCATCGAGGATCACGAAGTGGTAGCCGAACTTGAGACTGAGGTTCAGGTAATCCCGGGACACCACCGCGTAGCTTGCGAACAGGGCCGAATTGGGGCTGATGATGCCGCCGGCGACAGCGATTCGGTCGTATTCCACCCAATTGAAATGGGGCACTCGAGACCACTGGATACGAGGGTGAGTGAGGCCGCGCCAGAGCGCCTGAAACGGAGCGCAATGGATATTTTCCACCTGGACCCGGCGCTTCCAGCCCGGCGTCGGCTGCATGCCGCCGCCCAGATCCAAAACGTAACAGAACACCGGCAGCGGGGACACCAGTCGGAAGGCCCCGCGCTTACCGGCATAACGCCGATCGCCGACGGCAAACATTTCCTGGGTCGCCCGTTCATGGCAGAACCGGAGCAGGTCGTGCAGTGACCGGCAATGAGCCGGGCTGAAGGTGGCCGCTTCCGGATCGGTCAAGTGCAGTGGCGCCACGTATTGCAACAGTTCAGCCAGTCGCCGCCGGTAGCCGGCGGCATCGAGGACGTTCGGGCGGGCACAGGCCTGGAGCTGGTCCATGGGCACCCGCCCGGCAAAGACGGTGCAGCGGTCGGCCGCCAGGGTGACGTCGGTTCCGGCGGTGAACGCGGTCATGGCCCCGGGGAGGTCAACCAGAAGCGGCAGGCCGAATTCGCGGGCGACCGATGCGAAATGGGCTGCCGGACTTCCCACTTCGGTGACCACTCCGGCCACCCGCTCCGCCAGGCGGGCGTATTGGGGAGAAGGGTAGCGGGCAACCAAGATCGCGCCTTCGGGTACCCGATCGAGGTCCGATTCGCGTGCCAGGATGAACACCGGACCCACCGCGAGTCCTCCAGACGCGCATTGCCCGCCGCTGGCCAGGACCGGGTTGGTGATCTGTTCCGGCTGACAGGCCGCGGCGTCGGCGGCCATGGATTCCAACCGCAGCGGCCGCACTTGCAGCAGCAACAGTCGTTCCTGCTGATCCAGGCACCACTCGATATCCAGCGGTTGGCCCCAAAGCGCTTCCAACCGCAGCCCCCAATCGGCCAACACTCGAGCCTGGGTCTGGTTGATGACGGTCGCGGAAGCGGCCGGGTCCAGCGGGATGCCGCGGGTCCCGCCGCGCGCCTCCGGCACCCTGGCGTAATCCTGCCCGCCGCCGCGGACCGCCACCAGGCGCCGGGGTAAATCCCGCGACAGCAGCAGCACGGTTGGACTCACCCGCCCTTCCGCCAGCGCTTCTCCGAGTCCCGCGACCGCGTGAATGGCCAACGTTTCATCGGCCGCCGCAGCCGGGTTGCGGGTGTAGATCACCCCACTGGCGCGGGCCTCCACCATTTCCAGCACCACCACGGCCATGGCGGTTTCCTCATCACCCAGGCCGGAGCGGATGCGGTAGAGCAGAGCGCGTTCGCTATATTTGCCGGCGAGCACCTGCTGATAGGCTCGGACCAGATCGGTTTCGGCCACATTCAGAACGGTGCGGTATTGGCCCGCAAAAGACGCCGAGGAATCTTCCGCCAGTGCGCTGCTTCTGAGCGCTACCCGGAGCGGTTGGCGGGTCTGGGATTGCAGGTGCTGAAAAGCTCGGAGCAATTCCTGCTCCAGTTCCGTGGGCAGCGTTCCCGCCAGGATCCGCTGGGTCAGATCGCGCGCGGTTTCGGTGAGTGCGCTGCGGTCGGTTGGATCCAGGGAGGCAAGCCGCCGATCGATTTCCGGCTGCAGTCGATTGTGCTCCAGGTAGGCCCGAAAAGCCTGGGTGGTCACTACAAACCCCAGCGGCATCTCGATCGCCTCAGCCGCCGCGGCGCGGGCCAGTTGGTAGGCCTTGCCGCCCACCAGGTCGTGATGCTCTGAAGTGATTTCGGAGCAAGCAACAATCCAGGGGCGGCCCGGTTCCGTCGGCGCACCGATCTGGGTCAGCCGCGCCTGGGCATCGATTCGTTTAAAAACCCGATCGAGGTCCCGGTACCGGGTTGGGTGAATGGAATGCAGACAGGCGAGTACCGTGGCGAGATGATCGGCCACCTGGTTGTAGAGGTGCTCGATGGCTTTCCAGTCGACCAGCCGGTGCAGGTAGTGGAGTTCTTCCAGGCGAGCGATCAATTCATGGCAACTCCGGTCGTGCTCGAGCAGCTTTCGAAAGGACTGGTAACGGCGCTGCAAGTGCGCGGCCGGCGAGAGGACCTCAGCCGCCCAATGGCGAACCAGACGAGCGAACTCCATGGCGCCTCCCATTCCTTCTGGGGTCGTTCCGCTTGTTGAGATAAAGAATGGTGATCTGGTTCAATGTCGCTGTCGGTATCGGTATCGTCATTCCCGCATGCCGCCGCGGGAATGGCGCCGGCAACTGGTACCCGAAACAGGATATTTCCGAACCATTTCAGAATGTTCATTTTTCAGCCATGGAGGTCAGGGTGCGCGCGGCGCTCCCTGACGTCTGTGGCGAAACCACGGCTTCCAGATCGTCAGGGTGCTCTTGTTGGTCGCAACCTGACCTTGTAGCGGCGCCGCCCGATTGGTCATTTCGCGGCTTGGTTCGTAGTGACGCCGTCAGGCGTTGACGGCGCATCCGAGAGCACGGTCGCTGGGCTTCCGCTAAGCGCCGATCGCCCTGACAAGACCCACAACCCACCAGGACGCCCTGACGGGACGCACTACGAACAAAAGCGCACACCCTGCAATGCGCACCGGAAATAGGCGCTACGGTGGCAATGCCGTTGACTTAACGTCACCCCGCGTAGGCGCGGGGGTCCAGAACTCCTTGAAAAATCTGGATTCCCGCCTTCGCGGCAAGGACGAACGTGGCTTAAGTCAACAGGATTGACCTACGGTGGGGAGCCATGTAGGAAGCGGCCGGTGGCGAGAGGCAGCAGCAACCTCCGCGCGCTCCATGGCTCCGCGTGCAAATGAAGTATCCCAACCTCAATCAGGATAACGCTTCCGCCGCGATAGCCTGGAGCGGCGTAACCCCACAATGGTCGGATGCACCGAAGTGGGGCTGATCAAGCGCGGCCGCGACTTTTGCCGCCACTCCGGCCCTGACCGCCAGCCTAGCCTCGGTCGCCGCCGCGGCCTGATCCCGCCCCGCCGCGGCCCCGTCCCT
>MNZR01000006.1 GCA_001873705.1 Syntrophobacteraceae bacterium CG2_30_61_12
TCGGGCGCAGCAGCGGCTGACGGGAAATCATTCAACGAGGTTCATTTTATGGCCAAGACCAAGCAAACGGCCGAGCCGAAGGCTCAGCCCACCACCCGGAAAGTTAAGAAAACGGCCACCGCGGCGGGCCGGGCCAGTTCGATCCCGGTGCCGGCCGACGCGCCGGCGAAGGTCCCAGCCGTTCGCTCCAGGCCTCAGCGCGGTGCCGCCGTAGCATTTGATCCGCTGCGCGCCTATCTGGAAGACATCAAGCGCTATCCGCTGCTGACCCGGGAGGAAGAAGTCCAGCTGTCGATTCGTTACCGCGAAAAGGGCGATCTCGATGCCGCCTATAAGCTCATCACCAGCAACCTTCGATTGGTGGTCAAAATCGCCATGGATTTCCAGCGCCACTGGATGCAGAACCTGATGGACCTGATCCAGGAAGGCAATATCGGGCTGATGCAGGCGGCTAAGAAATTCGATCCCTACCGGGGCTACAAATTTTCCTATTACGCCTCATTTTGGATCAAGGCCTACATCATCAAATTCATCATGGACAACTGGAAACTGGTAAAAATCGGGACCACCCAGGCCCAGCGCAAACTGTTTTTCAATCTGCGCAAGGAGCGGGAACGGCTGGAGGCTCAGGGGATCGAGGTGAGCCCGAAGATGCTCAGTCAGCGGCTGGATGTGAAGGAATCCGAGGTGGTGGAGATGGACCAGCGCCTCAGCAGTTGGGAAATTTCCCTGGATGCCCCGCTCGACGATAACTCCGAAGATACCCACAAGGCCTTTTTACCCGCCGATGTGCAGCCGGTCGACGAGCAACTGGCCGATCACGAAGCCAAGGAAATCCTGCACGACAAGCTGAAGCGGTTTCGCAAGACCCTCAAGGGCAAGGAAGCGGTCATCTTCGACCAGCGCCTGTTGGCCGAGGACCCGCTCACGCTGCAGGAAATCGGAGACAAGTTCGGGATCAGTCGGGAACGGGTACGGCAGATTGAGAGCCGCATCAAGAAAAACCTGAAAGCCTACCTGGAAGAGCAGATCGAGGACCTGGAGAGTTTTCAGGAAAGCCTGTTGGACGTGAAGTGACTTTCAATCGTGGTAATCGCCGGCGCCGGCAACCAGGCCCTTCCAGCCGACCCGGGCCGACCCTGACCATCGCCGGCGGCTCGGTCCCGAAGCGGCCGCTGCCGTGGCGTCGGCCGGCACCCACGTTCTATCGATGACGCGTATACTTGTGAAAGCTTAAAGGTTTCATTTCCGCGCGGAGACGCGGAGGCGCGGAGGTTGATTTCAGGGCTCTTCTCCGCGCTCTCAGCGCCTCCGCGGGAACACAAAACCTAACTTCACAAGCTAACCAGGCATAAATGCAACTCTTTCCTGCCCGGTACCTGATTCCAGCGGCCGCCGTCGGCCGAATCAGGGGATCAGGCCGAACAGCCGGGCGCTGTTTGCTCCACACAGAGCGCCCATGGCTTCCGCACTCAGTCCGCATTGTTCCATTTCTTTAAAATAGCGTGCCGGTGCGAGCAGCGGATAGTCGCTCCCGAACAGGATCTTTTCCTGGCCGATGGCGGCGACCATTCGGGCATAGATCGAACTCTTGTAGAGGTAAGGAGAGGCGGCGGTATCGTAGGTGACATTGGCGAGCACTTCGCCGGCTTCCTTTTTCAGCAACTCATAGAAGCAGAGCCCACCGCCCCAATGGGCCAGAATCAACGGAATACCGGCACACTTTCGGGCCAGTTCGTAATAGAATGACAGCTTGAGTGGCGCCTTTCCCGGATAGACGTGGCCCACCGGTTCATTGGCGTGGACCAGAAGCGGTCGCCGCGGCTCGCTCAAGCAGGCGATCAGTGGCTCAAAGTGGTGCAGCGCCTCGGCTTCATCGACCTGACCGTAGATAGCCAGTTCGCCGAGACCCCGAGCGCCGGCCCGGAGACAACGATCGGCTTCCGCCGCCGCGCCGCGACTCAGCGGGTAGACACAGGCGAGCGCAACGATGCGGGCCGGGTAGCGGGCTGCGGCGGCCAAAACATAGTCGTTGTGCCGGGCCGCCAGTTCGGTATCGGTCCAGGGAAACCCGAACGTGACCGAAACGTCGATCCGGGCTTCATCCATCGCCCGAATCAGGTCTTCGGCCCCGATCATTCTGGCCTTGGGCGACTGGTACAGCGCCTGAAAGGTCGGTTCGCCGGCAAAGTAGGCCTGCCGGTCGGCGATGATTTGCGGTGGAAAAATATGCGTATGAACGTCCATGAGCATGGCGGCGGGTCCTTTCCGTGCGGAGTCACGATTGCGTCCTTGCCTGCTTACATACTGCTAATCCAGGAGGGAAATCAATGTTCGAGATAGCTCGGCCGGTTCCCGGCCTGCCGGACCCAAACCAGGTTCGCGAATTCCAGCGCCTGGGCCGCCTCACCATCCAGGAAGCCGGCCAGCTGATTCGGGATCGGCTGCGCGGGGACCGCCGCTTGGAGATAGCAACGAAGGCAGCCCACGATTTTGTGACCGATGTGGACCGGGCCTGCGAAAAGTTGATCGTGCGGGCGATCGAGCGACGCTTTCCGGACCACGCCATGGTAGCGGAAGAATCGCATCAAAACGCCATCCAAGACGGGTTCACCTGGATCGTCGATCCGCTCGACGGCACCACCAACTTCATTCATGGGTTTCCGTTCTTTGCGGTGTCCATGGCGCTGGCCCTGAACGGCCGCATCATCCTCGGCTGGGTGCTCGATCCGCTGCGCGGCGAACTGTTCGAAGCCGCCGCCGGCGCGGGTGCATCCCTCAATGGACGGCCGCTGCGGGTGAGATCTTCGGGGAGTCTGGACGACATTCTGTTGGCCACCGGGTTTCCCTTTCGCGAAAAGGCCCTGCTCGCCCCCTACCTGGCCGCCTTCGCCGCCGTGTTCCAGCGGGTCGGCGGGATCCGCAGGGCCGGAGCGGCCGCCCTCGACCTGGCTTATGTCGCGGCCGGGCGGGTAGATGGATTTTGGGAACTGGGTTTGAAGCCCTGGGACGTGGCCGCCGGGATGCTCCTGATCGAGGAAGCCGGCGGACTGGTGACCGATTTTCGGGGCGGCGACCAGGCCCTCACTTGCGGCCACATCGTGGCCGGCACTCCCTGGGCCCAGCCCTGGCTCCGGGAAACGGTGGCGCGGCACATGCTGCCGCATCTCGACCCGGTTCCGGGGAGGGCGGTGCGTTCGCAGTGACTGCAGACGATCCACCGTTGGTAGTGCGCCCGTCAGGGCGTTACGCCGGTTGCCGAAGCTCTGGCGCTGGTGCGGGTTGAAATAGGCTGTTGCTAGTATGCCCGTCAGGGCGTTACGCCGGTGGGAACTGAACGGTGACCGCATCTCGAAGCCGCCGGACGTTGGTCCGGGGCCTTTCGGTGGTCGTTCAATTCCCGGGCCAGGACAATGGGATCGATCATGCCACGATTGACTCAACCCGGCAAATCTCCCTATGTGGTTTCTTTCCATCCGGGCATTGTGGTGGAAGAAAACCTCCCGCTGCTCCAGTCGCTGCTCGATGCCGACGCCCGGCGGCTGGTCCTGAACGCAGCCGGCCTGATCTTTCCCAAGTACATCTCGCCCTGGCGCTACCGGGAATTCACGCGCCAGGCCAGGGCCTGGTTCCCGCGTCTGGACAGCCGTTACCTCTACCCTGGTAAATCCGCTCAGATCCGGCTGTTCCGGCAGCTCGGCGTGGCTCATCCGGACAGTCGCTTGTTCAAGAACCCGCGGCACCTGTTGACGGTGTGGCGGCAGTGGGCGCCACCCTGGGCCTACCCCCTGGTGCTGAAAGGCGACAGCGGGGGCGGCGGCAGCCGCGTTTTTCCGGTCGGGGCCCGCGCCGATCTGCCGCCGCTTCTGGCTCGCCTGCCGGCGGCCGAACCTTGCCTGCTGCAGCAGCTAATCGAGCACGGCGGCCGCGATCTACGGGTGGTGATCTACGGGGACCGGGCGGTCAGCTATTTTCGCGAAGGGGCTGACGATTTTTACAATAACATCTCCCGTGGCGGCCGCGTATGCCACCACCTGCTGCCGGACCGGCAGGCCGCCGGGGTGCGGGCGGTTCGCGCCCTGTGCCGGTGGACCGGGATCGATGTGGCGGCCTTCGATGTGATGTTCGAAGGAACCGATGCCCCGATCCTGGTGGAGATCAATTTCAATTTCGGCCGCAAAGGTTTAGGCGGCAGGGTGGCGCATGAGGGCTATTTCCGGGAGGCTGCGCTGGACTGGCGCAAGCGCTGCCTGGCCGCGGCCGGTGGCCGGATTCCGCGGGCTTGAAGGCCAATGGGAATGCGGGCGCGGCTGGGAGCGACCGCGTGCGGACTTGTTCGGTTCAGCGATTCATGGAGGCCAGAAAGTCGATATTGTCCTTGGTGCCGCGCATCCGGTCCAGAAGGAATTCCATGGCATCCACCGGATTGAGGGGGGACAAGAGTTTACGCAGGATCCAGATGCGGTTGAGGTCCTCCTGCGGCAGCAAGAGTTCTTCTTTGCGGGTGCCCGATTTGTTGATGTCAATGGCGGGGAAGATCCGGCGATCGGCGAGTTTCCGGTCCAGGTGGATTTCCATATTGCCGGTGCCCTTGAACTCTTCGAAAATCACCTCGTCCATGCGGCTGCCCGTGTCCACCAGCGCGGTGGCAATGATGGTGAGACTGCCGCCGAATTCGATGTTTCGAGCGGCACCGAAAAAGCGTTTGGGGCGATGCAGGGCATTGGAATCCAGACCGCCGGAGAGGATCTTGCCGCTCGGAGGCACCACCGTATTGTAGGCGCGGGCCAGGCGCGTGATGCTGTCGAGAAGGATCACCACATCGCGCTTGTGCTCCACCAGTCGCTTGGCTTTTTCGCTCACCATCTCAGCCACCTGCACGTGGCGCTGCGGCGGTTCGTCGAACGTGGAACTGACCACCTCCGCCGCCGGCACGTTGCGCTCCATATCGGTCACTTCTTCCGGGCGCTCATCGATCAGCAGCACGATCAGGTAGGCGTTCTTGTGGTTCTGCCCGATGGCATTGGCGATGTTCTGCAGCAGCATGGTCTTGCCGGTCCGGGGTGGAGCCACGATCAGTCCACGCTGACCGAACCCGATGGGGGTCAAAAGATCCATCACCCGGGTGGAGAAGTCCTGGGAAGGGAGTTCCAGGTGCGCCCTGACGTCCGGGTAGATCGGGGTCAGGTTGTCGAACAGGATCTTTTCACTGGCGATTTCGGGTTCCTCGAAATTGATCGCCTCCACCTTGAGCAGCGCGAAATAACGCTCGCTGTCCTTGGGCGGACGGATCTGGCCGGAAATGGTATCGCCGGTGCGCAAGTTGAAGCGCCTGATCTGGGACGGCGACACATAGATATCGTCGGGGCCGGGCAGGTAATTATAGGCCTGGGTACGGAGGAAACCGAACCCATCGGGAAGGATCTCCAAGACCCCTTCCCCGTAAATCAAGCCGCTCAATTCCGTCTGCGCCTGCAGCAATCCAAAGATGAGCTCCTGCTTGCGCATCGAACTCGCGCCCTCGATGCCGAGGACATGCGCCATTTCCAGCAGTTCCTTGATGTTCTTTTTCTTGAGCTCGACCAGGTTCATTTCGCCTTCGTAGGCCTGAGCCCCGTTATTACTCGGCGCTTCGGCGCTCTTCTTCGACTTGCTGGGGCTTTGGGTCCTTTCAGCCATGACAATTTTCCTTTGCACGTGCTTATGGATGATGATGGTAATCGGTAACACTGCCGATTGGCAGCACTGCGAGGGCGGTCCAAACACCGCCTGCTGGTCGGTAAAACTGATCGGGCCGTTGGCTTTCCAGCCACTTCATCGGCGTCTCACGCCGCGCAAATCGCGGGTACCAAACGCCTCGGCCGGTTCCAACTGATTTGAGACACGCTCCAAGGCGGTCTTAGACATTGATTCAAGGGCTTAGGACCTGGAAAGAGGGGCTCCAGAGGAGACGGGGTTTAATCTGCTCTATTGGATTTTCGATTGAGTACCGGTGAGATCGGGTGACTCCTCCTGGCGGTCGGGTCCGCATACTGCCCCGACCGCATCGGGATTTATTGTTACAAGACCCAGGCTTTTGTTGTCAAGGAATTTAGGCGCCTCTGGATATTCGACCTAAGGCTGGACCAACTGGTGAGCATGAAGGCGGCATCTCCACACGGTAGGTCAGGTTGCGACCAAGGGGAGCTACCTGACGATCTTGCCCACGGAGTCTCTCCACGGAAGTCAGGGAGCGCCGCGCGCACCCTGACCCACGGTTGTGATGCTCCCTCTGGCGGCCATTGGGTCGGCTGCCGCAATCCCGTGTGGCACCAGCATGGCAAGGTCGCTATGTCGAATATCCTAGGAGCCTGCAAACGGCGGCCTAAAGATGATACCGAGGTCGCGCACCGTGGGGCTTGGTGGCACTCGAAAGCCGGATCCGTGATGGACCGCACCCGATGGAGTCCGGATCGACCCGACTAAAACCCGACCCGCGACCAGAAGCTTGGCTTGCCTTCCGTCTTGTCGATACCGACGTCACAGGTTTCCCGCATGCGCTCGATTTCTTCCCGGTAGCCCAGATGTTCGATCGCCTCCGGGTATTTTTCGGTCAGACTCTGAAGGTGGAACTGAGCCGCACGGTACTTTTCCAATTTGAAGTAGATTGTGGCCACATAAAATTCATGAGCCGCCTGGCGTTTTTCACACTCGAACAGCTGTTTCCTGGCCTTGCTGCTGTACTCGGAATCGGGAAACGCTCGAATGAGGCGCTGAAAACTGTCGATGGCTTCCTGCGTTTCGGCCGGATCTCGGTCAACCGACTTGAATGAAAGAAAATGACACATGCCCTTCTGATAGAGGACATAAGGGACCACGTCGTTACGCGGGTGGAGTCGGGCGAATTCCTCGTAAGCCAGGGCCGCATCGGCGTATTCCTGCTGCTGGAAATAGACGTCGCCGATCTTCAGCTCGGCCAGGATCGCATATTTACTGTAGGGATAACGTTCCTTCAGGGTTTGGAAAGCTTTCAGGGCCTTATCGTACTTTTTTTCCTGGAGATTCTGAACCCCATCATATGCCAGTTGCTCGGCGGTGCGATCCAGCGTATCGGAACTGCCAAAGGTATCGCCGAAGTAGTATTGCACCAGATTGGTGCCACAGCCGCTCAGGCAGGTGGTGAGAAGGCCGACGACCAGCCAGGGCAACAGGCGGTTGCTGGTCCAGTCAAAAATTCTTGTCATGGCGCGTTCTCCAGATCCGTGGATCGGCGGGTGAAACGGCCGCGGGCTGAGTCACGGCGAAAAGATCGGCAAGGTTCCGAGGCGGTTGGGGGACCTCTGCGGCAAGGACCATGGTGGCCGGCGCAACGGCGTTGGCTGCCGGCGTGGCGGGTTGTAGCCTCGGTCTGATCCCTGACCCATGACCGGGCGGCACCGGGTAACCTCATGACGGCGCCGTCAGGCCCACCAACCTCAGGCCGACCCGACGCCGCCGCTAAATTCGATCAGCTCAGCACTTTGTCGACCGCTGCCGCGATCTGAGACTTGGCCACCGCCCCGGTGATCTGCTCGATGACGCTGCCACCCTTGAAAATGATCAGGGTCGGAATGGCACGAATGCCATATTTAACGGGGGTCTGTGGATTTTCGTCAACATTGCACTTGGCGACTTTCAGCTTGCCGGCATAATCGGCCGCCAATTCCTCAACCACCGGAGCAACCGCCCGGCAGGGTCCACACCATGGCGCCCAAAAATCCACCAGGACCGGAGTATCGGATTTGAGAACTTCCTGCTCGAAGATGTCATCTTTCACTTCAATGATATTTTTCCCTGCCATAACCTGTGCCTCCGATCTGTGTCGCAAACGACTTGTGGTCTGTCAGACTCGCGATTGGCTCACCCGTTCACCCTGGATTTTAGTTGGCAATATAGACAATACGTTCGATGCTGTCAATCGATCAGGACCCGGCAAGCATCACCCGCCTGTCCTTTAACTCAAGAGCGGCGATGCTTCAAGAATTTTCCATGGCGTTGGCGCGCAATTCCGTGCTAGCCCAGGATCGGTACCAGCAAGATCATCGGCGCCAGCAGCATCGGTCGGCGCCGTGAGCGCAGCGGTGAGGGTCGCCCGGCGCCGGGCCGGCGTCTGGGTCAGGGAGGCAACCGTGGCAATTGCCAAGAGCATCTATCGCTGTCAGCAGTGTGGACACATCAGCACCAAATGGTTGGGGAAGTGCCCCCAATGCCTGGCCTGGAATTGTTTTCACCAGGAACCGGCCCCCGGAGCGAAGTCGCCGCCGGCGACCCCCGGCCGCTCGGAGCGGCGCCCCAGGTCCATCGAGGACATCCCGGCCCTGGGAGAAGCGCGGATCGTTTCCGGTATCGATGAATGGGATCGGGTGCTCGGGGGCGGTCTGGTGCCCGGTTCGCTGGTGCTCATCGCCGGCGACCCCGGCATCGGTAAATCCACGCTGCTGCTCCAGATCACCGCAACCCTCAGCGCGGAGCATGCGGTGCTTTACGTGTCCGGGGAAGAAAGCCCGCGGCAGCTCAAGCTACGGGCCACCCGGCTGGGCTTGCGGGCACCGGAATTGATGATCTATACGGAAACCTCGCTCGATGCGATCCTCGCCACGGTGGCTGCCCAAGGCCCCAAAATCCTGGCCATCGATTCCATCCAGACCCTGCACAGCGGGACGTTGGAGGCGGCGCCCGGTTCCGTCGGCCAGGTCCGGGAATGCGCTTCGGCCCTGATGGCCGTGGCGAAAGACAGCGGGATCGGCATGTTCATCATCGGCCATGTGACCAAGGAAGGGGTGGTGGCCGGGCCCCGGGTGCTGGAACACATGGTGGACACGGTGCTGTACCTGGAAGGAGACCGCAGTCACACCTTTCGGCTGCTGCGCGCGGTCAAGAACCGATTCGGTTCCACCAATGAAATCGGGGTATTCGAAATGAAGGAAGGGGGCCTCGACCCGGTCGCCAATCCGTCCAAGCTGCTGCTGGCGGAACGGCCCGTGGGCGTGGCCGGTTCCGTGGTCGCTTGCAGCATCGAAGGCACTCGACCGCTGCTGGTGGAACTGCAAGCCCTGGTGAGCCAGAGCAACTTGACCCAGCCGCGCCGGATGAGCATCGGAATCGACGGCAATCGGCTGTCGCTGCTGCTGGCCGTGCTGGAAAAAAAGCTCGGTTTCAACTTCGCCCAGCAGGACGTGTTCGTCAACGTCGCCGGTGGTCTCCGGCTGTTGGAACCGGCCGTGGATCTGGCGGTGATCGTGGCCCTGGTGAGTTCCTACCTGGAACAGCCGGTTGCCGACGACCTCGTGGTCTGGGGCGAAGTGGGACTGGCCGGCGAAGTGCGCGGCGTGGGCCACGCCGCCCAGCGCATTTCCGAAGCCCGCAAGCTGGGCTTCGGTTCCCATCTCATCCCCAAAACCAACGCCGATCAACTGCGGCGTGACCCGGACCTGGCGGTCACCGCGGTGCGTTCGGTCCAGGAACTGGTGCAGCTCCTGTTTCGCTGAATCCCCGGCAGGCCCGGATCGAAGCTGTTCCGATCAGCTTTCCATGGCTTTTCGAATGTTGCTTTTGAACGGTTTGCGAATGATCCCCACCTCGGTGATGATCCCGGTCACGTAGCGATTGGGCGTCACGTCGAAAGCCGGATTGATGGCGACCATCCCTTTGGGAGCCACCGGGCGCCCCTGGAAATGGGTCACTTCCTCGGGGTCCCGCTGTTCGATCGGGATCTGGCTGCCGTCCGTCAGCACCGGGTCGATGGTGGACCGGGGCGCCGCCACATAAAAGGGAATATCGTGAGCGCGAGCCAGCACGGCCATCGTATAGGTGCCGATCTTGTTGGCCGTGTCGCCGTTGGCCGCGATCCGATCGGCGCCCACCACCACGACGTCGATCTTCCCTTGCTGCATCAGGGATCCGGCCGCGTTGTCGGTGATCAGGGTGGCGGCAATGCCTTCCCACATCAATTCATAGGCGGTCAACCGACTGCCTTGCAGAAACGGTCGGGTTTCGCAGGTGTAGACATGGATCGATGGGTCCTGGCGATGCGCCGCCCGAACGACTCCGAGGGCCGTGCCGTAATCGCCCGTAGCCAGAGCGCCGGCGTTGCAATAGGTGAGGATGTTGGCCCCGGTCGGAATGATCTTGCTGCCCCAGCGCCCGATGGCCCGGTTCCCTTCAATGTCGGCCTTGAGCAGTTCATCGGCTTTGGCCCGGACCAGACGTTTCAACTCAAAAACCTCCGCCTCCGGGTTTTCCACCAGCACCGAATACACCTGTTCCACCGCCCAGCTCAGGTTGTTCCCGGTGGGCCGGGCCGCCGCCACCTGCTGACAGGCGCGCACAAATTTGCGGCGAAAAGTCTTGGGATCGGCGGCGGTGATATTTTCCGCCGCCAGGACCAGACCCATGGCGCCGGCAATCCCCACCGCCGGGGCCCCCCGGATCACCATGGTCTTGATGGCTCGAACCACCTGCGCCACGCTGGTGCAACGGACCACTTCCTGACGATGGGGCAGGACCCGCTGGTCCACCATCACCACCACCGCACCGTCCCAATAGATGGGTTGGAGGGATCGATTCATAAGTATGAGTCTCCCGAGGAAGAAAGAAATGAAGGGGAAAAATGCGAATGTCGAATATCGAATATTGAATATCGAATATCGAACCGCGGAAGTGAAGAAAAAGCGAATATCGA
>MNZR01000271.1 GCA_001873705.1 Syntrophobacteraceae bacterium CG2_30_61_12
ATCACTGCGCCCGGCTGTGCCACGCCAGCACCCTCACCGGACTCGGCGCCACCCTCGGCGCCGGGGCCGCCACCAATCCGTTCGCCGATCTGGAAAATGCGCGTTGTCTCTTGATCATCGGCGCCAACCCGGCGGAAAATCATCCGGTGCTGTGCCGGCACCTGCGGCGGGCCAGGGACCGCGGCGCAGTTCTGATCGTGGTCGACCCGCGCTTCACTCCGACCGCCTGGGGGGCTGATCTCTATCTCAACATCCGGCCGGGCACCGATGTGGCGCTCCTGAACGCCATGATCCAGGTGATTTTTCGGGAACAACTGGCGGACCTCGAATTCATCGCCCGGCGCACTTCCGGCGCGGCCGAACTCCAGGCCGAAACCGCGCACTGGACCCCGGAACGAGCCGCCGCGGTCACCGGCATCGGTGCTGAGCTCATCCGGCAGGTCGCGCGCCGCTACGCCTCGAGCCCGGCGGCGAGCATCCTCTACTGCATGGGGGTCACCCAGCACAGCAGCGGCACCCAGGGGGTGATCGCCTGCGCCGATCTGGCCCTGTGCTGCGGTCAGTTGGGTCGCAGCGGCGCCGGGATCGTTCCGATCCGGGGTCAGGACAATGTTCAGGGGGCCTGCGATATGGGCGCTTTGAGCGGCTTTTTCCCCGGTTATGCCAAGGTGAGCGACCCGGCCGCGCGCAAGCGCTTCGCCGATCATTGGCGGATGGACGTCGATCGGTTCGCCGCCGGCGCCGGGCTAACCGTCACGGAAATGGAAGAAGCGGCCGCGGACGGCCGCATCCAAGCCATGCTGGCGATGGGGGAAAACCCCATCATCACCAGCCCGGACAGCGCTAAAACTCGACGCGGACTGGCGGCGTTGGACTTTTTCCTGGTTCAGGACATCTTCCGGACCGAAACCGGAGACCTGGCGGATCTGCTGCTTCCGGCCGCGCTCTGGGCGGAAAAGGCCGGGTCCAAGACCGCCGGGGACCGACGGGTGCAATGGTCGCCGCGGGCGCTGGAGCCTCCCGGAGAAGCCCGGCCCGACTGGTGGATCATCGGTGAACTGGGAAAACGCCTGGGCTTTGCTGACCAGTTCGATTACCAGGGCCCGGACCAGGTGCTGGCTGAAATCAGCCGCGTGGTGCCCGGCTACGCTGGCCTCAGCGCCGAACGCCTGAAGGCTGAAGCCGGCGGCCTGTACTGGCCGTGTCCTCACGCCGGGCATCCGGGAACGCCGCTACTCTATAGGGACCGGTTCGCCACCGGTGATGGTCGAGCCCGGCTGCCGGCGGCGGTTTTCAGCCCGCCCGCGGAAACGCCGGATGCCGACTATCCACTGCTGCTCACCACCGGCCGCGGCGCGCTCCATTACAACAGCGGCGCCATGAGTCGCCGCACCGCCGGACTGCGCGATCGGCAGCCGGAGCTGACCCTGGAAATCCACCCCGAGGACGCAGCCGCCCTGGGCATTCGGGACGGCGCCCGGGTCACCGTCGCCAGCCGCCGGGGCGAGGTGGCCGCGCGGGCGACCGTCACCGAAACGATCAGTCCGGGGGTGGTGTTTCTGCCGTTTCACTTCGAAGGCACCAATCGCCTCACCCAGGCGGTGTTGGACCCTGAAGCCCGGATCCCCGAATATAAGGTTTCCGCCTGCCGGGTGAGCGCCGGGGCCTGAGCCGAGGAGTCGACCAAGCGGGCGCCAAGGCAACACGCCTGACGGCTTGGGGGATTTTCACTAGTTGGCGAAACGAATTGGCCATCCGGGCGGAAGGCCGGCGGCGGGCTCTTAAAGAATGTCTCGGTAAGCAGCTTTGCGATGACGGACACGGACCACTTCAATCGTCAAGACGCCCTTCAAGACATTGTAAATCAGGCGGTAATCGCCGGCCCGGATGCGATAAGTATGCTTGGTTCCGGTCAACTTTACAGCGGCCGCGGGAATAGGATCATCCGCGAGCGTTTCGATCGTTGAAAGGATTTTGCCGATGACCGGCTGGGGAAGATTCCTGAGTTCCTTGACCGCGGAGCGTTTCCAGCGGATTTCAAACGAGGCCGTCCCGTTTCAGCTCCAAGAGCAGCGCCTCATGGGCGATGGTCGGTTCCTCGCGGCGTTCGGCCACCAGGGCCAAATCCTCAAGGTCTTCAAGAAGCTCATGAAACTTGGAAACCGTCAGCACAACGGACATTCTCTCACCCGCTTCGTTGGTAATGAAAAGCGGATTCAAGTCTTTGATCGCAACCATGATTGTCCTCCATCACCGGGCCACTAGAGTAGCACGGGTCGATGGGGTTGGAAATACCTGGCCGCCGGCGGTGGGTATTTTCTCCATCCTCGAATAGAAACAAGCCGCCTGCGGCTGAGCTTCGGTGGGAATGCGAGGAGCCGACATGAGTGAGCGTCTGGGAGTGGATTTTAGCCGCTGCATCGGGTGCCGCGCCTGCGAACTGGCCTGCGAGCGGGAGCATGCCGGGGCCGGCGGGATCCGGGTGCATCTGGTCGAGCAGCGGGCGGCGGTCCCGCTGGCCTGCCGGCATTGTCTGGCCGCCCCGTGCGTCGCCGCCTGTCCCGAACAGGCCCTGGTGCAAGCGGCCCCCGGTCGGGTGGTGTTGGTTTTGGAACGCTGCACCGGCTGTACGTATTGCGTTTTCGCCTGCCCCTTCGGCGCGATCGAACCGGGCCACGCCACCGGCGCCGCCGCAACCACCGCCATCGCCAAATGCGACCTCTGTCCGGAACGCACCGGTCGAGGCGACCCGCCGGCCTGCGTCATCACCTGCCCGACCGAAGCGATCCGGTTCGCCGACCCCGATGGTTGGGTACGCTCGCGGCGCCGGCACCAGGCCGATCGCCTGTTCGCCGCTCGGATCGAACCGGTGTGAGCGGTGGAGTTCGGCTTGGGCGGCGGTCGGCGGTCAGGGCCGGAGCGCGCATCGAATCGCTCGGCGCGCTTTTCGGGATAGCCTGGGACCGGGTTTGATTCGGGAGGGGCGCTCGCTATCGCGCCGGGAGGCGCCGGCGCTACAGGAATTCCATCATGATTAAGCAGCAAATCGGATTGTTGATTCGAGAAGATCTCTGCGTCGGCTGCCTGGCCTGTTCGCGAATCTGCCCGGAAGCCGCGATCGTCGTGACCGATCGAGCAGACCGGCGTGAGGTCCGGTTTCAGCGCGGTTGCCGCGGTCGGGACTGCGATCGCTGCGTGGCCGTCTGCCCGGAGAAAGCACTGGCTCTCGGCACGGCCGAGGGCCCCGAATTGGAACCGCCGCTGATTATGGAATTCGAATTGAACCGCTGCCGGAGCTGTACCCGCCCCGTCACCACCAAGAAGATTGTGGCCAGGCTCCTGGAGCGCACCCCGCCTCAGTTCGATCTCGGGATGCCGGCCCGGGACTGGCTCGGGCTGTGTCCGGCCTGCCGTCGCCGGCAAGAGAGCCGCGCCCTGGTCCAGGGCGCCCGGCGGGATCTTTTCCTGCCCCAGCGGACCGCCCAAGGTCACGGAGACAAATCATGACATCCAAATTCGAGGACAACCGTTGGCCTCGACTTTGGCCATTTTGGGGCACTATCATCGTTTCGGCCAATTTGAATTAAGGACTAGCCACGGAGTTCACAGCGCAGCCACTGGCCGCAACCGAAGAATCTTTAACCACGAATCACACGAATGCCACGAATGCCATTGAGAAAACCCTTTCTTTTCGAAGCCTTCTCCGTGACCTCCGGGATCTCCGTGGTGAATCATTCCCATAAAGTGGCCGCAGCGATGATCATCGCCCCATTTTTGCATTGGCTCATACGGCGCCAGGTAGCCGGCCATTCCCGGCGCCGGTTATTTCAATGAAACAAGTCGTTCACGCATTGATCGAACTCGTCCGAATCGGCAAACAGATCGATGAGTTGGTTCACGGTGTAAATGCCCCGGTTGAGCAGATCAACCCAATAGGCTGTCTCCGAGTCATTGGGAAATCTGCCCAGATAAGCCCGGTAGAGATGCACAATGATGTCCGCATTACTGGCATGAAAACCTTGAAATTCGCTCGAAGCCACCGCGGTTTTGCCCAAATCCTTGGCCACTGCCTTGATGTCGGTGCCGGCTTCGAACCGGTCGCTCCAATACAGCAAGCCCCCCTTGTCCGGCAGGCGGTCCAGCAAGCCAATATACAATACGGTCACGAGATTGCGGACCGGGTCTCCAGCGAATCCAGGGAACAGGGTCGCCATTCGAGTTTGGAATTCCTCTGATTCGGCAAATTGAGACATGACTTCGGCTCGATTCCACTGACCGGCCAACCACTGGTCCAATGCTCCGGGTTCAGGATCTCGATACAGGAAGGCCTGGTAACAATCGGTGATGAATTGCGCATCGCCGCGGTTGCGGGCGTCGTATTCCTGGGACAGGAAAAAGAGTCGTCCCATCTCGGTGGGAATATAGCGGACATCGATATCAAAACCGAGGGCATAATTGAAATATCCGGTTTCCCAAGCTGCCACCGCACCCGCTTCCGGGTTCCGACCCAGGATCGTCTGATAGAAATGCACGATCAGGTCTTCGACGTCCTTGGAATCCGGTGGCAGAGCACTGGTTAGAGCAAAAGTACCGTTCAGTTGATACGGATCAATGAAGGCTGCGGTCAAGGTGTGACTCGCCGCATCCCAGACGCTGGTGATTGGGGTCCAGTTTCCGGAGGTGTCGCGGCGCGTCAGGTAAACCGGGGCGCTTGCCGCCGGTGCGTAAAACACCAAATAGGAAGCCTGGCTGGCACGTCTCAGCGCTTCCGATGCCCAGACCACATAGAGTTGCCCGTCAAGACAAGCAGGGGCCGGCAGGATCTGGTTCAGATGCCTGCTGTCAACAGCGTGGAGCACACCCAGCGTCTGCTTTGAAAGCGGCGCTGGGAGGACTCCCATCTGCGACACAATGGTCACGCCCTGCCCGGAATTCCAGTTGATCACCTGGTTGCTGGCAGCACTGATGGCGCTCGTCACTGAACGGGTGGCGGGTGCGCCGGTGAGATAGGGGACGAAAGTCACACTGGATCCGGTATCGACGTTCCAATCCAGGTTCGCTCCGCCCCCGGAACCCCCTACCGTATGCGGGCCGCTTGTTGCTCCCCAGTAATTGTTAGCGACCGTTACCGCGATCCCGGCGTTATTGTAAAGGCCGTTATCCTTGGGATTGCCCATGCAATTGTATTGTCCGTATATCCCCGCCCCGGTGTTCAAGAACACCGACCAGGCATTGCCGTCGCTCAGGCCGTTGCCATCGAAAACGTTGTGGTCAATGGTCAAGAACGCGTGATTGTAAACCAGAAGGCCGTCATCGCCATTACCGAAAACCGCCGAAAGCGCCATGGTGGCGTTGCCGGAGTCCTTCAACTCGAAGCCGAGAGTTGAACCCGTGATCAGATTACCGACCAATTCAATATTTTTGCTGCCGTGCAGACGCACCGCGGATTGGGGGGAGTTGGTTAGGATATTGCCGTGGATCTTGGCCGTGGAGACCGCATCCACAAAGATCTCCGCCAGTTGATTGCCCACCAGGGTATTGTCACTCACCTCGATATTGTAACTTGGTGTGCCGGTTGTATCGTCCTTGCCCACGGCAATGCCCTGGTGAACGCTGCCGCCGATATAGCAGTTACGAATAATGGCCCCGTTGGGGCAGCCCATGAAGGTGACGCCGGTGTTGAGGCTGCCGATGACTTCGGATTTTTCCACCACCCCGGTTGAATTGAGGAAAAATATCCCGTCAGCCATGGCGCCGCTGACCCGGCAGTTGGAGAAGAGCACGTTGCTGGACCCAACCGCATTGAGAGCACTGACGTAATTGTTCACAAAACTGGAATCAGTCACGGCCACGGTACCGGGGTTTGGCGGTTGGACATCGATGGCGTTGGAGAAACCTTCCAAGGACGTGTTGCTGATGCTGGCATGCGCTCCTTGAAGGACCCCCACTCCGGTGCCATGGCCGAGGTAGCGAAGCGCACTGTTGCCGCCCAGATCGAGCCGGCCGCCGGAGCCGCTAACCTGCGCCCCATAGGGGCAGTTATCGATGGTCACCGCGGCGAGCGCGGCGACGGTTCCGGATGCCAGGTTGATGCCGTAGGTGAAGTTTTGAATAAGGGAGTCGGTAATGCTGATGTGAGCCCCGTCAAATCCAGCGAGACCGGTGCCGTAATTGGTATTGCTGAAGGAGCTGTGCTGATCGATGGTGAGGTTCCCGCTGCTGCCTGAAATCTGGGCAGCGTAAGGAGTGTTGCCGATGGTCACCCCATGCAGCTTGACCTGAGCAGCACCTTCGCTGTTGATCCCGAACTGGCAGCCGGTGATGCTGGTCTGGCTGGCTTCGAGACCGGCATTGCCCACATAAATGCCGGTCCCTCCGGGGCAGCTCACCGTGCCCTTGGTCAGGGTAACCGAGGCCCCATCGGCAGCGGCCACGGCGCCCCAACTGCTGGATGCGATGTTGCACTGGTCCAAACTCACATCCACCTTGGCGCCCGTGGCCTTGAGCACTCCCTGGGCTTGAATGGATGCTCCGTTGCAGTACAGCGCTTGATCCTTGGTGATGCGGTATTCATCATTAAGGACGTAGGTGTTGGCGGGATTGAGCGTAACCGTGGCGCCGGAACTCGCCAACAGGTCGGCGAGATCGATCGTCGCGCAGTCGGCAGTCGGCGGTGTTAGTGAGAACCAGCAGCCGATTGTCAGCAAGAGAATGGCAGCGGCCAATCGGCAACAGCGCGGAACACGCAACAAACGGCGGCAAGACCCCAGATGATTATCGCGCATCGATTTACCTCTCCCTTCCTTAAGATTGATCGATCAGTGTACCAGCATTCCTGAAATACAACGCTCGGCGCCGCCGACCAAGGGCCGTTGTCAATGCTGTTGACTTGGACCCCCAATGACCTTCCTGGGAAAACGGGGCGCGGGATCTGGTGCGTCTTTCTAGGCTCGTCCTTTGCCGGGGTGACATTAAATCAACAACATTGAGGGCTCCTGGATGGTGTTTCAGACCAACTCGATCGCCCGGATCCCGAAGGCCAATTCACGATCGTCGTTTCCGACGCCGAAAAGCTTTGGCACCCAAGCCACATCGGTAAAAATCTCCAGTGTCATGGTTTCATTGTCCAAGGATACCGTAACGTCCGCACAATTGGTATCGGAAAGGGTGGTGGTTGCCAGAACCCGATCGTTTTCCTTGCTAATGATATAAAGATCGACAGGTTTTTTTTGGATTAACGGATAACTGGTGAAAAGTGACAAGCGCAGCCGGCGTGTTCGGCAATCCTTGAGGGCCAGGTAAGCTCGTCTCCGTGCCCAGCGAAACATACCCTGCTCGGTCTGTTCCGGTTCGTACCAACCCTTCAGAAAAACGGCGCCATCGGTCATGGCAATCCGATCCCGATCAGCAACTCGGGGCGACGGTGTCATGGCCTGATTGGGCAAAGGCCGATCGGACGCTTGCAGCAGCAGAAATCCCTCGGCATTGTCATTGGATTGGATTTGGTTGTTTTCCATCTTGATCAGGGTGAGTCCCGCGGACAAATCAAAAGCCTTCTTTTCGCATGGGTCCATGCATCGCATGTAGCGCAGCAGATCAGGGTCCAACTCTCCGGGGAACATGGTATCATATTTGATGTAGTCCGAGACTCCAGCCACCACATCAAAGCGCACCTCGCCGCGCACGTGTTCGAAGAACCGCCGAAATCGATCAAGGACGGCCCGCTTGCTCTCGATCCCAATATGGCCGTCGGTTTTTACGATGCGTTCCCACTGTTCGGGGCTGAGTGCCGTATAGTCCATGTGGCCGCATTCTATACCGTGGAGCATGCTGCCGCCAGGTTTGAGGAGCCTTTTCAAATGGCCGATCACCTTGTCTTTGTCGGTAAACGGAATGTGGCCGAAAACATCGAGGCTGACCACATGATCGAACTTGCCGGCCTGTTCGCCATAATTCAACACATCTCCCTGAAACACTGCGTCGTAGCCGTTCAGTTCCTGGGCGATGGCCAGTGCACTGGCGGAAAAATCAATGCCGGTGAGGCGACAGCCTTTCGCTTTGAGGCACGCCAGCCGTCCCGAACCACAACCGAGATCCAGCACAAGCGAGTTGGGTGCTACTTTAGAGAAGATCCAAAAGGCTTTGAAATTGTTGATGTCGAAAAAGTCCACCGGACGCGATAGGAAGTCAAAGGCCTGTCGAAAGGCGAACCGATTTTCATAGAATTCGGTTGGATCTTCAATATTTCTTGTCTCGCTCATGGGCTGCCTCGATTGTCCTAAACTGGTATAGCCAATGCTTTCGGCCGCGGATCCGCGGTCTGAACCTAGCGGGCCGCATCGGTCACCGCCTCGCGGGAGGTGGTGACCATGTCCGTCAGAACCTGGTGGATCGTATCGGTGGTACGTTTCCAGGTGAAATTTTCCCCTACCGCGCGGAATCCGTTTTCCCCCAGACGCCGGGCCAGTTCAGGTTGAACCAGCAACGTGCCTAGTACCTCGCTCAGCCCGCCCCGGTCGGTCAGCATGCCGGTTTCACCGTTGGTCACCAGTTCCCGAAAGGCGCGGCAGTCGCTGTTCACGATCACCGGTTTCCGGCACATCCAGGCTTCCAACAGGACCATGCCGAAGCTTTCGCTGGCGCTCATATTGATCAGGCCGACGCAATCCTGGAGAGCCCCCAGCACCACCTCGCGCGACTGTCTTCCCAAATAGATGCAATCGGCGGGCAGCGGTCGGTGGTCATCGTCCGGGCCGATCAGGAGCAATTCGCAGGCGACTCCCCGTTGATGCAACTCGCTTATCGCATCGATCGCCCAGAGGTAGTTCTTGGACGCGCTTTTACGTCCCAAGACCAGAAAAAAAGGCGCCGCCGGCCGATAGATCCGGTGCAACGCCGAACGATGATCGCGCTGGAATTCCTCCGGATCGACGGCCCCACCCGGCAGGTATTGGGTGGGGATATTGAGGGGCTGATAGAACAGCGGCAGAGCCATTTCCGGAAAAGCGAACACGCAATCGGCCCTCTGCATGGCCTGGTAAAAGGATTGCCAGTGATAGAATTCATCATCGAAGTGGAAATGAGGCAGCAGCGCATAGGGCTTGCCCGCGGCAGTAGCCTCGCGGGCGGCGGTCACCAGTGGTTGAAATGGTGTTCCGTGGCCGAGCACCAGGTCATATTCGCTTACGTGCTCATGAATCCATTGCTCAAAGCCCTCCGCGGCCGGTCCCCTGACCCGCAAGAACTGTTCGTCGTGGGCAGGGTCGCGGGCAAGGGCGATGGCGCCAAGCGCTCGCAGGTAAGATTCCAAATGGTGCTGCTTCAGATAATCCCGGTAGCCGGTGCCGAGATTCAGCGGCTGCCATTGGGAACCCACCTGCCCCTGAATCGATTCCACCAAGATCCCGAGCAGCCTCGGATCGCTGCCCTGGCAGCGGGCATCCTCAACCAGGATTTCCAAGATGTTTCGTCCGCCGGTCGAAACGGTCCAGCAGTCGGTCCCGCGCCATTTTTTCCGTCCCGCCTGGGTGCCATCCAGGCGGCAGGAAACCGAGCGCTTCCCGGAACTGAAGCCATTGATTCGAACCGAATCCAGTCCCTGGACCCAAATCAACGCCCGCTTCGAGGTCCAGATCCGAACCGAACCGTCTTCCTGGCGTTCGGGATAATTCCAGCCGCCCATGAGTAGGGGGTGATCGTAACGGTCGGCATGATCCAGCGACAGGCGAATGGATTCCTCGTACCAGAGATGGTGCAGCGCCCGGCACACCGGGGCGGCGTCTCGATCCGTCGGCATGGCCAGGGGGAACCGTTGCACGCTCATGTGGCTGGAAATCATTTCGAAAGCGGGTGCTTCGGCAGCGGTACCGGTGGTGGCGAAATGCATGCGATTGTCGAGTTGCTGAATGGCCGGGGCCACGATATCGATCTGGAAAGAACCCTTGGCGTCCAGATGTTGCAGCACTTGCCACAGGTACAACTCGGCGCCCCCCAGCGGCGGCAGGGTAAAGCGATGAGTCACCACCAGCAGCCTCGGGCGTCCGCGGGCGAAGACCTTGCGCTGCAGCAAAGCATGATACCTGTCCGCCAGTTGCGCCCAATCGTGATGCCTGCTGACATAGTCCAGGGCCTGCCGGGCAAGATGCCGACGCAAGCCCGGGTCGTCCAGGAGACTCCCAAGGAGCTCTGGGAATTCAGCCCGGGAACCGATCAGAGCCTGCTGACCCGAGCTGATCCCATAGCCCCGAGCCCCGAATTCGGTGGTCACCGTGGGAAGTCCGTGGGCGAAATAATCGGCCAGCTTCAGATTAGAGCCGGAGCCGCTGAAAATAGGGTTAACGGCAACGGTGGCCATTTTCAGCAAAGCGGTCTTGGTGGTTTCGTCAACCTGATGAAAAAACAACACATTGTCCGGTATTGTCCGGCATAGCGCGGCGCAGACAGTGCCGATCACCAGGAAATAGGCGTGGGGAAAAGCCGGCGCCAATTCACAGACGACATACTCGAGTGCTTCCACATTGGGACGATGGGCGCTGCCGATGAATACCACGGCCGCGCGGCCTTGAAAAATCCGTCGGGCTCGTTCGATGTTGAAGCGCGTGTGCTGGATCGCGTTCAGATCCACGCCGT
>MNZR01000185.1:0-1096 GCA_001873705.1 Syntrophobacteraceae bacterium CG2_30_61_12
AAGTCTTGATCATGGTTGGGGCCATTTCAACCAAGATCTACCACGGAGGCACAGAGGACACAGAGACTTTCCGTGGTTTTTCTCTGTGCTCTCCGTGCCTCTGTGGTGTGAGCTTTTCGCATTGGCCAAAACGATGACCCTGGCCGGCATCAACAGCCGGTCCGACTCGTTTCCCCGAAGGCTCGCCGCGGCTCCGCGGATCAAGCGCTCAGCCGTTTGGGCTTGATCGCGTCGCAGATCTGCGAGCAGACCGAGCAGGCGTTGCAGAGGTTTTCATCGATGCGGATCGCCCCGCCGCCGCTGCCGTCGGGTTCCCAGGCGAAGGCGGTGCAGCCCAGTTCGGTGATGCAGCGGCGGCAGCCGTCGCAATTTTCCTCGACCACCTGAAACACCAGTTTCTTGGGTTTTTTCAGCATCCGGCGTTCGAACAGGGGGCACGGGCTCTTGGAAATGAGCACGGACACTCCCGGTTCGGCCATGGCGCCGTGGAGTTCCTCGAGCACCTGCTGGGTTTTCTTGACTTGCAGGGGATTGACCGTGCGCACCGTCTTCACGCCGCAGCCGCGCACCACCTGTTCGATATTCACCTTGGGCGGGAATTTCCCCTGCGGACCCAGTTCCACCCCGGGATTCGGCTGATGACCGGTCATTGCGGTGGTGCCGTTGTCGACGATCACCAGGAGCAGCCGATGATCGTTCATGACGGCATTGATCAGGCCGGGGATCCCGGCATGAAAGAAGGTGGAATCACCGATGAAGGCGACCACCGGCCGATCCTGAACCTGACTGAAGCCGCCGGCGGTGGAAACGCTCGAGCCCATGCAGATGAGAAAATCGGCCATGTTCAAGGGGGGGAGCAGGCCGAGCGTGTAGCAGCCGATATCGGTGGGGTAGATGGCCTGGTCTCCGAACACCTTCTTCACCGAATAGTAGGTCGCCCGGTGCGGGCAGCCGGCGCACAGATTGGGCGGCCGCTGGGGCAGCGGCGGTACCGTCGGGGGTTTCACCCGCGGCACCGGACGGTCGAAAAACCGGCCCATGGCCGCGGCCACCGTGGTCGGGTCCAGTTCAAAGGCAAGCGGGATCAGGTCCGGCC
>MNZR01000185.1:1121-1273 GCA_001873705.1 Syntrophobacteraceae bacterium CG2_30_61_12
TCCGTACTGCTGGGCGGTGGCGCGCACGGTCTGTTCCAGAAAGGGTTCCAGTTCCTCCACCACCAGGACCCGGTCGCTGGTTTCGAGAAACGAGGCAATCAGCTGTTTGGGAGCCGGATAGGTGAAGCCGAGCTTGAGGATTTTGATCTGAT
>MNZR01000185.1:1311-10340 GCA_001873705.1 Syntrophobacteraceae bacterium CG2_30_61_12
AGGGTGGAAACGCCGCTGGTGATCACCCCCAGGGGGCCTTCCCCGGTAACGAAATTGAACGGGCTCAGATTGGCTTCCGCCTCCAGTTGCTCGCTTTTCACCAGCAGGGCCTGACGCAGCTTGCGCCCAACCATGGGCACCACCACCAGATTGAAGGGGTCCTTGTCGAACCGGCCCCGGGTCTGGATCGGCGCCAGGTCGCCCAACGGCACCACCCCGCGGCAGTGGTTGACCCGGGTGGTGGTTCGGAGCAGACAAGGGATCCGATGGCGTTCCGAAAGCCGCAGGGCTTCCAGGGTCATGGTCCGGGCTTCGGCGGCGTCGGCCGGCTCGAGCATGGGCACCCGGGCGAGTTGCGCATAGTACCGGTTGTCCTGTTCGTTCTGGCTGGAATGCAGCGATGGGTCATCGGCGCAAACGATCACCATGCCGGCCTTCACCCCCACGTAAGCCAGGGTCATGAAGGCGTCCGCCGCCACATTGAGGCCCACGTGCTTCATCGAGCACAGACTCCGCACCCCGCAATTGGCGGCGGCGGCGGCCGTTTCCATGGCGACCTTTTCGTTCACCGAATATTCCACATGGACCCCGGCTTCGGCCCCGATCTGGTAAAAGCGATCGATGATTTCCGATGAGGGGGTGCCCGGGTAGGCGGCCACAAAGCCCACGCCACCTTCCAGGGCGCCGCGGACGATGGCTTCGTTGCCCAACAGAAACAGGCCGGCCTCGGTGTTCGGAGTCAATAGTTCATGCATGCGTTGCCCCCTCCCCGCAGCAAGGGCTGATGTGGTGGTCTAAAAGATAGGCAAGTCGGCCGCCGGCGTGCCGTTCAGGCGGCCGGCGCCGCCCTCAGATCGACAAACAATTTCACTACCCCATTTTCCTCTTGCAGGGAACTTTTTTCCACCAGGCGCACCCGCGGCGTGATGCCGATGAAGTTGGAAACTTTATTGCGGATCACGTCCACCAGGGTGCGCTGTTCGCGCATCTTGTCGAAGAACAGCTCCTCGGTCACGGCGATCCAAATTTCCAGTTGATCGCTGTGGCCCTCACGAGTGGCCACCACCTGGTAGAGCATGCGTTCACCTCGGATCCGTTCGAGCAGATCTCCAATCCGAGCCGGAATGATGTTGATCCCCTTGATGATCACCACATCGTCGCAACGGCCCCGCAGCCGGCTCAGTCGCCGCACCCCGGTGCGACCGCAGGCGCAGCTTCCGGGCAGGATCGAACAGACATCGCCGGTACGATAGCGAATCAGCGGCAGAGCTTCGCGGGTCAAGGTGGTGAGCACCAGTTCGCCTTCTTCACCTTCTTCCAGCACGCGACCGCTCACGGGATCGATGATTTCGGCGTAGAAATGGTCTTCGGCCAGGTGCATCCCGGTTTGTTCCAGGCATTCGCCGGCCACCCCCGGTCCGATCACCTCACTGATGCCGTAGTTGTCGGTGGCGCGCACGAACAGGCGTTGTTCGATTTCCAGGCGCATCGCTTCGGTCCAGGGTTCACCGGCACAAACGCAATATTTAAGCGACAGGGTCTTGGGATCGATGCCGAGCTGCTCCATGCGATCGGCGATCAGGAGGGCGTAGGACGGGGTGCTCACCAGCACGCTGGTGCGAAAGTCCTGCATGATCCTCACCTGGCGCTCGGTGCGCCCGACCGAGGTGGGCAGCACCGAGGCGCCGATCAATTCGGCCCCGTACTGGATCCCCAGGCCGCCGGTCATTAGCCCGTAGGCGAAGGTCACCTGGATCACATCCTCGGTATCGACCCCGGCCGCGCTCAGGATCCGCGCCACCAGGGTGCTCCAGGTCTTGAGGTCGCGCCGGGTGTAGCCCACCACCCGCGGGTTGCCGGTGGTGGCGGAAGATGAATGCACCCGCACCACTTCGCGCAGCGGCACGGCGAACATGGCGTACGGATAGGAATCGCTCAAATCGCGGCTGGTGGTGAAGGGCAGCCGCTGGAGGTCCTGGAGATCGGCGAAATCGTCTTCCGGAACGAAGCCGATCCGATCGAACATCTTGCGGTAGAAGGACACGTTTCGATAGACGCGATTGAGCGTGGCTTGCAGCCGTTCCAGCTGGAGCTGCCGCACTTCGTCGCGGGACATGCATTCCTTGGCCGGTTCCCAAATGGGCATGTTCTCCCCCTGGTTTACTGTCAGGTTAGGCTGAATGACCCCCGCGACCTCTCCGGTATCGGTATCGGTATCGGTATCGGTATCGGTATCGGTATCGAACCCCAACCCGATACCGACCCCGACCCGGTGAGCCGCCGGGTCAGGGTAACCCCGGCCGAGATCAGGCCTCCCAGATTTCCTTCGAACCCTTGCCCAGGTAAGCCCGCTGAACCTGACGGTGCCGCAGCAGCATGGAGCCCTCGCCCTGCAGCACCACCTTGCCGGTTTCCATCACATAGCCGCGATCGGCGATGCGCAGCGCCGCCCGCGCGTTCTGTTCGATCAACAGAATGGTGCGGCCTTCTTGTCTCAGTTCACCGATGATCCGAAAGATGTCGCGGATCACCAGCGGCGCCAGGCCCATGGACGGTTCGTCGAGAATCAGCAGTTGCGGGCGGCTCATGAGCGCCCGGCTGATGGCGAGCATCTGCTGTTCGCCGCCGCTCAAGGTGCCGGCCAGTTGCCGGCGGCGCTGACCGAGGATGGGAAAGCGTTCGAACAAACGGTCCATGTCTCGATGAATCCGATCGGGCCGGCGACGATGAATGAAGCCGCCCATTTCCAGGTTGTTTTCCACACTGAGGGTGGCAAAGATCTGCCGCCCCTCGGGCACCAGCGCGATCCCCTGCTGTACGATTTGTTCGGCCCCGCGGCCGCTCAAATCTTCCCCCCGAAACTCGATGGCGCCCTTGCGCGGCCGATTGAACCCGCAGATCGACTGCACCAGGGTGGTCTTGCCGGCCCCGTTGGCACCGATCAGACTCACGATCTCGCCGGCCCGGACATGCAGGGACACGCCTTTGAGCGCGTGGATGTTGCCGTAGTAGGTATGAACGCTTTTAACGTTGAGCATGGCCCTGCGCCGTCGCCGTCAACTAGCGGCCCGGGTGGTTATCGAGACTGGTGTAGGAAGCCGCCGATGATTCGGCCCAGTCGTCGCCCAGATACGCCTGGATCACTTCCGGATTGTCCTTGATGGCGGACGGGGTCCCGGAAGCCAGGGGATGGCCGAAATAGAGCACCAGAATGCGGTCGGAAATGTCCATTACCAGGTTCATGTCGTGTTCCACCAGGATCACGGTGGTGTCGCGCCCGCGGATGCGCTGGATCAGTTCGCCCAGTTGCTCGGTTTCCCTGGTATTGAGGCCGCCGGCGGGTTCATCGAGCAGCAGCAGGCGCGGTTCGGTGGCCAGGGCACGAGCGATTTCCAGGATCTTCTGCTGGCCCAGAGGCAGGGTACCGGCGGCAGCAGCAGCCAGGTCCCCCAGGCCGACGAAATCCAGGATCGAGCGGGCGCGCTCGCGCAGTTCACGTTCTTCCCGGCGCATCCCCGGCAGCCGCAGGCCGGTCGCTAGAAACCCGCTGCGGCTACGCGGATGGCGCCCGACCATGACGTTTTCAAGAACGCTCATGTGGGCGAACAGTGCCACCTGCTGAAAGGTTCGCGACAGTCCGAGCGCGGCGATCCGATGCGGCGCCCAGCCGGCGATGCGCTGCCGCCGAAAGCGGATGGAACCGGTGCCCGGCGCCAGCAAGCCGCTGATGCAGTTGAACAGGGTGGTCTTGCCGGCGCCGTTGGGACCGATGATCGACTGGATGATGCCGCCCGGCACCTGGTAGGTGATGTCTCGAAGCGCCACCACCCCGCCGAATTGCACGCCCAGGCCATCGAGTTCCAGGATCGGTTCCGCCGCCTGCGGCGTGATCGCCGTCATCGCTGGGTCCCTTCGGTTGAGGAGCGAGGGGTCCGCAGCCAGCCGCGCACCGGGATCGATTTCAGCGACACCAGTCCGTCGGGTAGAAACAACGCCATTCCCAACAGAATGCTACCATACACCAGCACTTCGTAATCGGCGAAAACCTGGAGCCATTCGTTGCCGACGAAAGTCATCAGCACGGTTCCCAGGACCGCGCCCCAGAGGCTTTGCATCCCCCCCACCATGACCATCAGCATGAACCGGATCGACCACATCAGGTCAAACGAACCGGGATTGAGAAAAGCCACGTAGTGGGTGTAGAAACTCCCGCCCAGGGCGGCCAGGGCAGCACTCAGAACGAACACCTGGACCTTGTAGCGGGCGGTGGGAATGCCCATGGCCTCAGCCGCCTTCTCCTCCTGGTGGATCGCTCGCAGCGCCCGCCCCACTCGCGAATGGAGCAGATTGAGACAAAACACCAGGGCCACCAGGACCGTTCCCCACACCAGATAATACCAGGCGATTTCACCCCGCAGCGGGGTCCCGGCCACGCTCAGGCCCGGAATGTCCACCAGGCCCGAAGGCCCTCCGGTCCAGCGGACTTCTTCGTTAAACACAATATGCACGATCACGCCGAAGCCGAGGGTGGCCATGGCCAGGTAATGGCCCTTCAAGCGCAGGGCCGGGACCCCCACCAGCCAGGCGACCAGGCCGGCCAAAACCATGCCCATGGGCATGGCGGCCCAGGGGTTCCAAGCGAACTGGACGGTGAGGATCCCGGAACTGTAGGCGCCGATCCCGAAAAAGGCCGCCTGAGCCAGGGAAATCTGACCCGCGAATCCCATCAGCAGGCTGAGCCCCAGGTTCACGATGCAGAAGATACCGGCGAACACCATCACGTCCAGGTAATGGGAAACGGCCCCAACAGCCCTCACCCCCCAGGGGAAGGCGGCGAGGACCAGGGCCAAAACCAGCAGGATCCGGCGATCGGTCACGGGCATCGGCTAGAATCTCTTCAACTTGGCCGCTTCACTGCTGCCGAACAGGCCTTCCGGTTTGAAGAACAGGGCCAACAGCAGCAGCACCAGGGCGATGGCGTCTTTGTACCCGGAAGACAGATACCCGGCGCAGAAGGCTTCCGCAAGCCCGAGCAGCAACCCGGCGACCAGGGCCCCCGAAAACTGCCCGAGCCCGCCCAACACGGCGGCGCCGAAACCTTTCAGCCCGAGCAGCGCGCCGCGATCGTATTCCATCAGCGAAATGGGCGTGATCGCGACCCCGGCCGCGGCGCCGATGGCGGCGCTCAGCAGAAACGAGAGCAGCACCATGGTCCGCACCGGCACCCCGACCATGCGCGCGGCGTTCGGGTTGTCGGCGCAGGCGAGCATGGCCTTGCCGTAAATGGATCGCCGAAAGAACAAGCTCAGCAGCACCACCACCACCGCGGTCAGACCCAGCACCCACAGCGCCTGGGGCTGCAGGGCCGCGCCCCCGAACAGCAGCGGCCCGCCGGCGGTGAACGGTTCCAGCCGATACGGGTCCTTGCCCCAGCCGAACATGGCGGAGCCCTTGAGCAGGATGGAAAAGGCGATGGTGATGATGATCAGGGACAACACGCTGGCGTTTCGGGCCTGGCGAATGACGAACCTTTCCATCGCCAGACCAATCGCCCCGACCGCCAGGACCGCGGCGGCAAACGCCAGCGGCAACGGCAGTCGGCAGCCTTCCATAAAAAAGACGGCCAGCAAGCCGCCCAGCATGACGAATTCGCCCTGCGCGAAATTGATGATCTCGGTGACATTGTAGATGATGTTGTAGCCTATGGCGACGAGCGCATAGATGGAGCCCGTGGTCAGGCCGGCGAACACGTACTGCAACCAGGCTGAATCCAAACCGCGTTATCCTCCGTGGGTGGCCCTCGAAGCGCCCGTTTCCGCCGCCGCAAAATGAGAACGGCGCCGGTCACGCCCGCGGCGCCGTCCAGTTCCCGGTCCAAATCCCCGACTTGCTTATTTCCAGGGCGCCAGTGCCCAATCGCCGTTCTTCACCACGACCATTTCCAGGTCGTCCTTGCCGAGGCCGTTGTGATCCTTGGCACTGAACTTGAACACCCCGTGCTGGCCCACAAATCCGGTCTTGTTTTCGAGATAATCGCGGATCTTGGCCCGATCGGGTCCCACCGCCTTGAGCGCTTCGATGGCCAGGGTGACCGCATCCCAGGCGTGGCCGCCGAAGGACGAGATGGGTTCCTTATAGAGGTCGGCGTAGCGCTTGGTGTAATCCATGATCACCGCCTTTTGCGGCTGGTTGTCGGGGAGCAGCGGGCCGATGTTCACCCGGGCCAGAGCCAGGAGCACTCCCTCCGCGCCACCGCCGGCCAGTTCGATGTTCTTGCGGCTACCGAAGCCGTGGCTTTGATACAGTGGGATGTTCCGCATGCCGAGATCCCGCCAGGCCTTGACCGCCAGCACCTGGGTCGGACCCACCGACCAGTTGATGATGGCTTCGGGTTTTTGTTCCCGGATCTTGGTCAGTTGGGCGGTGAGATCGGTGTCCTTGGGGCCGTAGGTCTCATCAGCCACAATTTGGATCCCGTATTCCGGAGCCAGCCGCAGCAGTTCCTCCCGGCCGCTGGCGCCGAATCCGTCGGACACGGTCATGACGGCGAGTTTCTTGATGCCCTTGGCCTTCATGTAATCGAATTCCTTACCCACCACATGGGAATCGGAACCGGCCACCTTGTACACCCAGTGCCGCTCTTCCACCGGAGACACGATCTTGTAGCTGGCGGCACAGGAAATCAGCGGCACCTTCTCTTCTTCCGCTACCTTCACCACCGCCAGGCTCTCACCGCTGGTGGAAGGGCCGACGATGATCGGAACGTTATCGTGCTTCGCCAGCTTCTTCACCGCCAGGTTGCACTTGGTGGCATCGGTCTCGGTGTCGTAGAGCACCAGCTTGACCGGATGGCCATTGATCCCGCCGCTCTTGTTCACCTGCTCGACGATCATTTCGGCGGTCTTCTTTTCCGGCTCACCCAGAAAGGATGCCCCACCGGTGACCGAAAACACGGCACCGATCAGGTATTCTTCCGCCGCCGCCCGCGCCTGGTTCACCGATGCGCAGGGCCACATGAGCGCCACCGCCAGCATCACCACCGCCATCCCCTGGGACCAACGTGCCGTTGCCTTCATCGTCCAACCTCCCCCTCAAGTGTTCGATGCAGCCAAGAAACCACAAAAAAACCGTGGCGGAGGCCACGGCTTCCAGGAAAGAGCCGCGGGCGGTCCAGCTGCGGCCTGCCCACGGGTCTCACTCTTGCAAGAGGTCTTCAGCGGGCAGGCCGCCATTGGGTGCCGCCCGGAAAATAGCAGGTCATAGCGCCCCCTCGCCCCCAGTTCATTCGCTCACCCTCGGCTATCTCAGCAGGAACAATTGAGATTCAAACAGTTACACGCTTGATACTCAGGAACCAGTCGATCTGTCAAGCGGGAAATGCCCGTAGCATTGGTCTGAGCCGCTGCCGCCCCCGATTTATACTTGTTAAGGCTAAGGACCGTCTTTTCGGGTGGCTCTTTCCCGGGAGCGCGGGCATCTTGCCCGCTCTTGGTAATGAAAGATTTCATACTAAACCGGTACAGCCGCGGTAAAGTGCGCCACCCTTGGCGCCCCGACTCAGCCGCCACAGGATGGGCGCATTTCGGCCCGAGCGGCCGGGCGGATGTCCTTGATCACGATGTCCAGATCGGCCCAGGCGCCGGCCGTGGGATCGTTGAAATCAGCTACCACCTCGTCCTCGGTGAGGTCCCGCACCAGGAATTGGACCAGGGTTTTCTTCTTGATTTCCCGATAGACCCGACCGGGCGCCAGCCGTTCCTGCTTGTAATCGCCGCGCGGCAGCCGCCGCACCAGGGATTCGTCGTAGACACCGTAGAGCTCTTCCGGCGGCACGTAGACCTGCACGCGAGCGCCCACCGTCTTGTTCATGATCGCCGCTTCCACCGAAGGGTATTGCACGTTCACCCCATAGACGAAGCTCGAGCAACTCGGCGGCGCTTCACTCACCACTCCGTCTCGGGAAGTAGTGCGCACCGCGACTTCCATGGTCACCATCATGCATTCCTTGACTGCCGGCGGCTGGGTCATCGAAAATCCTTTCTGCTGATCTTCCACGCTAAATCAACTCGACTGATAATGCCACAACCTAAGCCGCCGGCACCAGATGTCAACCAAGGAAGCCGGCGCGCCCAAGCGTTCGGCATCCATTCCCGGCAATATCCCCTGTTGGGTCGAACGCCGGAACGTGCTATAGACCAATCGGGACCGCCGCGCCCCAGCGCGGCCGGCCGCCAACCGGCTGTTGCCGTCAGCCTTGGATATGACCTATAGGACCCATACGACCCATGAAAGCTGAGGAACCGCTTGCGCCGCACACCTTCCAACTTCTGTCCCGGGTGCCGGGATTGGCCCACGGCATTTTCACCCGCCACGGGGGCGTCAGCCGGCCACCTTACGACAGCTTGAACGTGGCCTGGAACAACGGCGATGAACCCGGACGGGTGGCCGACAATCTGGAGCGCATCCGCCAATGGCTGGGCTTCGATCGGCTGGTGGCAGCCCCCCAGGTCCACGGCGATTTGAGCCACCTGATCAGCGCCGGCGACCTCGGCGGCTACCGCGAGCGCGCTCCGCTCCTCATGGCGCCTCCGGGGGACGCGCTCATCACCCGGCTGCGTGGCGTGGGCCTGATGATCAAGGTCGCCGACTGCCAGGCGGTGCTGGTGGTGGACCCGGTCAAACGGGTGATCGCCAATATCCATTGCGGCTGGCGCGGCAGCGTGGTGGGCATCATCGCAAAAACCATCCATCGTCTGGTCACCGAATGCGGCTCGCGGAGCCGGGACCTGATCGCCGCCATCGGCCCTTCGCTTGGTCCCTGCTGCGCCGAATTCCGCAATTACCGGGATGAACTGCCGCCGGCCCTGTGGCGTTATGAACGCCGGCCGTTGCATTTCGATTTTTGGCAAATCAGCCGAGACCAACTGCTGGCTGCGGGGCTGGCCGCTGAAAACATCGAAGTGGCCGGCCGCTGCACCTTCTGCGACGCTGATTTCTTTTCCTACCGGCGAGAACAAACCACCGGGCGG
>MNZR01000335.1:0-4413 GCA_001873705.1 Syntrophobacteraceae bacterium CG2_30_61_12
CTACTAACGGTTGCCGAGGCTAACGGCACGGCCCGGACCGCCTCAGAGCATGAACGACCAGAGCACCCCGGCGGCAATGGCGGAACCGATGACCCCGGAAATGTTGGGCGCCATGGCGTGCATCAACAGGTAGTTGGTCGGGTCCTCACGGTTGCCGATCAGTTGCACCACCCGCGCGGAATCAGGCACGGCCGACACCCCGGCTGCTCCGATCAGCGGATTGATCTTGTCTTTGGTGAACAGGTTCATGAACTTGGCGAACAGCACGCCACCGGCGGTGGCGACCATGAAGGAAGCCGCTCCCAAAACGAAGATGCCGATTGATTTTGCGGTGAGGAACACGTCCCCTTGGGTCGATGCCCCGACCGTGATCCCGAGCAGGATGGTCACGGTATCGATCACGGCGTTGCGGGCGGTGACCGCCAAGCGATCGGTCACCGTGCATTCCTTCAGCAGATTGCCCAGGAACAACATGCCCAGCAGCGGCAGCGCCGCCGGGGCGACGAAGCAACAAAGCAGAAAGCCCAGAACGGGGAAAATGATCTTTTCCCGCTTGCTCACTTGCCGCGGGTCGCTCATGTGGATCAACCGTTCCTTCTTGGTTGTCAAGAGATACATGATCGGCGGCTGGATCACCGGCACCAGCGCCATGTAGGAATAGGCGGCGATGGCGATCGGGCCGATCAATTCAGGAGCTAGCTTAGCCGAGAGGAAGATCGCGGTGGGCCCGTCGGCGCCGCCGATGATGCCGATGGAAGCCGCTTCCTTGGGCGCAAAACCGAGGGCCAGGGCGGCCAGGAAGGTGATGAAAATGCCCAGTTGGGCGGCGGCACCCAGCAGCATCAGCTTGGGCCGGGCGAGCATGGTGGAAAAATCGGTCATCGCCCCGATGCCCAGAAAAATCAGCGGCGGGTAGATGCCCTGCCGGACCCCCCAGTAGAGATAGTGGAGCACGCTGGTCTCTTCGTAGATGCCCAGACCCAGCCCCTTGAAAACGGGAATGTTGCCCATCAGGATGCCGAAGCCGATGGGCACCAGGAGCAGGGGTTCATAATGTTTGGCGATGCCCAGATAAAGAAAGGCGATACCGACTGAGATCATTATCAGGTGGCGATAGTCCACCAGTCCGAATCCGGTGTTGTGCAGAAACTGATAGATCAGATCCATTCCCATACCCCCGTTGCAACTGCCGGGATGCCGCGGCCGCCGAGTGGCCGCCGGAGCCGCCTGGCAGCGTGCCCGATCAGTGCCCGGCCGGTTGCTTCGCCACCAGTTGAGCCTCTTCATTCCATTGATAGAGGCCGCGATTTGTTCCGCCCAGTTCAACGATCACGCCCAACTCGAGGCACCGGTCAAGGTTCGAATGGGGCATCGCAAGGCCCCTCTTTTCCGCTGTTTCCAGCAGCCTGGGAAGCTCGAAAACCGCTCCCTGAAGGGCCGCCAGAGTCTGGAACGCGGCGATGGCTTCCAGGTGTTCGCTCGCTACCGGAATGACTTGGCCCGTTATGGGTCCCGTCGCTTCGGCAGGCGGGCCGGTTGGTTCCACGGCCGCACTCGGCCGTGGCGCCGGGGCCGGTCCCTTGGCCTTGAACAGATCTTTGCGGTTATCCCAAAATTTCAAGACCCGTTCCAGGTTTTCCAGCACCGTCGAGAGCACCAGCAACCCGGTAAAGACAATGCTGATCCCGGCAACGGTGATCATCCAACCGTTGGCGGCATTGATCGCTGCTAGACCGTACATGGTGCAATCCTCCAAAAAGGAATGATCTGGTGAGAATACCGCTCGGATGGGGTTCGCCGGGAATGGTTCCCACTTTCCTCGACAGCAAAGGATGCTGTGAATCGGTTCCAGACAAGGGGCGAATCATGATTCGCCCCTACGATCTGGCTCTTTGTCGGTAAGGTTTTCGTTCTTCGCTGATCCGAGCGATCCGTTCGACCATCCGGTAGCCGAGGCCGGCATTCATCTGGAACAACCCAAACAGCTCCCGCCCCGGGAATTGGTAAAGAGTGGCATCGCGCAGAAAAACGCCGGTGGCGGTGTAATAGAAAGGACTCATCAGCGACGACCAGCCGATCGCCTGACCCGGATCGCGCACGGCGAGTGCCCGGCCGTTGGGAAAACAGAGCAGCAGCGTGCCCGCCTTGAGCAGATACAGATGCTTGGCGGGAGAGCGGGCCTGGAACAGGGTTTCCCCCTCCCGCCAGTGGGTCGGGGTGCCGATGGATGCCAGTTGGACCAATTCGAGTTCATCCAGTCCATCCAGGAACTGACAGAATTTCAACTCCGCGGTGTCGATCATGAGCCCTCCCGGGTGCTGCACTCGTTGAGGATGAAATCTTTCATTTCTTGTGGGCCTTTCCCTGGGAGCGCGGGCATCCTGCCCGCATGCGGTTAATGAAAGGTCTCATCCTAAACGGGTATGGCTTGAGCCTGGCGGTCGCCTGGAAACCGCGAACCATCCCGCCGCCCGCGGCCCCCTGCCGGGCCGGTCGACTGATCGGCAAAACCAGCGTCCATGCCGTTGACTAACCAGATGGTGTCGGCACTGTCAAGCATCTCCCGCGTTTTCCGGATGTTCGATATGAGGCTTCGGCCCATGGGCGCCGCACGAGTCCACGGCAGCCGTCCCAATGGCCACCAGATGGAGTATCACAACCAACCGTAGGTCAGGGTGCGCGCGGCGCTCCCTGACTCGTGTGCCGAGGCCACGGTAGCCGGAACGTGTCAGGTAGCTCCCGCTGGTCGCAACCTGACCTACCGCGTCGAGACGCCATCTTCATGCTCGCCAGTTAGTCGAGCCTCATGTCGAATATCCAGTGCGCGCTGTCGGTCGCTCGCCTCCGCGGTCGCTCAGTTGCCCGCTGTCGGGGTAAATCGCTGTTCCAGTCGGTTGGCGAGATGGACCAGCGGATAGCAGATCAGAAAATAGAACACCCCGATCACGCTGAAGATGGTGACTCCTTCCGGGATGCGGCTGGCGATGAGCAGCCCCGACTTGGTGAGTTCGGTCACCCCGACGATGGAAACCACGGTGGTGTCTTTAATCAGCAGCACATATTGACCCACCAGAGGCGGCAGGACGAATTGAAAAATCTGCGGAAACGCCACATGACGGAGGGTTTGCATAAGCGAGAGACCCTGCGCCGCGGTGGCTTCCCATTGGCCTTTCGGGATGGAGGCCACGCCGGCCGAGAAGATGGCCGCGATGTAAGCGGTGCCGTGAATCAAGAGGGCCACCAGGGCGGAAGGAATGGGGCTCAGTTCCAGCCCAACCAGTTCCGGCAGCAGAAAGAAGATAATGAACAGTTGGACCAGAAAGGGAGTGCCCCGGACCAGGTGGATGTAGACCGTGATCAGAGCGCGCACCGGCTTCCATGCCAGTTGATGCAGCGTTCCCACCACCAGGCCGGTCACGGTGGCGAGCGCCAGGCAGACGGCACTGAGCCAGATGGTGGTCCAGACCCCTTTCAGGAAAAAGGGCGCGTAATTGCCGAGCATAGCCAGATTTTCGAAGTACATGGCGGTTCAACCGGTGCCGGTAATGGTTTTGATCTTGCGCGCCCAGTGGTCCGAGGCGCTGTTGAGAATGAGGTAGATGGCGAAATAGAGCAAGGCAATGGTCACATAGCCTTCCAGGGGCGAAAAGAACCGGGAATAGAAATCCTCGGCGGCGAACGCCAGTTCGGTGATGGAAATGAGGGACAGGAGCGACGAATCCTTCACCAGCACGATGGTCTGGCTCATCAGCGGCATGGCTGCGTAGGCCACCGCCTGAGGCAGCACCACATGGCGCTGGATGCGCCAGGCGGAAAGGCCGGACGAACGTGCGGCCTCGATCTGGCCCGGCGCCACCTTCAGGATCCCGGCCCGGAAGATTTCCGCCATATAGGCGCCGCTGTTGAGTCCGAGGGCGATCACGCCGACCACCACCTCGGGCAGCACGATGCCGATTTCCGGCAGGCCGAAGTAGAGAAAGTACAGCTGCACCAGGAGCGGGGTGGAACGGATGCTTTCGATGTAAAAGCCGGCGCTTCGCTGAAGCGCTCGGACCGGGCCGAGCTTCAGGGCGCAGGCCGTGAGCCCGAGCGAAACCGCACTGATCCAGCCCATCGCCGACAGCAGGCAGGTCCACCAGAGACCATGGCGGAACAGGTCGAAATGGTCAAAAATCAGTTGCAGATTGAAGTGGCCGAGCATCTGGCGGTGGTCCGAATCAGCGATGGTTGATGGCAGTCGTGGCCGTGGGGCCTGATCTCACGGTCGTTCGGGCCGCCCCGGGGTGAGGCCGGGGCAACGGCCAATCCGCTGCCGCCGGCGGCAGGCACTCTCGAATCAGTTGCACAGGGGAGAGCGCCGCCCAGCGGGACCGGGAAACGCCCCGCTGGGGGCTGGTGATGCGGATATGGCGG
>MNZR01000335.1:4427-10494 GCA_001873705.1 Syntrophobacteraceae bacterium CG2_30_61_12
GGTGCCGCGCTTTGGCCCCGCTGCTCGGCGACCGGCCGAGTTCCAACTTCGGCGGTCGCCTGGTTGAATCAGTGATCCTTGGCCGCCTGGTCGCTTTCGATCCAGTACTTGATCAGTCCGTCCATGGTGCCGTCGGCCTTGATCCAATCGAAATAGAGATTGAGCCAGGTCAAGAGATGGGTGTCTTGGGGGCGCACGGTGAAGCTCAGGGGTTCCTTGGAGAGGGTCCCGTCGAGCACGCGGAAGGTCCCCGGTTCGGTGCGGATCACCTGGCCGAAAATGGCGGTGCGGTCGTTGACCCCGGCGTCCACCCGGCCGGCCGAGACGGCATCCAGGATCAGGGTGCCGGAGCCCTTGAAGGACTTGATTTCGGCCTTGGGGAAATACTTCTTGGCCATGATTTCACCGGTCGAACCAAGCAGCACGCCGATTTTCCATTTGGCGTCATTGCACTGTTCCATGGTCTTGATCGGGCTCTTGTCGAGGACCACCACGCTGGAGCCGGTCACATAAAAGGGTTGGGTGAAGGAAACCTTGAGGGCGCGAGCCGGAGTGGCGGTCATGTCGGCCGCGATCAGGTCCACCTTGTTGGCGAGCAAGGCAGGAATCAGGCCGGACCAGTCGTAATCGACCAGCTTCACCTTAACGCCCATGGCCTCGGCGATCTTTTGCGCCAGTTCCACGGCGAATCCGGTCCGCACCCCGTTCTTATCCACAAAGCTGAACGTGGCGCCGGTGGTCTGGCAGCCCACCAGCAGTTCGCCGCGGGCGACGATGTCCTGGACATCGGCCAGCGCGGGGGCGGCCGCGAAGGTCGCCAATAAGGTGAGCAGAGCCAGTGCGACCAAACTTTTCTTCATCGGAATTCCTCCTTGATTGATGGGTTTGGCATGGAACCGGCCGGCTCCCGGTGACTGCATCGGCGCTGGTCGGCTGGTGGCTGGGGAAAGATCTCGACCGGGTCGGATCCAGTCGAAATGGCGGCGGGACGCTCCGAATCTAGTCAGGAAACCCCATTGGGGTCAAGCGGAAACTCAGCATCAAAGCAGGGGCCGGCGGGCCTGGTTAGGAGGCTCGGGTCGAACCGGAGGCCGCGGCCAGGGCCTTTTCCAGATGTTGATAGGCGTCGGTCAGCCGGCCCTGGTAGACGATGGTGGCACGGGCGAGCGGCGCCGGCAGCCCGGATGCCGCCAGCGGTCGGCTGAAATCGGTGCGGGCCAGGCCCGGCAGCAGCGGGGTTAGGGCTTCGCCGAAGGAGATGGACGCCTCTCGGGGAAATTCCGTGGGCAGATTGTCCACCGCCATCACCACCGGACCATTGAGATTGTCGCAGCCTGGAGAAACGACGTCGCGGCCGAGATCGTAGACGAAATTCGGCTCATCCGGCAGGGTGCTGTTCATGGTCACGGCAATGGAACCTTCAATATCGCAGGTGATGTCTCCAATCACACGCAGCCGTGGCCGCCGCCCGCCCGCGAACAGGGGCCGGAGGTCGTCGCGGGTCACCAGCACCGGGTAGCGTTGGTCCCAGTAAATGGCGTTGATAAGCACCGTGAACCGGGGCAGGTAGCGCGCGAATGCGGCCCGGTAGCGCCGCGGCTGCTGGTAATAATCACTCAACTCGAACGACTGCGCCGGGTCCAGCGGGGCGACCGTGTCGGCTTCCTCAAAAACCACCACCTGGATGCCGCGCGGATCGCCCGGATCGGTGCCTGAGTGCAGCAACTGTTCCGGCGTGATTCGGCTGATCGGCAGGCACTCGAGGATTTCTTGCACGCCTCGGGCCACATTGCCGTAGCCGAGGATACCGCAGACCATGGGCCGCAGGCATGGTGGCAGCCCCTGGCGGCGAATTCGCTCTCCGATCGTGGCGAGGTGATTCTTGGCGGCCTGCAAGTCCGGGTACTGATAGGGCTGGCGGAGTTCGAAAAATGGATTGGCGGCCGCTTCCAGACCTTCGGCGGCGAGGCGGCGGCCGAGCGCATGCAGGGTTTCCACCATGCCGGCGAGCCCCGCGTGATAGCCGAAGAACACCAGCCGCCGACCGGCATCGTCCACGATCCGTTCGTAGTCGATCAAATGGCAGCCCTGGTCCAGAAAGCGTCGCAGCATCGGCAGGTTGTAGGGCTGACCCTTGATGGTGTGCGAAAAGATCAAATGCGCGCTGCCGGGCTGAATCCGTTCGAGCGGGATTTCCTTGACGCCGAGGATGATTCGCGCCGCGCTCAGGTCTTCGGTCAGTTCGGCTCCGGCCTGCCGATATTCCGCATCCGGAAAAGCGCGCCGGGGTGCCGGCTGGACCAATACCCGCGGGCCGTGGGCGGCAATCAGCGTGGCGGTCTGGGCGGGGGTGAGCGGGACGCGTCGTTCCCATTCGTTCTTGTCTTCACGGCGAATGCCGATGGTGAGCGCCATCAGGGTTTCTCCCTTCGGTTGCGGTTGTTGCCAGCCGGCGTTGCGCCCCGCGATTGGGTTTCAGGATTCGTGCCGGTCCTCAAAATGGGATTGCAGTGTGGCGCAAAGCCTGTCAGGATTCAAGCCCCGGATGCGTGGGAAGTCCGCGGATGACCGTTGCAGCCGGTCAATGGCTTGTATGCGTCCGGGCCAGGCCGGCTCGGTGTTTATCCCAGCCCTGAAGCAACGGCTGGGCAACCTCGCCGCGGGCGGCCGGGGCCGGATATCATTAGAATGGAGCAAATTCCGATGCCGGAAAGCCAATCATCCCCTGCCGACCGGAGCCGGGTCGAGGCGTCGGCAGGGCACAGCGGTTCGCTTTTTGTTGCCGGGTCGCAGGCGGCCTGGCCGATTTGCCTCGGCTATGTGCCGATCGGCCTGGCCTTCGGAGTGCTGGCCCAGAAAGCCGGGTTTTCCATGCCCGAAGTCGGGCTCATGTCGGTCCTGGTATTCGCCGGCAGTGCCCAGTTCATCGGGGTCGCCATGTGGCAGGGCGGGGCCGGAGCGCTCGCCATCGTGGCCACGACTTTTGTGGTCAATCTGCGCCATGTCCTCATGAGTTCTTCCCTGGCCCCCTACCTGAAGCGTTGCCGGCCGGGTTTTGTGACCGTGTTTTCCTACGGGGTAACGGATGAAAGCTTTGCCGTGAATCTCGGCCGCTTTCGCGACCAGTCCTGGGACCCGAAGCGAGCCCTGATCCTCAACCAGGCGGCCAACGCCTGCTGGGTGGTGAGTACCGTGGCCGGAGCCGGGGCCGGTCAGTTCATCCCGGAACGGGCGTTCGGGATCGACTACGCTCTCATCGCCATGTTCCTGTGTTTGCTGGTGTTCCAATTGCGCGGGCGGATCTACGTCATGACCGGGCTGATCGCCGGCGTGCTGGCCTTGGGCCTCAGTCTGCTGGTGCCGGGGAACCTCCATGTGGTGACCGCATCCATTGCCGCGGCTACCATCGGCTATGCGGTCCGCGATCGAAAGCGAGGCACGTGATGCTGCGCTCCCAGGTGATCTGGCTTTGTCTCGGTATGGGCGCGGTGACCTTCATCCCGCGCTGGCTGCCGCTGTTGGTGCTGTCGCAACGGGACCTGCCCCGGTGGCTGGAACGCTGGCTCGATCTCATTCCGGTGGCGATCCTGAGCGCCCTCATCTTCCCCGCCCTGTTCACCCGGGGCGAACCGCGGCAGATCATGATCCTCAGCCGGGAAGCCCTGGTGGCGCTGCCGACCTTTCTGTTCGCGCTCAGGACCCGATCGCTGGGCGGCACCGTTCTGGTGGGCATGCTGCTTTACTGGCTGGCCGAACGGTTCCTCGGCTTCTGAGGCGAGAAATGGTGCCTTGATGCCGGGAGTGTGCCCTACGGAGGCTGCAAACCATGAAGGGATCTCGACATGACCCCAAAACAGTTTTTGGAACCTCTGGGAATCGCCGCCGGTTCAACCTCCCCAACCAAGGGAGAGAGGATGGGCTTGTACCAACCCAGATGAGCAATTTCATGGTAACACTTCGAAATACAATCGGGAAATCTCGAATGGATGTCCGGCTCTTCCGCGGTTCGTTATTCGCTTTTCGCTCTTTCTTCACTTCCCTGGTCCGCCATTCGCTCTTCGGTATGCGCCATTCGCTTTTCGTTTTTCGCTCTATTTTCAACTTGCTGCTTTGGGTCACCGGGTTCGGATTGGTCTGGTTGGGCTTTTCCGTTCTGAACGCGGCGGCGGGCACGACGGCCGGCGAGTGGGGCGAGGAGTTGTCGCTCACCGCCGGCATGGATATCGCCGTGGCCAATAATCCCGAGCTGGCAATCCAGCGGGATCAGGTGGAGATCGCCCGGCAGGACGCCAATCGTGCCAAAAGTTACCTGCTGCCCCAGGTCGGCGGCAACAGCCGTTATCTCCAGATCGATCGGGACAGCGCCGAAGCTTCGTTCGGCGCCCAGCCGGAGCGTCAGACCAGCATCGGTGTCAAGGCCCAGCAGATGATCTACGACGATCAGATCGTGAGCAACTACCGGGCGGCGCTGCGGCTCCATCAGGGTCGCGAATTCGATCTCGACTCGGTTCGTCTGGATGTCATGCAACAAGCGGCGCTACGCTACCTGGATTTCTTGGCCGCGCGGGCGCTGGCCCGAATCGAACGGGAAAACCTCAAGCTTACCGAAAGCAATCTCGAGGTGGCCCGGCTCCGGTCCCGGGTGGGCGTTGGTGAACCGCAGGAAGTCTATCGCTGGGAAGCCAATCGAGCGAGCCAGGAAGCCGCGCTGCTGAGCGCCGAAGCGCGGACCGAACAGGCCCGGGTGGCGCTCAACCGGGCGCTCGGGGTCGATCAGGGAAGACGCTGGCGGCCCGAGGAAATCCAGGTCGCCGACGATCAGCGCTACTTTTTCGATCCCCGGATGCGACCGTTGCTGATGACCGGCGATCAGCAGGAAGCCTTTCGCGCCTTTGCGGTGGATCTGGCCTTCACCGACCAGCCCGTGCTGAAAGCCCTGGAGCGGGCCATCGAAGCCCAGCGGATCTTGCTAGGTCAGCAGCGGCGTCGGTTCCTGCTGCCCTCGTTCAGCACCGGTTTTCAGATCGACCACCGGCTCGATTCCGACACCGTGACCCCCTTTTCGGGAAGTAGCCTGGGGAGCCAATTGCTGTCTTCCGATTCCTTGATCGAAACGGACGACGATCAATGGGCCTGGAGCGTTACCGCCAGCCTGCCCCTGTTTGAAGGCGGCCGCCGCTCTTATGATGTGGCCCGGAGCAGGGCCGAAATTCGACGGCTGGAAAACTCCCGAACCCAGATCAAGCAGGCCATCGAACAGGGCGTGCGGGCGGCGCTCTACGGCATCGACGGGTCGCAACCGGGGGTCCGGCTGGCGCGCCAGGCGCTGGCGAGCGCCGACAAGAACCTGGAAGTGGTGCGAGACCAGTACGCGCGCGGCGTGGTTCCGATCATCACCTTGCTGGACGCGCAGAACCGAGCGTTCAGCGCCGCCCAGCAGGTGGTCATCGCGCGGACCAGCTATCTCGATGACCTGATCAAATTCCAGCGAGCCATCGCCTGGTTCGAAACGAGCAAGACCGACCAGGAGCGGCGCGAGCTGGTGGAGCGCTTCCGCGCTTACCTCGGCCGTTGAGGCCCCGTCGCCGTGGTGCCGCCCGCCCATGGGCAACCGCCGTGAAAACCGGGGAACGCAAAGAAACCCAAACTCCAACCCGAGAGGAGAGCAACCATGTCCGATGAGGAAAGCCGTGTTCTGGAAGTGATGCAGCAGGCCGGCAAGCCGCTGCGCCCCGGCGACATCGCTCAGCAACTGGGGCTCGACGGCAAGGCCGTGACCAAGATCATCAACAACCTGAAAAAGCAGGGTAAGGTCACATCGCCCAAACGCTGTTTCCATGCCCCGAGTTGAGTCGGCCGGAGCCGGATCAACGTGCTGCCCGGGATCTGTCAGGTAACTCCCGTTGGTCGCAACCTGACCTACGCGGCTGCCACGGCTGCCACGGAGCCGGATCAACGTGCTGCCCGGGATCTGTCAGGTAACTCCCGTTGGTCGCAACCTGACCTACACGGCTGCCACGGCTGCCACGGAGCCGGATCAACGTGCTGCCCGGGATCTGTCAGGTAA
>MNZR01000239.1:0-34356 GCA_001873705.1 Syntrophobacteraceae bacterium CG2_30_61_12
CACGAATTGAAATTTTTTATCCTTAACCAATATATCTCCGGCAGTGCTCAGCATACCTTATTTTGCATAGGCAAAAACCAGCTCAGGATTGAGCCCATTGGTCCAGGGGGGCGGTAGAATTTTTCCGGCCGTTTTTCAGGCGTTTGCCCTTGAAGTAACTGTCTTCGTCCGTCACTTTATCGCCTTCAAAACCGTCCACCATGTTGAAAACATTGGTGAAGCCGGCCTATTCCAGACGTTCGACGGCTGCGGCGCTGCGCTGACCCAATCGGCACATGACCAAAATCGGCTCGTCCGGTTTGAACCTGGCCTTAACCTGAGCCTCGAAATCCGGATTGCTGACCAGAGCGAAAGCCTTCTTCTCTGCATTCCACTGACCCGACCAAAGCTCGGAAGGAATATTAACCGCCATCGGAGCGTGACCTACAAAGTCATATTCCTCCGGGGTCTTCACATCGAGTACCTTCACTTTCTGCTGGTCGGCTTTCCACATCTCGTAGGCTTCCGCAGCGGTGACGTATTTACCCAAACTGGTGTGTTTCTTCGGGTCCGCTGGCGCATCGCCACCAAATGCGACGGCGATAAGAAGAAGGAAAATAGTGAGGCATGAAAACCAAATCACTGGAAGTGACATGTACAAAGATCTTTTCATACTGATCTCCTCCGTTGGCAAACCGCTCCCCCATATCCACCAAGGGCATTATGGACAAAATGCCCACGATTGCCAGATAATTCCGCCGGATTAGCCGAATCAAACGCGTTGAGAATCAATTCCTTCACTTCTTGTTGCCCCCTTGCCGGCAGCGTCAGCATCTTGCCCGCATTGGGTAATGAAAGATCTCATCCTAAACCGGTATAATTGCCCCCTAGCCTCGGGGATATTGGTGGCCTGACTCTTGACTATCCGCTAATCAGCCGTGCGAGAGTCAGTCAGTCATCGCTGGTGATGGAACTTCTTGATCGATTGGAAATAGTGGCGCCCTCCCCTGCAGGGGAAGGGCGTCTGCCTTGCGCGATTCATCCGCTTTGAGGCCCATCGGATCTCGCCAGCGGTGTGCGGAGCAATTGCCGACGGTAGTCGGGCACAACGGCTAGAGGTTTTCTTCCTTCACCGCGATGGCCACCTTATAGAGCACCGTGAGCACCAGGAAACCGGTGGCGTAAACGCCGATGGTGATCCCCAGTTCCGGGAAGGTCGGCCAGTATTCGGTGACCGTGTTGAAGGGGTTGGGAATGAAGCCGGTGATCACCAGGCCCAGGCCCTTTTCCAGCCAGAGCGCGATAAACACCAGCACGCAGGCGATCTTCAGGGTCTTTTCCTGGCTCCGCTTCTTCTTGCTGAGCAGCATCAGCACCGCGATCACCGACAGGATCGCCGACAGCCACATGAACGGCATCAGCTTGCCATGGCCTTCGAGGCCGCTGAACTGGTAGATGAACCCTTCCATGTGCGACGGTATGCCGCTGTAGAAGGAAGTGAACAGTTCCAGCAGCACAAAGAACACGTTCACGCACATGGCGTAGGCGACCACCTGGCTGAGCTTCTCGAAGGCTTCGTCGCCCGGATCGAATTTGCTCCGCTTACGCACGAAATAGGCCAGCAGAATCAGCAGCGACGGACCGGCGGCGAAGGCAGAGGCGAGAAAGCGCGGCGCCAGAATGGCGGTCAGCCAGAAGTGGCGGCCGGGAAGACCCGCATACAGAAACGCGGTCACCGTATGGATGCTGACCGCCCAGGGAATGGACAGATAGATCAGCGGTTTGACCCAGGCCGGCGCGGCCACGCCCTTGCGTTCGGCCCCGAGCACGGTCCAGCCGATCACAATATTCAAAAACAGATAGCCGTTCAGGACCACCATGTCCCAGAACAGCACTGAATTGGGCGTCGGGTAAAGCAGCACGTTTAGGAGCCGCATGGGTTTCCCGAGATCCACCACGATGAACAACAGGCACATGGTGACCGATGCCACCGCCAGGAATTCACCCAGGATGGTGATTTTGCCGAATACCTTCACATGGTGGAGGTAATAGGGCAGCACCACCATCACCGCCGATGCCGCCACCCCGACCAGAAAGGTGAATTGTGCGATATAAAAGCCCCAGGACACGTCCCGACTCATGCCGGTGATCCTCAGACCCTGGTTTAGCTGCAGCAGGTAGCAGCCGAACCCGATCCCGGCCAAGACCAGGAGCGTCACGAGCAAACGCCAATAGCTCTTGCTTCCTTCCAGCGCTTTTTCCAGCATGGTGCTCCCTCACACGATATAGTAAACGTTCGGTCCGGTTCCCAGTTCGTTTTTGCGGCGGATGGTGTAATGCTGCTTCAACAGCTCACGGACCGGCGAAGTCGGATCGCCGAGGTTGCCGAAGGTGAGCGCCTTGGCCTTGCACACTTCGACGCAGGCGGGATAGAGATTCTTCGCCAGCCGTTCGGCGCAGAAGTTGCATTTTTCCACCACGCCCTTGGTCCGGGTGGGGAACTGCATATTGAGTTCCTTGATGAACGGTCGCGGGTCCTGCCAGTTGAAGCTGCGCGATCCGTAGGGGCAGCCGGCCATGCAATAGCGGCAGCCGATGCAGCGGTGAAAGTCCATCATCACCACGCCGTCCTCGGGGCGCTTGAAGGTCGCCTGGGTCGGGCAGACCCGCACGCAAGGCGGGTTGCTGCAATGGTTGCAGAGCAACAGGAACGGTTTGCCCTTAGCCTCGGCGGGCGGATACTCATGACCCTCGGTGGGGAAGGCGTGCTGGTAGAGGTCGGTCCAGAGCCACTTGATTTCCCGTTTCGGGTCGGCGATTTCCGGAACATTGTGAATGCCGTGGCAGGCCGTCATGCAATCGGTGCAGGGCTGCTTCTCCTGGTAGTCCCAGCACTTTTTCATGTCGATCACCATCGCCCACTGGAGAGCACCCGCCGCTTCCGCGGCCGCTTCATGACCCGCCTCCTGGGTCGCCGCGAACACGTTCCAGACCCGTACACCGCTCAACCCCAGAACGGAGAGTCCTCCTATCTTCAAGAAGCTTCTTCTGCTCCCATCCATCATTGATTCTCCTTCGGTGCGATGTGGCAGTCCCAGCAATATGGCGTCACCCCGGCGTAGTTGTGGCATTGGTCGCAGAATTTGACCTTGCTGGTGTGGCATTCCATACAGGTGTTCTGCAAACTCGGGTTGAATTCCTTGCCGTCGAGGCCGACGTAGACCCGATTGGCCTGGCGCACCACCTGATCACGCCAGTCGTTGAGCAGTTGCATGTGGCCGGCCTTCATGAAGGCGAGCGACTGCACGCAGGTTTTCTGCTCTTTCGGCAGTTCCGGTTTCGGCGCCGGCGCCGCTCCCCCAATGTTGTACAGGAAGGGGAAGGTGAACAGCCCGACAAGAATCAGCAGCCCGGGAATGATCTTGTTGGCATCATAGATCTTCATCATCTTCCTCCTCAAAGCCGGGGAGCGGTTCGCTACGCAGATCCGTCGTGCGCTGCTTTTCCCCTTCCATCACGAGCGCGTTTCCAACCAGTTCATGGACCCCGGTAACTCCCACATCCGGGACCCAATAATCCATCAGGGCCGGCAGCACCGCGCGGTCGATGGCGCAGATACAGGACAGCATGTTGACTCCGTGCTTGTCGTGCACGTGCTTGACCGCGTTGGCCCTGGGGAGTCCGCCGCGCATCCGCATTTCCAGGTATTCACCGGCGTTCAGACCGGCCCCGGAACCGCAGCAGAAGGTGCGCTCGCGAATGGTGTTTTCGGGCATTTCGAAGAAGTTGTTGCACACGTTCTTGATCACGTAGCGCGGTTCTTCCAGCAGTCCCATGCCGCGGGCGGGGTTGCAGGAATCGTGGTAGGTGACCCGGAGCTTATCGTTGCGGCTGGGGTCCAGCTTGAGTTTGCCGTGCTTGATGAGGTCCGCGGTGAATTCAACGATGTGGATCATCTTGGTGGCACTGGCGTTGTCGAATACCGTGCCGGTGATCGGCGACTTCGGAACTTCCAGGAAGTCGGCCGGTCCGTTCATGGTTTCCATGTACTGGTTGATCACCCGCCACATGTGACCGCATTCGCCGCCGATGATGTATTTGACTCCGAGGCGCTTGGCTTCGGCGTACATCTTGGCGTTGAGCCGCTTCATGGTTTCATGGGAAGTGAAGAAACCGAAGTTGCCGCCCTCGGACGCGTAGGTGCTCCAGGTATAATCCAACCCGATTTCATGGAACAGCATCAGGTAACCCATCAGGGTGTAGGTGCCGGGATCGGCGAACACGTCCCCGGACGGGGTGACGAAGAGGATTTCGGCGCCCTTGCGATTGAGCGAGGGTTCCACCCGGACCCCGGTCACCTCTTCGATTTCATCGACGAAAAAGTCCATCATGTCCTTGAAGGCGTGGGGCTGAATCCCCAAATGGTTACCGGTGCGGAAACAGTTGGCCGCCGGTGCCGCCACCCAGTCCACGTTGCAGCCGATCAGGTTGAGCAGTTCGCGACCGATGATGGTCACTTCCGCGGTGTCGATCCCGTAGGGGCAGAACACCGAGCAACGCCGGCATTCGGAGCACTGGAACAGGTAGTAAAACCATTCCTTGAGCACTTTTTCGGTGAGTTCACGGCCGCCCGAATATTTCTTGAACATCCGCCCGAAGGTGGTGAAATTGCCGCGGTAGACCGAGCGCAGCAGTTCCGCCCGGAGCACCGGCATGTTCTTGGGGTCGCCGGTGCCGATGAAGAAATGGCACTTATCGGCGCAGGCCCCGCAGCGCACGCAGATATCCATGAACAGTTTGAACGAACGGAACTTTTCCAGCCGTTCCTTCATCCCGTCCAGCAGGATTTCCTGCCAGTTCGCGGGCAGCTTCCAATCGTCTTCCTCGGGCCGCCATTCGCGCGGATTGGGCAGGCCGAGGATTTCAAGATTGTGCGGTTTGCAGGCATAGAGGTAATTACCGGGCTTGAACTCCACCGGGGTTTCCATCCACCCCTGTTGTGGCGGCCGGTGATCGATTTTTGCAAGTTGGTCTGGTTTGGGAACATTCGCCATGGTTACTCCTTCTCCACCGGTAGGCCAGCCTCAATCATCTTTTCCCTGAACTCTTCTTCATACTCGTCGTAGGTATGGGTCTTGACCGGGTAATTCCAAGGATTCACATGCCGCACGAAGCGGCTGTTGTTGGCCAGGTTGCGGGTCGGGCTGAGAAACACTCCGGCCAAATGCACCAGTTTACTGAACGGAAAATAGGCAAACAACACACTCACCAGGAAGATGTGGATGTAAAAAATGGAGCCCACCCCTTCCACCACCGTTGGTTGCAACGCGGCCAGTCCCAGGGTCATTTGCTTGACCCCGATGATGTCGACCTTGATGAAATAGCGCATCAAAATGCCGGTCAGACCGATACTGAAGATGAGGACCAGCGGGAAATAATCCGCCGGCAGCGAAATGTATTTCAATTGCGGCACCAGGTAGCGGCGCGCGAACAGGTAGGCGATTGCGGCCAAGAGCACCGCGCCGGAAAGATAAAAGCGGGGCACCCCCACTTCCAGGAAGCCGTCCAGCCCCTCGAGGCCGCGCACCAAGCCGGCCACCGGTTCGGAAAAGAACCGAAAATGGCGGATCAGAATCACCAAAAACGCATAATGGAAGGCGATCGCCCCCAGCCATAGCCATTTGGCCGAACCGTAGAGCAGCTTCGGACCCTCGCGCAGTTCCAGCTTGACGTTGCGAAACAGCGATCGGAACAGAAACACTTCGAAGAACATCCGTTTGAGGACGCCCTTGGTGTCGACCGGATTCTCGATCGGGCTCCATTTTACCCATGGGAGAGACTTCTGCTGCCCGCAGGTGGTCGGAATGCGGAACGGCACGGGGGAACGCGCCCAACCCACGATCCGATACACCATGCCGAACAGGAAGATCGCGAACGCCAGATAGGGGATCAGCACTCCGAACAAAAAGTGCATCCCTATGAGGCCCGCGCCGACCCAGGAGAGCAAAACGAGCACCACCACGGCCACAAGTGAAAAAACGACGGATTCCTTGGGGTTCATTTAACGGCACCTCGCTTTACATTTGGTTAATAATGGATGTTATGATTCAGGGACTCGGGAGCGCTGCGCCCGTTTCTCCCATAAAGCATTGGCGCGTTCCAGAAGCTTGCCGGCCCGCTGTTCGCTTTCCTTGACCCTGATGCTGTAAAGCTGGGCCCGGCAGTTGGTGTAAATGTCGAACGCCAGCAGGGCCAGCCGATCGATGCGGGGGGCAAATTGCCGGAGTTGGCGAGACAGTTCCGGTTCCTCCAGGTCCTCGGCCAGCACGTCGCTCAACACGCGTTTCAGCTGGAAGATGAAAACCAGGGCCCGCGCCGGGCTGAAATCCTGCAGCGCCCGTACCCGAATGATATCGTCGAGAAACGTGGTGGCTTCCACTTCGTCCTTGTTTTCCAGCAGCAGGTCCAAAATTCCGTTGAGGCCGTCGCGAACGGTCCGGCCCACCGGATTGGCGAAGGGATCTTGTTCTTTTTTCAGGAACTGAGCGGTTTCTTCCGGGTAGGAATCGATCACCGCCTGGAACCAGCCGGTGAGTATTGCGGAACGTTTCTTTGCTAAAAGTTTCTCAAATGCCATCATCACTTACCTTGCCTGTGCCGCGGTGCCATCCGTGGCCCACCGGGACGCCGAAGTCAACGGCCGCGGCGCCCGCGCCCGGCCGATGCGCACCCTGACGGCGGCCTGGAGACCGGACGCGCACCCGGCACCCGCTGGCTCCGTGGGCCTTCCACCTTATCTTGTGAACTAGCGCACTATAGACCCATCCTGCAAGCCTGTCAAGGCTGATCCAACGGCCTTCTACCGACTTTCAACCGGTCGGGATGGACCCTTGAATAACCGCGTTGACGGACCAAGGATGAGCCTTATCTTGGTCCTCTTGCCGCGCCAGATGCCATGCCGGGTGCTGGCCGCGAGCACGCGCGGTTGTTGGATTTCGGTTTCGCTGCAGGAAACAGCGGGTCGCTCACCTTTCATCTCGCACCCTCCCTCGGATCGTTCCGGCCAAGGTTTCGATATAGCGCCCCTTCCCTGGTCGATTGTTGTAGCGGAAGATCGTGTCCACCAACTGCCGGTGCAGACGTCCAAAACGCTCTGCATAGAGCCGGCTCAGCCACCGGTAGTACTTTTCCATGCTCTTCATGTTCTGGGTGAATTGAACCGTCACCAATTCGTCGATCAGGCGATCGACCGCACCGTCGAAGAACCCGTCCATGGACGGCTCAGGGCCATTCGGTATGGGTTGATAGCATTGCACGAAAACATAGGCCCCCGGCAGCGAGCGGAGAAAGCGAAACCGTTCCAGGTCCTCGGCCAGGGTCGTTCGGTAACCGTACATGCAGATAAATTCGACGTTATCCGATGCGCGGAAATCGAATAGGCCATATTTTTCCAGGACCAGGTCGAGTCCGCTGCAGTCATTCAGGCTGAAATGATAGTTGCGGCGGGTGAAGCGGGTATTGGAACAATGAATTCGCTTCAGCAGATCGGCCCGCTTTCGATCGACCAATCGGATATCCAGGGTCTGGGTGAAATTCACCTGAATCCGGCGAGACGCCATCTGTTCCAACAGCGATTCCGCACCGGGTGCCGCCAGCAAGTTGTCGTCGAGAAGAATGAGCTTGTTTCCGCGCCCGCCTTGCAACAAATCATCGAGATCGCCCACCAGCCGGGGCGAGCCCTCCTTTTTCGGTACGATGCAAAAAGCGCAGTGACGGGGACAGCCGCGGGTGAGAAACCCGATGGCCCGATCGCCGAGATTCGGGTACAGATCATAATCCGAAGGCAGACCCTCAATCTCCGCGGGCAGCCGCTGGTACAGATCGACTCCGGATCCGCCCAAATTCAGCTTGTCCCCGTAATGGCGCTTCAGCGTCTCGATTTTTCGGCGCGTGTGGTCATTGTGGAAAACCGCGCTGGCGTACACTTCCGCCGCCGACCGAAGCAACGCGGTCCCGCGCGCCAGGGTCACTTTCCGGCCCTGGTTTTTGAAATGACGCGAGAGCTTCATCAGGGCCAGGTTGGGGAGGCGACTGTCCACATCGATCAGCAAGATATCCACGGTTCGCAACCGAATCGGCCTGCTCCTCGGCGGAGCCTTGGCCAGATCGAGGCGCAACCGTTCACGGAGCAACGCCGGGGGAGCGGTTCGGGCGATCCGTGGCGCTAGATTCACGATGAATTGAAAATTCGGCAACCATTGATCCCAGAACGTCATCCAGGTTGAGAGCCCGAGGCCTCCTACCCTGCACGCCGGCCGGTCGAACAGGATGACACCCGGCTGATCGAGCGGCGCCGGCGATTTCGGAAACGCATCGAGCAGGTGTCGACCGGCGTCGAGCGCTGGAATCAACAGTACTCGCGCTTCCGGAGGGAGCGCCGCCCAGCGGTCCTTTTCATGCCAGGCGGATTTGTCAACGGAAAAATGGTCCTGGAGCAACCCCCGCAGGCGATCGAGAATGTGCCGGGGGCCGAATCGCCGGTACGTCGCCCGGCGGTGCAGGTTCCTCAAAAAAGCACTCGGGTCGGTCAGCCGTGCCGTGGCGGAAAAAAGGGAATGAAAGCGACGCCGTCGAGTCCATGAGTCCATGAAATCGAAATCATCGGTCCCTGCATGGACCTTCCACCGCGACCCATACGCCAGGAGGAAACCATGCCGCAGCCTGGCGCGGCTGCAAATATTTCGCAATCTGCCGATAGTCCCGCCCAAATCCTGTTTCTTGAGCGGCTTCGGCAGCTCCGCCGAGCGCTGCTGAAGCCCGCCGACGAACAACTGCAGCGGGCTGGTTGAGGTATCCTGGGGACAATGCCAGGCCGCGAGATACTCAACCCCCATGGGGAGTACCGGATTCCCGTGAAGCCTGGCAAGATCGTGCGGGAACCAAGCCCAAAAAGCGGCGCTGTTCGCGGCCACCACGCACAGCCGAAGCTGCTCTAGTCGGGCCGGACCGCATTCGAATAGATTCCATTTCGGCAAGCCGGGCGGATCCTGCCGATCATGCAAGACCAGGCTGCCGGTGCCGTTTTGGGTAGTGTTTCGATAACTCACGGTCAGCAAATACACGCTTTCCTCCCGGTCAGCCCTTCCTTGGCAAACCACCAATACCGGGCATTGCCCCACAGTGGCCGAATTCCATCGTCTTTCCTTGTATCCGCTTGCTGGTTGTTTTGCAAAGCCGGCATGCCGGCATTGACAAACAGCGGGCACCGGTCCTAGAATGACCACCTGGTCACTTTGCTGCCCGCTGGTGTGCTTTTGAGCGAAAGGTCGGATGTGCCGGTTACCGAACGATTCAATAATCTGGATCAGGCCAAGCAGCGGAAAATCCTGGCGGCGGCGGTCGAGGAATTCGCCGAGCAGGGCTTCATGCAGGCCAGTATGAACCGGCTGGTGCACAAACTCGGCATCGCCAAGGGTTCCCTGTTCCAGTATTTCGGCAGCAAGGAAGGCCTGTTCCGCTTCATCTTCGAGCACGCCGTGGACCTGGTTCGGCAATCCCTCCGGCAGGTCAAGCGGGACACCGCGGACGCGGATTTTTTTCTGCGCATTCGGCGCAGCCTGGCCGCCGGCGTGGCGTTCATCGACCGTCATCCACAAGTCTACCAGATCTACCTGAAGATGATCTTTCAGGAAAAATTCCCTTACCGCACCGAATTTTTACAGCAGGTTCACCTGTTTTCCGCGGAATACCTGACGCCTTTGGTGGAAGCCGGAATCGAACGGGGCGAACTGCGTGCGGATCTGGATGTCGCCACCACCGTGTTCCTGCTGGACGCGGTGCTGGACCGGTTTCTCCAGGCTTACAGCGTGTCCTTTCTGGACGCGGGGATGGGAATCTACCGAGCCGGGGAAGACCAGGTGAAGGAACGGATCGAGCGGGTGATCGAGGTGCTGCGCCAGGGGCTTGGCAGCAGCGAAGCCGACCCTGCGCCGCGGAGCGGCGCGGATCAAAAAGGGAGTAAACGCCGCCATGTTTGAACCAAAGTGGTACCAATCCCTTGGCTTGGAGGATATTGCCGCCAAGGTGCGGGACGGCGTCCGGCTCAGCCTGGAAGACGGCGAGCGGCTCTACCGCTGCCCGTCGCCGCTGGCGGTGGGTGCCCTGGCGCATCAGGTGCGAACCCGTTGCCACGGCAACCGCACCTTTTACGTGCTGAACCGGCACATCAACTATTCCAACATCTGTGTGAACGGCTGTTTGTTCTGCGCCTTCAGCCGGGAAGCCGGGGCCCCCGGCGCCTTCCAACTGTCGCTGGAAGATATTCTCGGCAAGCTCACTGAACCCGAAGCGGCCGCCATCACCGAAGTGCACATCGTCGGCGGCTGTCATCCGGACCTGCCGCTCGCCTATTTCGAAACCATGCTCCGGGAAATCAGACGGATTCGACCGCACCTGGTGATCAAGGCCTTCACCGCGGTGGAAATCCAGCACTTCGCAGACCGTGAAAAAACCAGTGTGGGCGCGGTGCTGGCACGGCTGCAAGCGGCCGGGCTCGAGCTGCTCCCGGGCGGCGGCGCGGAAGTCTTCAGTCCGCGGGTCCGCCGGTTGCTCTGCCCCAACAAGCTGAGCGGCGCCGGCTGGCTGGCGGTGGCGCGGGAAGCGCACCGGATGGGGATTCGGAGCAACGCCACCATGCTTTACGGCCATCTCGAATCGCACCGGGAACGGCTGGAACACCTGGACGCGCTGCGCTGTCTCCAAGATGAGACCGGCGGCTTTCTCTGCTTCATCCCGCTGCCGTTTCAGCCCGATCATACCCTGATCGAGAACGCCCGCGCCACCACCGGGGTGGATGATCTCAAGACCATCGCGGTGAGCCGCCTGATGCTCGATAACATCCCCCACATCAAAGCCTATTGGGTCATGCTCACGGTCAAGGTGGCCCAGACGGCGTTGCACTTCGGCGCCGATGATCTCGACGGCACCGTGATCGAGGAAAAAATCGGCCACATGGCCGGGGCCGAATCGGACCAGGCCCTGACCCGGAGCCAATTGGAACGGCTGATCCGGGACGCCGGGTTCGAACCGGTCGAGCGCGATTCCTACTTCCAGCCGGTGGCGCGACCGGACCAAACCGAGGCCGCGCCGGCCCGCCATCACCCATGCCCGTGATCCCATCCCGAGGCCACCGCCGATGCTCGATCAAGCACTCAAAACCAAAGTCGAAGGCCACGCTCGCCTGAACCTGGACGAAGCCTGGCAGGTGTATGCCCAGGCCGATTTCCACTGGCTCGGGTTGCAAGCGCATCAGGTGCGCCTGGACAAACACCCGGAACCGGTGGTCACCTACGTGATCGACCGCAACATCAATTATTCCAATATCTGCGTTTGCGGCTGCCGGTTTTGCGCCTTCTTCCGGCCACCCGACCATCCGGAAGGCTATCTGCTGAGCCAGCCCGACCTGGCCGCGAAAATCGATGAAACCCTGGCTCTCGGCGGCACTCAGATCCTGATGCAGGGCGGCCACCACCCGGGGCTCCCGCTCGGCTATTACGAAGATCTGCTGCGCTTCATCAAGCGTCACGCGGCGATTCACGTGCACGCCTTTTCGCCGCCGGAAATCGTTCACTTCAGCAAACTCAATCGGCTGTCCGTGGGCGAGGTCATCGCCCGCTTGAAGCAGGCGGGGCTCGATTCGATCCCCGGCGGTGGCGCCGAAATCCTGGTGGACGAGGTGCGCCGTAAGGTTTCGCCCAACAAGTGCGGATCCGATGAGTGGCTGGCGGTGATGGAAGAAGCTCACCTTCAGAGGCTCCGCACCACCGCGACCATGATGTTCGGCCACCAAGAAGAACCGATCCACCGTCTGGAACATCTATTCAAGCTGCGCGATTTGCAGGATCGCACCGGCGGTTTCACCGCTTTCATCCCCTGGAGTTTCCAGCCCCAGCACACGGCGATCCAGCGCGAACCGGAAGGCGCCGTGGCCTATCTCCGGTTGCTGGCGGTGTCCCGGCTGGTGCTCGACAATTTCGACAACCTGCAGGCTTCCTGGGTCACCATGGGGCCGAAGATCGCCCAGATGGCCCTGTTTTTCGGGGCCAACGATTTCGGTTCCACCATGATCGAAGAAAACGTGGTGGCGGCCGCCGGGGTCCGGTTTCGCCTGTCTCTTGATGAGATGTATCGGCTGATCGAAGCGGCCGGGTTCCGCCCGCGGCAGCGCATCATGGACTACCGCCGGGTGAGCGGAAAGGCGAGCTATACCGGTTGAGGATAAAATCTCTCATTATCAAGGGCGGGCAAGATGCCCGCGCTCCCAGGCAAGAGCCCACACGAAATGAAGGTTTTTAGCCCTAGCAATACTGACATGGTGCAAGCGACCCTCTTGCGGCGGGCGCCCTGGGTGCTGCCCGGCCGCGGCCCGGTGATCGAAGACGGCGCGGTGCTGGTGCGCGGGCGGACCATTGAAGCCGTGGGGCGTTATGCCGATATCGCTCGAATCGCCGCCGCGGGCACCAGGACCATCGACCATCCGGACCAGGCTCTCATCCCCGGCCTGGTGAACGCCCACACCCATCTCGAATGGAGCGGTCTGGCGGGCCGCATTCCGTTGCCCCAGAACGGGTTCCCGGCCTGGCTGCAAGCCTTCAACCGGGAGCGCGCCGGGCTTTCCGGTTGCGATCGAGCCGCCGCCGTCGCCGCCGGACGAAGAGCACTCATCGAGGCGGGCACGGCTGCCTGTGCCGACGTCGGCTGCACCCTCGAACCCTTCGAGCCGGACCGGAGCGCTCACCCGGATGCCGCTCCGGATGCCGCGACTCCGCCGACCGCCGAAGCCTGCCCGGAATTGTTTCTGTTCGAGGTGCTCGGCTTCAATCAAACCGATCTCCACCGGGTGGCACCGCTCGAACGATTGGCGGCGCATCCGCCGGCGGCTTCCGGCGGGCCGATGATGAGTCTCGCGGCCCACGGCTGCTATTCCACTTCGGCCGCGCTGATCGCTCAGGCCAAGGCCTGGACCCGCATGAGAGGGTTGCCGTTTTCCATCCATGTGGCGGAACATCGGGAAGAACTTGAATTGCTTCAAACCGGCACCGGGTTCTTTCGCGATTTCCTGGAATCTCTCGGCCGCTGGGTGCCGACCTGGACGCCACCCGCAACCAGCCCGGTGGGTTTGCTCGATTCTCTGGGGGTGCTTGATTCCCGAACCCTCCTGGTCCATGCCGTCCACCTGAGCGCGGCCGACTGGGACCTGGTGGCCCGGCGCGACTGTAAGGTCTGCTTCTGCCCGCGCAGCAACGCCGCCATCAACGTCGGTCGGCCGGACCTCGCGGCGGCGCTCGAACGCGGCATCGCCACCGCGCTCGGCACCGACAGCCTGGCCAGCAACCAGGACCTCAACCTGTTTCGAGAAGCCGCCCGGGTGCTCGATGCTTACCCGGAGATCCGGTCCGAGCAGGTGCTGCGCATGATCACCGTCGGCGGGGCCGTCGCGCTGGGCTGCGAGGATCATTTCGGCAGCCTCGCTCGCGGCCGTTCCGGGCACTTTCCGGCGGTCGCCGTGCCGGCCCGGACCGCCCCGAAGCACCTGGTGGAAACCATCATCGCACAAGGAGCCGCGGGAAAATGGCAGTGGACGCGCGCCTGACCGAGCGGATCAACCTCGGTAAGTTCGGCTTTTTGAATGTCCTTCCCATCTACTACCCGATCGAATCCGGGGTGGTGGCGAGCGCCAGTCGCCTGGTGACCGGTCCGCCCGCCCGCCTGAACAAGCTCATGGCCGAGGGCCGGTTGGACATCAGCCCGGTTTCATCGATTGAAGCCGCGCTGCACGCGGAGCGCTATGTCCTGGTGCCCGACCTTTCCATCAGTTCGCGCGGGCCGGTGCTGAGCGTTCTATTGATGAGCCGACGACCGGTTCACGATCTGAGCGGCTGTTCGATTCTGGTGAGCGCCAAGTCGGAAACCTCGATCGCGCTGCTGGAACTTTTGACCCGCCTGCGCTGGCACCTGCGCGATGTGAAAACCTTCAAAGGCTGCGTCACCGCCAGCTTGAATCACGGGGAACGGCCCACCGCCTTTCTCGCCATCGGCGATGAAGCCCTCACCTGGAGCCGGCAGGAAGAATATCCTTACCGGTTGGATCTCGGTCAGGCCTGGTTCGAGTGGACCGGTCTGCCGTTTGTGTTCGGTCTGTGGACGGTGCGCCGCGACAGTCTGGCGGCAAAACCCCGGGGGATTTTTCAGACCGTCGATGAACTGATGGCGGCCAAGACCTGGGGCCGCGGTCACATGCCGATCATCTGCCGCGAAGCGGAACGCCTGAGCGGGTTTGATCAAGAGGCCCTGAGCGATTACTACCGGCACCTTTGCTTCGATCTGGGAGCGGCTGAGCAGTGCGGCTTGCGGCATTTTTTCCGGTTGCTTTACCAGACCAATAGGCTACCATCAATTCCTGAACTGGAACCCCTGACCCGCTTTGCGCAAGTGGCGTGAACCGGCTGGAGAGCGCTGGAGGCCTCAAGGCATGAGCACCGGCAGGACGCTGCGACTGAAGCGACTGGTCAATCCGGAAGACGGGCGGATCGTCGTTCTGCCGCTGGACCACGGGGTGAGCTGCGGGCCGATTCCGGGGTTACAGCAGATGGACCAGGCGGTCCGGACCGGGGTGGCCGGAGGCGCCGACGCCATGGTGCTGCATAAGGGCATGTTCCGCTACCTGGACGGGCTGCCGCATCGCCTGCCGGGCCTGTTCCTGCACCTTTCCGCCAGCACTCAACTGGGACCGGACTTTCATCACAAGGTGCTGGTGGGCACCGTGGAAGAAGCCCTACGGCGGGGAGCCGACGGCGTTTCCGTGCATATCAATCTGGGTGCTCGGGAAGAGCGGGAAATGCTGCTGGACCTGGGCCGAGTGGGAACGGCCTGTGCCGAATGGCAACTGCCGCTCCTGGTGATGATTTATGTGCGCGGCGCCTATGCCCCCAACCCCATGACCGATGCGGCCCTGGCCCATGCCGCTCGAGTCGCGGCGGAACTGGGCGCCGATCTGATCAAGATGCCGGCACCCCGCGACCCCGACAATCTGGCCCGGATCACGGCCGGAAGTCCGGTACCGGTGCTGGTCGCCGGTGGCGGCAAGGCCGGCGACAGTGGCGAATTTCTCTTGCGGATCGAACAGGCGCTCAGTGCCGGCGCCGGCGGCGTGGCGATCGGCCGCAACGTGTTTCAGCATGAGCGCCCGGTGGTTTTTCTCAAGCTGATCGCGGCCTTGGTCCACGGCCACCTGAGCGCCGTGGAAGCCGCCGCCCGCCTGCGGGCCGACGCCTGAATCCGAAGCCAGGACGGTGCCGGGACCGCCACGCCCCAGCGCGGCGCGTTTCCGGTGGCACCCAATGGGAGCTTAACCCTCCATCCTGGTTAAGGACCCATCCCCACGCCTAACAAGAGCATCCAGTTGCAACCACCTGACCAGCAACCATCAGTCATCAACCGCCCGCGCAACCAAAGGCTGCCGTCGTGGATCATGGCCGGATGAAAGCTTCCCAGTACATCGTTGCCGTTACCGGCGCCAGTGGCGCTCCCTATGCCCGGACCCTGCTCGATCAATTGCTCCGGAGACAACTGCCGATCCACCTGGTGGCGTCCAAGGCCGGCCGCCTGGTCTACCGACTGGAAACCGGTTGCGATCTGCGCGAGCAGTTCGGCGATCGGGTGTGGTTCCATGATGCCGCCGATTTCACCGCTCCCATCGCCAGCGGTTCGTTTCCCGCCGCCGCCATGGTGGTGGTGCCCTGCACCATGGGGACCCTGGCCGCCATCGCCCAGGGCATTTCCAGCAATCTGATTCATCGGGCCGCCGACGTGTGCCTCAAGGAAGGCCGCAAACTCCTGCTGGTGCCGCGGGAAACCCCGCTCAGCCGGATTCATCTCGGCAACATGCAGCGGGCCGCCGAGGCTGGAGCGGTGATCCTGCCGCCAATGCCCGGATTTTATCAGCGGCCGCGGTCGGTGCAGGACCTGGTGGATTTCGTGGTGGCTCGAATTCTTGATCAGTTGGGCCTGGTTCAAGATCTGATCAAGCCCTGGGACCCGGAAACCGCGTTGGACCCGGCAGCAGAGTCGAAAGCCTAGGATGGGGCGGCGGAAACCCTCACCCGTTTGTTGGCAAGCCGGAGGGCGTTTCGGGCAGATCCCGCCCAGGTCCACGTGAGGGTTTCCGCTGGTTCCGCTGACGCTACCGACTCAGCGGACCACCCTGACCCCATTGACCCGGCTATACTTGTGAAGGCTTGAAAGTTTCATTTCCGCGCGGAGACGCAGAGACGCGGAGGTTGATTTCAGGGCTCTTCTCCGCGCTCTCAGCGCCTCTGCGGGAGCACAAAACGTAACTTCTCAAGCTATACTGGCTTAGGATCAGATGTTTCATTACCAAAAGCGGGCAGGATGCCCGCGCTCCCGGGAAAGGGCGCACGCGAAATGAAACTTTTTACCCTTAACCGGTATAACTCCGCTGGCTTTGCTGGTTGCGCCGGTTCCCTGCTGCCAGTTTGGGGCCCCGGTGCGCGAAGCTCCTGCTTCCTCGGCCGCCGAAGCGCCGAAGTCGTGGCTGGAAAGCCACTCCCACCGGAGCGCATCCAAGCGCCCAGCCTACCGGCACCAAGTTGCCACCGCGGTTTCCCGCGGCACGCCGGAAACCGGGCGGCGTCAGCGGCGCTGGTCGCGGTTGGCCGGGCCGCGCCGTGCCGGATCAATGCTTGAAAGCGCGCTGACCGGTGAACACCATGGTGGCGCCGGCTTCGTTGCAGGCTTCGATCACTTCCCAGTCACGCATCGAACCGCCCGGCTGGACCACGGCGGTGATGCCCTGGCGCAGCCCCACATCGAGGCCGTCGCGAAACGGGAAAAAGGCGTCGGAAACCATGGTCGCGCCGCGCAGTCCGCCTTTGGCTTCGGCGGTGTCCCGATCGATCGCATCCTTTTCGGCGCGCGGTCGCCGGCCCTGGTCAACGGCCAGTTCCAGGTCCTTGTAGGGGAGCCCGTGGCGGTCGAAACAGAGCGCGTCGGCATATTTTTGATAGGCTTTGTAAACGGCGATTTCCGCCACCCCGACCCGGTCCTGCTCGCCGGTACCGATGCCCACCGTGCACTCGTCCTTCACGTACAGAACCGAATTGGACGTTACCGCCTGTTCCACCAACCAGCCAAACAGCAGATCGTTCAATTCCGCGGCGCTGGGCCGGCGGGCGATGCGGTAGGTTTGGCCTTCATGCACGGTTTCGGCAAGCTGCAAGTCTTCCGGCCCCATGATCCGATTCAGCGGCGACTGCTGAATGATCAGTCCGCCGTCCACCAGCGATTTGAAGTCCACAAAGCGGCGGGTGAGATAATCGCTCAGCCGATCCATGCGGCGCACCTGAATAATCCGCAGATTGGCCCGACGCGCCAGGATATCCACCGTACCGTCGGCGAATTCCGGGGCCGCCACCACTTCCAGGTAATTTTCCGCCACCGCTTCCGCCGTTTCCCGGTCGAGCGTGCGGTTGACCACCAGGCAGCCGCCGAAGGCCGCGATCCGGTCGGCCCGGTTGGCGCGCCGGTAGGCTTCCGCCAGAGTGGCTCCATGGGCCACCCCGCACGGGTTGTTGTGTTTCAGAATCACGGCGGCCGGCTTGGCGGTGAGAAACTTGATCAGATTGAGACCGTTATCGAGATCGGTCAGGTTGGTTTTCCCCGGGTGTTTGCCGGCCTGAATCATGTCCGCTTCGCTGATGGCGCTGGCGAGACCCAGGCCCGGTTCGATAAAGCGGCAGTCGCCGAGCGTCAGATGGCCTTCCCGCAACTGGTAAAGCGCCGCTTCCTGGCCCGGGTTTTCACCGTAGCGGAGCCCCTTTTCGATCAGTTCCCCGGTCTTTTCGTCGGCGATCTTCCAGGTCCGTTTGCGGTACCGGAGCACCTGGTCCCCGAAGCCGATGGTGAGCGTATCAGGGAAATGATCGGCCATCACCGTGCGGTACATTTTCTTCAGATCCTGGCTCATGAGTGACCCTCCAAAAGCGGAAGCCCGGAGGATATCCGGGCTTCCCGTCAAGATTTGCCTGCTTTCCGGGGCGGCCATGCCGAGTACCGCCGCGGGGCGTCCCGCAACAACGTGGATCAGAACCGATAGGATAGGCCGGCGCCGATCAGATGGGCATCGCCGTTTTGGAATTCGCCGTCGTAAACACCGGATTCGGTACGGCCGTCCACATCACGGTCCTTGATCATCAGATAGGTGTAGGAAAGATCCAGGGTCCAGGTCTTCCAATGGAGCCCGGTGCCCACCGCGAACATCTGCCGATCGTTGGCCGGCACCAGGTAATCCACGGTCGAATCAGGGATCGGGGTCTGGTCGTAGATGTAACCCAGGCGCAGATCCAGCCAGTCGAGCGCCTTGTATTCGACGCCGACTCCAAAGCGCCAGACATTGTCCCAGTTTTTCGGCACGGTCACCGAGTCTTCGCCGGGAGCCGGTGCCTGATCGAAATTGATGGTCAGCTCATCGAAGCTGCTCCAGCCGGTGTAAATAGCGTCGAATTCAACCATCAACCGTTCCATGGGCCACACGGCAACACCCAGAAACAGTTCCTGGGGCAGGGTGATGGTGCCGGAAGCGCCGGTGTCGTTGAACAGAATGGAGGGCAGATTGAGATTGGCCGGAGCGGTGAAGTCCGCGGTGCCGTCGATGTGCTGGCGAACCTGGCTGCGGTAATTGGCCCCAAGCGCGATCCAGTCACGCGGCTGCATCCGTACGCCCAGGTTGAAGCCGTAGCCCATGGTATCGCCGGTGAGCGAACTGTCGACGTCGAACTGGGTGGTGGACGGATCGTTTTTCCCGAGCAGGTCGACCTTGTTTTCCAGGGTCAGATCGAAATACATGAATTCCATCCCGGCCGCGAGCGAAATCCAGTCGTTCAACTTGAAGGCCACGTTGGGATTGACGCTCACCGTTTTGATCACCGCGTTATAATTGTTGTAACGACCGGCCCAGTTTTCATCGAATTCGGTGCCGAGACCGAAGCGGGAAAATACCCCGAGACCAAAATAGAGCTGATCGTTGAATTGATAAGTGGCATACAAAAACGGTGGGATCCAGGTGTTTTCTTCCGAGGTGGTCTTGCTGGAAGCGCTGCCGTACGGATTGACCGTGGTCACGTCCACCATCGGGGTGATGAAGGTGGCTCCGCCCATGACCTGAATCCCCTCGAGCTGGGTGATTCCAGCCGGGTTGTAAAACAGGGCCGACGGGTCGTCGGCGGCCGCCGTCAGCGCCCCACCCAGCGCGTTGCCGCGAGCGCTGCCCTCGTACAGACCGAAACCGGCGCCGTCGGCCTGCCACGGCAAGGCCAGAACGCCGACCAAAGCGACCATGATCATTGCCCGGGTCATGCAGATTTTCATAGACTCTTCCCCCCTCGCACGGATGAAACACAAAGCCCCCGCAGGCCATCGCCTGCTACCCAGCCCCCATGATCCAAACGCTCCCGACCACCCCCTTTCCCATCCATTGCCGATCAATTCCGCAGCCCTGGCCAGCCCCGCGCGGATCCAACCCGGCACCCGCGCCCATGCCCTGGGCAAGCTACCAGAATGAACTTATTTCCACAAGCATATTCCGCACCTATGGGCATCCCGGAAAAGCCCATGCTCAGCGGAAGTCGTCCCGATACAGCAACCCTTCGGATTCCGCGCCGCGTTCCAGAATCACCTGCTGCCGGAGCAGGCGAACGGCCGCAAGATCGTTTGCCTGGAGCTGATCCAGGGCCGTGAATACCTCGGAGATCCGAAAAAAAATGATGACGGTATCGGGGTCCACCCAATTCACGTCTGGTACCGCGCGCTTGGCTTTGACATCATAAACATAAACCACTCCTTCCAAGAACTTGAGCAGGCGGCCGATGCCGCTGCTGCGCCCGGAAGGGTCGGGTCGGTCCGCCGTCGGCAGCAATTCCACCTGGCGGCGAAGGAAATAATCCCGCAGGATCTGAAAATGGATCTTCCAGACGTTTTCACCTCGGTGAACTTCGCGGACCCCGTAGTAGACCGGTTGATCATGCTTCGGTATCGGCTTTTTCAAATAGCCGGCAGGCTGTTCCGATCCGGTTGTCTCCTCGGACGGACTTGGGCTTGCGGGGCTCAGTCCCAGTCGCTGTTTGATATCCTTGATGGTCACCTGCTCACCGGCAATATTAAAGGGTTCATCGGCGGTGACGATGTGATCGACACTCTGGTCCAGACGGAACAGGTCCTTGCGCTGCTCTTCAGTGGCTTCCGGTGCTACCCGGGGCAGCGGCGGTGACGGCGGCAGCGGATTGGGCGCTGACTCACGGCCGGCGGGCGGAGAGGGGATCGGCCGATGCAACGCGCGGCCGGCATCGGCATCACTGCCCCCGCTGCCCCCGGCCTCGACGGTTGGTGCGGGAGTGGTTTGCTCCAGGGCGCCGGGACCGATTTTTTCCGCATCGTCCGGCGACCCGACCCGCGATTGATAGAGTCGTTCAAACCAGACCAGAACCAACCCGACCAGGATGACCACCGCGACGATCCAAATGGTTTTTTGGCGTTTGCTCATCGTCATCCCTCCAGATTGCCCAGCCTTCGCCACGGCCGCCGGCAAGGATTTCATGCCCTCCAGGCCGGCTTCAGTGCCCGCATGCGGTGCGTTCGGCCACGGCCGAAACGTCGCAGCGCGCGGGGCTGGATTTTGGGATTGACCGAATTCCCGATCCTGTGCTAGGGAATGGCTGAATCCGCTATAATTGTCAATGATATAGATTGTCGACCCGAGGAGTTACAGGGCAATGCAGGAATGGCAAGCGAACGCCGGGGCGACGGCGGTGGGCAGCATGCCGCACACGGATCGTGCCCGGGTGCTCGATTTTCTTTTGCGGCAACTCCCGGAGATCCCCGTGTGGCCGCAATTGGCAAGCTTTCCCGAAGAACGGATGATGGCCCAATATCTGGAAGGGCTGCCCGGGGTGAGGCGGGAAGGGAACCGCGTCTGGATTCAGACTGAAGGTTCTGAATTCGATCGTGAGCTGTACGAATTTTTCAGTGATTATCTGGCGCTGGAGGAAGACGATGCCAACCTGGAACAGTCCCGGTTTGCATTCGGCCGCGAAGCCGGCCGCACTTTCCGGCAATTCCTTCAGACCCTGGGTTCGATCCCCGCGCCCAAAGCGGTGAAAGGACAGATCACCGGCCCTTTCACCCTGCTGAGCACGCTCAAGGACCAGAGCGGGCGCGCGCTGCTCTATGATGAGCGGTTTCAGGAAGCCCTGCCCAAACACCTGGCCATGAAAGCCCGATGGCAAGTGCGGCAGTTGCGGCGTTTGCAGCGTCCGGTGATCATCTTCATGGACGAACCGGGCCTGGCAGGTTATGGATCATCGGCCTTTATCAGCATCTCCGAGCAGCAGGTTCACGACCAACTGGAAGAGGTGACCGCCGGTATTCACCGCGCCGGCGCTCTGGCCGGTATTCACATCTGCGCCAACACCGACTGGGGCCTGGTGTTCCGTTCGACCATCGATATCATCAACTTCGACGCCTACAATTATCTTGATAAATTTTTGCTTTATGCGGAACCGCTGCGGACCTTCCTTGATCAGGGCGGCACCGTGGCCTGGGGTCTCATCCCCACCTCGACCGAGCCGGCGGCCCTTGGGGAAACCGCGAACAGCCTGTTCAACCGCTGGGCCGAGCCCCTGCGGCAAATCGATCTGGCCGGGATGTCGCTGGAGCGGATCGCCCGGCAATCGCTGTTTACCCCCAGTTGCGGCTGCGGCACGCTGAGCGAGGCGCAGGCCGAGAACACCATCGCTTTGACTAGAGCCGTGAGTGATCTGGTAAAAATTCGCTGCCGGCTGACTTGACCCGGAACGCCGACGGTCATAATATCCTGTTAAGGAAGTATAAAGAACCGCTTGACTTCGATCAAACGACAACATAAAAAGCTTTCCGTCATCGACACCCTGCCTCGCTCGATGCGTATTGAACGGGGGGTGCGCTCACTGCCGGGAACGCCGCAATATTGGCCGCAATATTGGGATAGGTCAGGTCAGGATATACTCGGGATTCAGCGGATGAGTGGGTGTGTGCTGGCGGGGAGCGGGCCAAAACGGCCGGGATGAAGGCGCTGTGCGCGGATAATGGCAAAATGCGGTTACCGAGGATGCGGCTGGTAATTTGTTCCGCCGCTTATCAGTCAACCAGGTGAGAACCTTGAATCAAAGTGAGGATGGAAAATCATGCAAGTAGAATACAAGAGCATTGACCCGAAACTGGTGGTCAACGAAATTCGCAATGGCCGTTCGCTCGAAGCGGTGCAGAAGCTGTTCGGCATCAAGTTCAAGAGCGAAGTTCAGGACCTCTATCTGAAGGGGCTGATGGAACTCGGGGAAATCCCGCAGATGGACTTCACCAAGCAAACCGATCCGGCAGCCCGTTCGCAGCGCGCCGCGGCCGGCACCCCTCCAGTCGTTCAGAGCGTTTCCAAGCCGCTGGTACGACGCCGCGAGAAGACCCCGGTCAAGAAGCCGGATCTGTTCATCCGCACTCCCAACCTGCGCACCATCGGACAGAGTGGCAGCATCACCCTGAACAAGGCGTTGCTGATCGATCAGTTGGGCTTTGAGGTGGGGGATTCATTCGAGATCTGCCGGGAAGACGAGCGCGTGGTGCTCAACAAGATCGGCAGCCATCAGTAGCCGAAACGCTGCTGCCGCGGCGCGGCGTTCTGGGTCGTCCTCGAGTGGATCCAGCATTCGCTTCCGCCGTTATATTCGGCAACCAATTGAGGTCTTGCTGTCACGCAGAGGCGGGAAGGCGCGGAAGCGCCGACACCGGGGCTTGTTTTGCGCCCTCCGCGGCGCGGCGTGAATCCGAGAGCAAACCGGCGTAATCGTCACGGCGGTGATTCAAGATTTGAGATTTTGGAGCACGTGGAGGAACCGTCGGAGTGCCGTGAGGTTGGTGCCGATGGCCAGCGCCGCCAGAGCCAGCATCAACACGGCATCCTTAAGGCCGGGCAAGGCCAGTCGAGCGGCGAGCCCATTGAACACCGGATTGAGCACACCGGCCAGACCGATTACGATAATCCGCTCGCCGCGTTGCAGCAGGCCGATCAGGCAGTCCTGCCCCAATCCTTCGGCGCGAGCGCGGGTGTAGCTCACCATCAGCGAACCGAACAGGATCAGTAAAATGGTCAGCGACAGCAGCGGGGTCGCCGCGTTGTGCCGGTAGAAATAGCACCAGATCCCGAGATAAATCAGCAGTTCGGTGTAGCGGTCCAGGACCGAATCCAAAAATGCACCGTATTTTCGGACCTGATCGAGGGACCGGGCCAGGCAGCCGTCGAGGGTATCCACCAGGCCGGTTAGCAGGGTCAGCAAACCGCCCAGGGCCGGCGCGAAAGCGAAGGCGATTCCGGCCAGCAGACTGACCAGCAGGCCGAACAGGGACAGGTGGTCGGGTTTGATCCCGAGGCGAGTCAGCCCCGGAATGAGCGTGCGGTGCAGAAGCTGGTAGTAGGACGTTTCGATTCGAGTGCCCTTGAGCATGGACCATTCTCCGACTGTGCCACTGCACTCATGGATCGAGCGGGATCGGGCAATGCAGCGCTGGATCATACAAGGCTGCCGGCACAATGCAACCTTTCTCCAGGGTGCTGAACTCAGGCACCAGCAGGTAGGCGTTGCGGCGATGGATCCGCGCGAACACCGACCCGGTATCGGTAATCAGCGGCTGGAAGCGCAGCGCGGCGGCGGACCGTTGCAACCGCCCCGGCACCATGCGGGCACTGGCGCGCCGATTGTTCAGGGTGCTTTCGAGTACCGCCGGCAGCAGGGTCCCGGCGTCGGGGTCGGCCCCGGCAAGCGATCGTAACCAGGGTAAGCCGAGCTGCATGAATACCGCTTCGGCGGCCCAGGGGGAGCCCGGCAAGGCCAGATAGCCGGTGCCGTTTTTGACCCCGAAGGCGCTGCCCCCGCCGGGGGTCAGACCGAGCCCCCGGAATATCGGCGTGATCCCCAGGATGTTCCAGGCGTCCCGAAGCACATCGCGGTCCCCGAAACCGGTCCCGCCGGTGCTGATGACCGCCTCGGCCTCGGCCCGGTCCAGGGTCCCGGCCACCGCTTCGGCGTCGTCCGCGGCGTTGCCCAGATTCAGCGCCACCCCTCCGTGCGCCGCCACCAGCCACTCCATCAGCAGGCGACTGTTGCAATACTGCATCGGAGCACGCCAGGGTTCGCCCAGTTCCAGCAGTTCATCGCCGGTGCCCAGCACCGCCACCCGGGGCCGTTTCACCACCTCGATCGCGTCCCAGCCGCAGGCGGCACACAGGGCCAGAACGGCCGGCGTCAGAATCCGCCCGGCAGCCGCGATCGGTTCCCCGCGACGAACATCGGCCCCGGGCGGCAGCACCCAGTCACCGGGCCGAAACGCGGTGGCGATGGCAACCCGACCGGAAAGCAGATGCGCTTGCTCGTCCGGAACCACCAGGTCGGCCCCGGCGGGAATGGGCGCTCCGGTCAGAATCCGCATCGCTTCTCCGGGGACCACAGCGGTTTCCAACGGGTGCCCGGCAGCCGCCGTTTCGGGGCGGAGCCGCAGCAGCACCGGCCGTTCCGGCCGCACATCCAGCAGATCCGAGCCGGCCACTGCGTAGCCGTCCATCCGCGACCGTGCCTGCTCAGGCAGGCTGCGCGGCGCGTAAAGATCACGGGCCGACACCCGGTCCAACGCCGCCGGCAATGGTATCACCTCGCTCGGGCACGGCGCCGATCGAGCCAGCAAAGCTTGGCGTGCCGCGGCAAGCGGCATGGGGTGCTGGGTCTTCATGGGACCTCCAGGGCATCGCCAGCGGAATCAACCTCCGACCCGAGCACTTCGACCGCGCCCTCCGATCCGCTGGAAAACCTCAAAGGATCCGCTGAAACTCGTCCAGGGTATTGATGTTTTGAAAGGTGAGTCCATCCGGGTCGAGGGGTCGCCAGAGATCTTCTTCCAGCCGGGCCACCCGAATCCCGGTATAGAAACGCACAATCTGTTTTTCCCCGCGTTCCAGCAGCGCCGCGATGAGCGGTAGGCAGCGGATGTGGTAGAGCGCAAACAGCGGCTCATGGAACCCGTTCCGGAGCGGCACCACCACGTCGGAGCCGGGTCTCATTTGGGCCATCCGTTCCACCACCGCCGGCACCAGGAACGGCATGTCGGTGGCCTTGACCAGCACCCACGGGGTGGGGCTGAACAGCAAGGCGGTCAGGATCCCGCCCAGGGGCCCCTGGTTCGGCATCACATCACGCACCAGGGTGGCTTCCGCCGCCACATACGGCAACAGGTCGTTGGCGACCACCAGGCAGGTCCGGCACCAGGGCTTGAGCCCGCGAATGGCGCGATCGAGCAGGCGTTCGCCGTGCAAAGCTTCCAGCGCCTTGTTGCGGCCGAACCGTCGGCTTTGGCCGCCGGCCAGGACCACGCCGGTCATCGATCAGGGTCTCCATCGCATTGGATTTCGACCGTGATCCGATTGGGTTCTTTCCAGCCCCGCAGGGAACTCAGCATGCCCCGCAGCGCTCCCTGAATGATGTCCTGTACAAAGCCCTTCAAGGGCAACTTCTTGCCATCCAGGCGCACTTCGACCGGGTGCTGCTTACGCTCCTTGAGATAACGCTCTTCCAGCAACGCGGCCAGCTCATCGATCTGCTGGAAGCCGTAGCAGGGGACCTCCACCGGCGGCGGATCATCGCTCACCATGGCGATCAGATTGTCGCCCGGCTCGGTGCACAGCGGTTCTGCCGCCAGTTCCGCGCGGAACACCTCGATCTTGGGAAAATGCGAGCGTTTGTAGCCTTCCGCCAGCACGATCCGCTCGCTCCAAAAATAGCGCGCCACCGTCTCCTCGATCGGCATCTCGGCCGCCGTCGAGCGGATGCTCGCGACCTGGGTCGGACCGGCGATGGCGATGGTGTCCGCCCCGGCGCGTTTGTGTTTCCAGGTATCTTTCCCTTGGTGATCCATCTCGAACCCGTGCACATCGTGCTTCAGGGCCCCCACCCGGTAGCCGCGCCGCTTCAGCGCCGGAATCAGTTGCTCCAGGACCGTGGTTTTGCCGACATTGGCGGATCCCACGATGCAAATGATTGGAATCATGATTGCCCCCGTTGCCGCGGCCGGCGTCGGTTCGGCCCGGCCGCTTCAGTAGGAAAGGTAGATGGTCTTCGGCTCGGTGAATTCTTCCAGCCCGAAGTGGGATTTTTCCCGACCCAGACCGCTCTGTTTGACCCCTCCGAACGGCGCGTGCGAATACGCCGGATGAATCCGATTGATCCAGAGCGATCCCACTTCCAGGTCCCCGGCATGATCCAGGGCGGCGCCGAGATCGCGGCCAAACCAATAGGCCGCCAGCCCATAGGGGGTGGCATTGGCCCTGGCCACCGCTTCGGCCACTCCGGAGACCGGGCTGATGATTACCACCGGGCCGAAAATTTCTTCCCGGGTGTGCTCCGGATCGATCCGGGCGCCGTCGATCACGGTGGGGCCGAGATAATAGCCGAGCGGAGGCCGTGCGGCCTGGCGCCCGTCCAGCAGCAGGCGGCCGCCCTGGTTCACCAGTTGCTCGATTTGCGCGCGGACCCTGGCCAGAACTCCCGGATTGTTGAGCGGCCCCAGGTCGGTGTCGGGGTCCCCCGGCGGTCCCAGCCGAAGCGTGGCCGCGTGCTTCACGAATTGGTCGAGGAACGCTTCGAACAGGCTGCGGGCCACATAGATCCGGCTGATCCGATAGCAATACTGGCCGCTGTTCTTGAAAGTTTGCTCGACCAGGTCCGGCAGGACCGCGGCCCAATCGGCATCCTCACAAACAATCGCGGGGCAATTCCCGCCCAGTTCCAGCACCGATTTGCGTACTCGAGCGGCATTGAGCGCCAGGATTTCCCGACCCACCTGAGCGCTTCCGGTGAATGCGACCAGCCGTGGCAGGGGGTGTTCCACCAGAAAGCGGCCGGTTTCCGGCCCGGGTCCGGTCACTACCTGCACGGTCCCTTGGGGATAACCGACGGCGCCGGCCAGGCGCGCGAGCAGCAGCGCGGTGAGCGAGGTGTGTTCATCCGGCTTGGCCACCACCGTGCATCCCACCGCCAGGGCCGGGGCCAGTTTACAAACCAGGTTGCTGAGGGGATAATTGAATGGGGTGATCGCCGCCACCGTGCCCACCGGTTCGCGCACCACCAGGACCTGCTCGCGCCGGCAAGCGCCCGGGAGCAATTCTCCCTTCAGACGCAGCATCTCTTCGGCGAAATAATGGCACAATCGGGAGGCGCTCCGCACTTCAGCGCGGGCCGCTCGAAGCGGCTTGCCCACTTCCTCTACCATCAGGGAGCTGAGTGCTTCTTGTTCGCCCGCGATGCTTTCGCCAAGCGCATGCAGCAAAGCACCGCGCTCGGCCGCCGGGACCCTTTTCCATGATTCCTGAGCGTGAACGGCGCCCTGCACGGCTTCATCCACCAGCGCCCGATCGGCTACCGTGATCGCGGCGAAGGCCTGCTCGGTGGCCGGGTCGATAACCGGGACCCAGTCCCCTCCGCTTCGTTCCTCGCCATCGATCCAGCAGCCGCGGCGTTGTTGCACGTATCGATCCACTGTTCTCCCTGATCGGTTTCATCGTGAGCGCCATCCCCCCGACCTGGAGGCGAGTGAAACTATGGCACATGGGTTTCCGCCTGTCAACGCATCGGCCATCCAAGGCAGACTCCGGCCTAATGCGCCAGGCACTGAATAATGGTTGGGTGCAACCCAGGTCCATGGCGAGTTCGTATACTGGTTTAGGATTGGATGTTTCATTACCAAAAGCGGGCAAGATGCCCGCGCTCCCGGGAAAGAGCGCACACGAAACGAAACCTTTTGCCCTTAACCGGTATGGATCGTAGGTCGGGTTGCGACCAGCGGGAGCTACCCGACGGACCGGCAACGCCCCCAATCCACGACCCCACACCGGATCGTCAGGGAGTGCCCGGCTCACCCCGACCCACACTGTTTATTGATCATTAGAAAGACGAACCGCGGGCGCAGGGCGGTAGTTTCGCGCCATGGCGGGGTTCAGCTCAGCTCGCTCGACGATCGGGCAGTTACCATGGATATACCCGTTGAGGAGGAAACCCTTCACTCCTTATGGGCTTGTTCCCGGGAGCGCGGGCATCTTGCCCGCATTTGACAGCGGATTTCAGCCCCTGACCGCCCCGTGAGTATTCCTTGGCGCCCACCAGGGCCGCGGCACCAGGGCCGCGGGGGCAAGGAGGCGGTGAACGGTAACCGGTTCATTCAAGCCGGATATTGGCCGAGATTGCCACTCGCCGCCGGCTCGTCGGCGATGATTCCCTCGCCCAGCCGGAACACGCCGCTCATGGTCCTCCTCAAGTCATGAATGCTGGAAAAGGGGAGCATCCTTAGGAGTTCGTCGGGATTGGTCATGCCTGCCCGGAGTTTGGCGAGGGCATCGGTGGCCATGGGTACCGTGCTGTTCCTCGAGCTCTCGCGAATTTCGTCGAAGGACGCATTCTTGCTGATGAGGAGCATGTCGGTTTCGCTGGGCACCCACAGTTCACCGATGGCGAAGCGGCCCTTATAGCCGCGGAAATTACATTCGGGGCACTTACGCCCCTGATAATGCTTCATGCCCGGGGTCAGGGTGCGAAACAACTCGGTCAGGGTCTTTTCCGAAGGTTGATATTCTTCCTTACACACTGGGCAAATCTTCCGCGTCAACCGCTGCGCCAGGACCCCGGCCAAGCAGGCATTGATCAGGCTGGGTTCGATGCCGAGACCGAGCAGACGGGTGATGGTGCTGACCGCATCGTTGGTGTGCATGGTGGAAAGCACCAGATGTCCGGTTTGGGCAGCGCGAAACGCCATTTCCGCCGTTTCCGCATCGCGGATTTCACCGATCAAGATGATGTCCGGATCTTGTCTCAGGAAGGCTCGGGTGTAGTTGGCGAAGGTGTTGTTGATTTTTTCGTTCACTTCGCATTGGGTGATGCCGTTATACACGTATTCGATCGGGTCCTCCGCCGTGAGGATCTTGATGCCGGGCTTGAATACCGTCATGAGGGCCCCGTATAGGGTGGTGCTCTTTCCGGAACCGGTCGGGCCGGTGACCAGCATGATGCCGGTGGTGCGTTCCAACAGGCTGTGCATGGAATCCAGGATTTCCGTGCAGAAACCCAACTCATCGATGGAACGCGGCGCGTTGTTGGGATCCAGGATGCGGAGCACGGCGTTTTCCCCGAAATAGCCCGGTACCACGGAAATGCGGATATCGATCTTGCGGGTTTCCTCGCCCTCCACTACCCGGGTTCGAAAACTCCCGTCTTGTGGCCGACGCTTTTCCGCGATATCCAGCTTGCCCAGGATCTTGACCTTGGAAATGAGTTCCTTGCTGCGTCGATTGATATCATTTTGCAGATCGGGCAGGTTCGCTTCTCGCAATATACCGTCGATCCGGTAGCGGATCAGCATCTGCCGATCAAGGCTCTCGAAATGGATGTCCGAGGCGCGGTTGCCGAGAGCGGTGCCGATGATGAGCTGGATCAGGCTGTCCACTTTCTTGTCCGGAGGTGCTTCGGTCTGCTGCGCACCGACGGCTGCCGGCGCCTCGTCGACCGTCCGCAAGTCAAGCTCCGGGTATTCGTTGAGACCCTGCTGGTCCTTGTTCTGATACAGACGATCGATGGCCCGCTCGATCGCGGCTCGGACGGCCGTGGCCACGTTGATCTTCTGGCCGGTGAAATAGGAGAGTTCCTCGGCAAGCCTGAAGTTGGTGGGATCGTCCATGGCGATGGTGATCGCCCCGCCTTTTCTGGAAAGGGGCACCACCAAGTTCTTTCTGGCGTATCCTTCGCTCATGACCGTCACCAGACTGTTGTCGAGGGTGGCCTTGTCGAGGTTCAGCAACGGGACATCGAGTTGGGTGCTGATCGCCTTGCGCATCGCTGTCTCTTCGAGGTAGCCGAGCTTGATCAGGACCTCGCCCAGGGGCAGTTTCCATTCCTGCTGTTGCCGCAACCCGATTTCCAGTTGTTCCTGACTGATGGCGCCGGACCGAATCAGGACCTGCCCCAGCAGGGGACGCTTGAAATAGTGATCGAGTACGAAATTCAGCTGCTTTTCGGTGAGCGCCTTCATGTCCACCAGGATTTTCCCGATCGGCTTGTATTCGGCGAGCTTCTCCTGAATGCCGGCGGCCAGTTCCACTTGCATCTGATCGACCATGCCTTCGGCAACCAGCAATTCCCCGAGCTTTTTCGTCATTTCCGAATTCCCCCTGATCTCGCAAGGCGAAGGTCACTTATCCTGATTGACATTGGGATGTTTGCTGCTCAACGCACAGCCGGGCCCTTATCATCGCCCACGGCCGCGGCACTCGCGGGGGTCATATCGCGGCGTTTCTCCGCGGACTCCGCGATTCCGCGTGAGTTGAGAAGAGCCTATTCTCAACCCCGAAAAACCCAGCGGATCGGGCCCCCTCTAGGCCGCGCCGCCTTCGACCAAGGCTGCCGCGCGAACGAGTCCTGCCTGATTTGCACTCAGCATTCGCGCTCCCTGTCGCGGGTCGGGATCAAACCATTAGGGTAAAGCCAATCACCTCCCTGGCCTTATATTCCATATTGACGAACTCAGCACCGATCCGGGTCCCAAGAATATTTCGAACCACCACGCTACAGCGGATCTCCACCCCACCCAGTGGAAATTCAATCTTCAGTTTATCACCGAGGGTAATCTTTTCCATCCCTTCCGGTCCCATTTCCATTCGCAAACCATTGAGGGAAATGTTTTCCAGAGTCATCCAGCGCTTGATCGATCCCGGTTCGACGCACCAATAGCAACCGCGGATCGCCACCGGTTTGCGGTAGGTGTCCCGTCTTTCCAGAAAAACCTGGAACCTGACCCCGCAAGCGCACTTGACCGGAACCGTCTTGCCGCCATGGCTTCTCAACCGTTCGGCCTCAAAACTCTTGAACCGGCCGCAGTGTTGGCAAACAACGGTAACCGATTTCTTGCCCTCGAAAAATACCGTCTGGGTCATTGTGCTCATGGTTGTATCCATCTTTTCATCGGACTAAGATTGGGTATGGGCCAAGCGCCACGCATCCCACCCGCCGGGTCACGGAACGCCGTTGCGCCCGCGCTACCCGACGATTCCGAACGCACTTCCCATCGCTCTTATGATCGGTCAATGAGGGGTGAGGCTTGAGCCCGGTGTTCCTTCCCCGAATTGGGTTTCGAGTCGCGATTCGAGCACCGATCTTTACGAATGCAATGAAGTGCGGTAGTAGCTTACCGATGAAATGGTTGACGATCAGTTCCCTGCTCATCGAAACGAAATTCAAATGACGATTGCCTGGACGCGGCTCTTCCGTAACGAGGGTCTGGTTTGGATGGGGTCGAGCAAGCGCGTTCAATCCTTTGAGGAGTGCGCGAGCATGTTGGCCGGGGTGGATTGTCGGCGCTTCCTGGCAGCCGTTTCCCTGCTGCCGATCCTGATCTTTTCCGGTGCCTGGGCGGGAGCGGCGGAATCGCCGACGAGCGGGGAAACCTTCACCGCGATGCCGGCCGGGCGCGAAGTCACGCTCACCGGCTACACCCGGGCCCGCAGCCTGATGGAAATAGTGAGCGAGGAACCAGGTCGCTGCCTCAACGTCCAGGCGGACCTGGGCGATCGGATCGGCCCCGATGGAGTGTTCGCCGAACTCGATCCGACCTTCATCGATCTGGCCATGAAACAGAACCGGGTGGCTCGGGATCGGCTGCGCAATCAGATCGCCTATTTCGACAAGGATGTGCGCCGGTACACGGAACTGGTGGGGCGGGCCGCCGCCGCCCAGGCGACGCTCGACGGGGTGCGCCAGCAAAAGGATCAGGCCGCCTTTCAATTGCAGGCGATCGAGGTGGAACGAGAAAATCTGGAAGAGCGGCGGCGGCGCCTGTCGATCACCGTGCCCGCCGGCTGGACGGTGAGCGAGCGTCTGCTGGAACCCGGTGCCTGGGTGCCGGTGGGCCGCCCGCTGGGTCAGGCCGGCGACTATCGTACGCTCCTGGTCCCCTTTGCCCTGGCACCGGAAGAATATCAGGCCCTGTTGCGGGAGCGCGAACGGCTGGTGCTGTTGTTCCCCGATGAGGGAACGAAGGGGGCAAGCGTTCCGGCCGTGCTCGAACGGACTTCTCCGGCCTTCGACGGCGTGACTCGAAAAATCGGCGTGGATCTGGCGGTGCGCGGCGGTCTCAAGGAACTGCGCGGCGGCCTGCGCGCCGAACTCACCCTGCACCTGGCCGACTCGTCCGGAACGCTTCTGGTGCCGGCCTCGGCCCTCGTGGAACGCTACGAAGAGTACTGGCTGGTGCGCACCGACGGCGAGCGGGTGAAGGTCGTCTATCTTGGCAAGGGCCCGGACGGCACCGCCAGGATCCGTGCCTCCCGGGTGCGGGCCGACGATCGATTTCAGCTGACCCCCCAGTGGTGATCATGAAAGCTTTCTTTTCCTTCTTCATCGGCCAGAAGGTCCTGGTCAACCTGCTCTTTGCCCTGGCCATGGTGGTCGGCCTGATCGCTCTGTTCGCTCTTCCGGTGGAGCGCTACCCAAACGTCCACATGGGGAAAGCGGAGGTCACCACCATTCTGCCCGGGGCCTCGCCGGACGAAATCGAGACCCTGATCACCCGCAAAATCGAAGACGCCCTGGACGACCTCGATGAGGTGGAATTCATCCAGTCGGCTTCCTACCGCGAGCGCTCGGTGATCACCGTGAAATTCATCGATGATACCGACTACGGCACCCTGTTCGACCGGCTTCAACTCAAGGTCCTGAGCATCATCAAGGACCTGCCGGCGGGGATCGAACCACCGATCTTCAATGAAATCAGGATAGCCGAATGGCTGCCAGCGGTGTCGGTGAACCTCATCGGCGATCGCGGCAATCGTGCCCTGTCCCTGATGGCTGAAGAAATGAAGCTGGAACTCCGGGCCATCGCCGGGGTTCGGGAAGTGCAACTGCACGGCGAACTGGTGCGCGAATTTCATGTGCTGCTGGACCTTGGGCTGCTCAACAAGTACGGTCTCACCTTCGACGACGTGGCCGCCGCCCTGATTCAGGCCAATCTGTCGATTCCAGCCGGCACCTATGAAAACGAAGCCGGCGAATTCGTGCTGGTGGCCGATGAACGCTTCCGCACCCGGGAGCAGGTGGGGGCGGTCATCATCCGTCGCGACGGCGACGGTTCCTTCGTGACCGTCGCCGATGTCTGGTCCGATGCCCACATGGCTTATCGCAACCCCTATGTGATCACCTCGGTCAACGGTAAGGATTGTGTCACCCTCAAGGTGATCAAGACCGATCAGGGCAATGTGCTGGATATCGTGCCCGCGGTCGAGGCCGTGCTCGATCGCCACCGTTCGGCCCTGCTCAAGGAACAAGTCGAACCGGTGTTGACCCAGGACCAGCGGGTCTACGTTTACGATTCCATCCGCACCCTGGGTTGGAACCTGGTTGCGGGCGTGATCCTGGTGAGCATCCTGATCTATCTCTTCCTGGGGCTCCGCAACGCGGTCTTGACCGTGGTCGGGATCCCGTTTTCCTTTCTCATGACCATGACCATCCTCTGGGTGATGGGCAAGTCGCTCAACGAAATCACCCTGTTCGCCCTGGTGCTGGCGAGCGGCATGATCGTCGACGATGCCATCGTTACGTTGGAAAATATGTACCGGCACTTGCAGTTGGGAGCGAGCCTGCGCGATGCCGCGGTTCAGGGGGCGGCCGAGGTGGCGGCGCCGGTGCTGGCTTCCACCGCCACCACCATTGCCGCGTTCCTGCCGATGCTGATCATGACCGGGTCAACCGGAGAATTCTTCGCCCAGATCCCGATCGGCATCACCGCGGCGCTGTGCGCTTCCTTGTTCGAATGCCTGCTGATCCTGCCCCCCCACTTCGTCGACTGGCCCGCGAAAGAGGCGCTGGCCAGGACCGCGCGAGGTGGCCAACCGATCGAACAGGAGCGCCGCATCATGGTCTGGATCCGCCGCCTCAATCAGCCTCTGATCCGTTTGACCATGCGCTTTCGGATCACCAGCCTGGTCCTGGTGTTGGCTGCGTTCCTTGCGGCACTGGCGGTTCTTGGAGTTTCCGCAAGCGGCCTGTGGCCGATCATCAAGATCAAGTTCTTCCCCGAGGAATACAATTATTACTATATCGAAATTGAAGGGCCGCCGGGGACCCCGATTCACACGACTCATGAAAAACTGAAGCAAATCACCAGCGGGATCCTACCGGGACGGCCCGGCCAACTGCG
>MNZR01000239.1:34377-42920 GCA_001873705.1 Syntrophobacteraceae bacterium CG2_30_61_12
TTGTATCTGGATGAGAATTACGAGCCGGTTTTCGGCGACCACGTCGGTCACATCAATGTGGAAATGCCGGATAAAAAGGCGATGGCTCTGCCCGATAATCCGGACCACGATCCCATCCGTCACCTGGCATTCATGCGCCGCGAACTGGCGCCGGTCGCCGTCGACGGCTGGAAAGTCCGGGTACGGGCGGAAAAGGGCGGCCCGCCGGCCGGTAAGGACCTGAGCGTCCGGGTAGTGGGGCCCGATCCGCGGATGGTGCAGGCCCTGGCCGATGAGATGCACCGTTTTTTGCGAACGGATTCACAGGTGGCGCCGGATCTGGCTGACTTGAGCGACAATCGGGGGGTCCCCAATCGGGTCTACCGGTTCCGGGTCGATCGCGAACGCGCCGCTGAATACGGGCTGACTCCGTCGGCAGTGACCCGACTGGCGGCCTCGGTTCTGGACGGCCGTTACAACGGGGAATTCCGCACCCTGGATGAGGACATCGATCTCAAATTGATGATCGACCCGAGGACCTACCGCGACCCCGGTGATGCTCTGGCGGTGGCCTCCATTCAGCACCCGAGCGGCCCCATCCGGCTGGGGGACCTGATGCGCACCGAGGTCTACACCGAACCGAGCCGGCTCGATCGCTATCAGAACCATCGCGCCATCACCCTCACCGCCAATCTGAAGCCGGACGCCCGGACTTCAACCCCGTCCGTGGTGCAACGGGTGCGTGCCCACTATGACGCGATCGCCTCCGCCTATCCGGGGGCGGGGGTCAATTTCTCCGGCGAATTCGAAACCACCCGGCGCTCGTACACCTCGCTGGCCTATGCTTTCCTGATCGCCCTGCTGGCCATCTACATGATTCTGGCCACCCAGTTTCGGTCCTATCTACAGCCGCTCATCATCCTGAGCGCGGTAGTATTCGCCCTGATCGGCGTGGTCTTCGGCAAGGTCGTCAGCCGTGGCCTGTTTACCGTCAACAGCTTCATCGCGGTGGTGGGGGTCACCGGGGTGGTGGTGAATGATTCGTTGGTGCTGATCGATTTCATCAACCGCGGTTACAGCCAGGGCAAGTCTCGCCGTCAGGCCATCGAAGAGGGGATCCAGACCCGCCTGCGACCGATCCTGCTCACCACCCTCACCACCGTCCTGGGCCTGGCGCCCATGGCGCTCGGCTTCCCGAGTTACTCGGTGGTGTGGGGCAGCATGGCCTCCACCTTCGTGACCGGCCTGTGCACCGCGACCTTCCTCACCCTCTTCATTGTTCCCGCGGAATGGGACCTGCTCATGGGGCTGAAACTCCGGCTCGAGAAGAGACGTGCCAAGCGCCGGCGCTATTGAGTTCGATCAGGTTTCGAGGGCGCGTCGAACGGTGCCGAGCAGCGCGCTGATTTCGTAGGGTTTGCGCAGAAACGCCTTGACGTTGGCGAGGCCGGTCAGGGCCAGATGCTGGTCGCGTTCGAGGGCAAACCCACTGGCCACCAACACCCGCACCTCGGGATCGAGTTCGATCAGGTGTTCCAGGCACTTGAGCCCGCCCATGCCGGGCATGATCAGATCAAGAATCACCAGATCGATGCGCGCCCCCTCGCGGCCGTAAATGGCCAGCGCGCTCTCGCCGTCCGCCGCCGTCAGCACCTGATAACCGTGCTGACGGAACACTTCCTCGGCGATGTCCCGGACCATGGCTTCATCGTCCACCAGGAGCAGCGTTTCATTGCCTTCCGTGGTCGGCGGCGGTGCCGCCTTTGGTGGTTTCGGCTGGGCGCTCACGGCCACCGGAAAATAGATACTGAAAGCGGTTCCCTGGCCCATCGCGCTGGCGCAGGCGACGTGGCCCTTGTGGCTTTGGACGATGCCGAACACCATGGCCAGGCCGAGACCGGTGCCTTCGCCGACCCCCTTGGTGGTAAAGAAGGGCTCGAAGATGTGTTCCAGGGTGGATTCCGCCATGCCCTCCCCGGTATCGGCGACGGTCAGCAGCACATAATCCCCGGGGGCGATATCCCCCAGAGCTCGGGCCTGGTCCGAATCGAGGAACAGGTTGCTGGTCCCAATGGTGAGGGTGCCGCCGTTCGGCATCGCGTCCCGGGCATTGACGATCAGATTCATCAGCACCTGTTCCAGCTGCGACGGATCGGCCAGGACCGGCTTGATTTCGGGTTCCAGATCGAGCTTGAAGCGGATCATCTTGGGAACGGTGCGCAGGGCCAGTTTGTGGACCTCGATCACGCGCTGGTTAAGGTCGACGGAAGTCAATTGGCTTTCCATCCGCCGGCTGAAGGTGAGCAGGCCGCGGGTCAGGTCGGCACCGCGATTGGCCGCGCGAAAGATCCGATCGAGACCGAGGCGGATGCGATCGTCCAGATCGGTCCGCAGCAGCAGGAGTTCCGCATAGCCCTGGACGCTTTGCAATAAGTTGTTGAAGTCGTGAGCAATGCCTCCGGCCAGGATGCCCACCGCTTCCATTTTCTGGGCGTGCTGCAATTGCTCCTGCAGGCGGGTGCGTTCGGTGACGTCGCGCAGCACCCCCTGAATGACCGGACGGCCCTCATGCATCACCGCCGAGGCTGAAACTTCGGCGACAAAGGTCGAGCCGTCCCGCCGCACCATCCGGTAACCGCTGCTACCGGCGGCGCTCCTGCCGGATACCAGTTGTTCGGTGTATTTCCGAGCGAGATCGTGCTGATCGGGAGCGATCATGTCCCAAATGGGATTTCTCAGGACTTCGTGGATGCTGTAACGGAACATGGAGCAGAGGGTCTGGTTGGCGAACAGCAATCGACCCGACGGGTATTCGGCGATGAAATAGCCATCCAGGGTGTTTTCCACCAGGGACCGATAGCGTTCCTCGCTTTGAGCCACGGCTTCGTCGGCCTGTCTACGACCAGTGGTGTCGCGACCGACCCCGATGATCGCTTCCACCCGGCCGCTCGAGTCGAGCACCGCCTTATCGGCCCAGGCCAACCAGCGCCAGCCGTGGCTGGTGAGGGCGCGCTGCTCGATATGGCAGGTGTGGGGCGGCCTGTACAAATCCTCCATGGCTCGGGCGGTGGCCGCGCGATCCTGTTCATGGACCAGGGGCATGAAGCTCTGGCCCAGCAGTTCCTGCTCGGATTTGCCGAACATTTCGCAGTAGGATGGACTCACGAACAGAAAACGCCCTTCCAGATCGACCTTGACCACCAGATCGGTGGTCCCCTCCACCAGCATCCGGTATTTTTCCTCGCTCTCCCGGAGCGCCTGTTCGGCCTGCTTACGGCTGCTGATATCGGCCACCACCAGGAGCGAGCCCGGCTGAGCCCCGGCTGCTCCGGCCAGCGCCGTGGCCGTGAGTTCGAACCAGCGGTTCAGTTCCGAGTGATAGCATTCTCGGTGATAACTTGGTCCGGCTCCCGCCGGAGCGGTGCCCTCGCGCTCTGGGTCAGCGGCGGCATGGCCCAACAGCAACGGCGGCCAGGATCGGCCGACGGCCTGAGCGGAAGTCAGATTGAACATCCCGAGCGCGGCCTGGTTCAGACGCTGTATACGGCCTTCCCGGTCGAGCACGAAAATCGCCTCGGCCGTGGCATCGAAGGTCCGTTCCCAGTCGCTCGCCGATTGCGCCAGTTCGGCCATGGTGACTTCCAAACGCCTGGCCATGTGCTGGAAACTAGCGGCCAGCCGACCGATTTCATCGCCGCCGCCGATGGCCTCCAGATCGCGCAGGACCTCCTCGGCTTCCCTGCCCCCTCCATTACCACCAGGATTGAGCGAACCGAACCGACCGATGCCGCGATTGAGCCGCGCGAGAGGTTGGGTGATCCTTCGCACCGCGATAAGGCCGAACCCGATGGCCGCGCCCACGCCCAGGATCAGCCCCAAAAAGATGCGATTGCGCGCCGCCCGCATCGGGGCCATGGCCTCGGCTTCCGATTGCAGCGCCGCCACCAACCAGTCGGTTGCCGGGACTTCGGCCACGGCCACCAGCGATCGTTGGCCGTCCGGTGCCGTCAACCGGGCCAGCCCGATCCCGCGGTGAGCGTCCTGAACCGCGCTCAAAGCCTCATCGGTCAGGCGGGTCATGATCCGTTCGGGATTCGAATCATGCAAGATCAGCCCGGACCGGGTCCATAGGCGGAGTTCACCGGACACATGGTTATAGTGAGCGGGCAGGTCGCCCAAAATCAGCGAGGGAAAAAGCCGCACCGAACAAGCCAGGAGGCCCAGGGATTCCCCGGTCGCCGAGCGCAGTGGGGCGGTAAAGGTCACCACCGGTTGTCCGGTCCGGGCCGAGCGGTAGGGCTCGCCGATGATCCCGCGCCCCAGTCTGACGGTTTCCTGAAAATACTGGCGAAAAGCGAAACTCCCGCCGTGGGTTTCGGGGTGCGACGGGTAGTCGGTCCAGAGCAGGCCGCTCGGATCGAGCAGGAACATGCCGTTCTCGAACTTGGGATAGATCTCGGCCATCCGCTTCAACTGCTGTTCCACGGCTGCGGCGTCACGGCGCTGGAGGTCCGCTTCGGACAGGCTGAGCGCCACGGCCTGGGTGTCGCACAAGGCTTCATCCAACAGCCTAGCCACGGCAAGCGCCGAGGTTTCGGCGCTGATCTTGAGGTTTCGGGCGAGCGCCTGCTCCAGGCTTTGTTCCAAAAACCCGAGATAGAAAAAACCGGTCACGCCAAGCGCGATCAGAACGGCGCTTGCCAGCAGGGCCGAAGTCTTGAATCCGAGGGTCACGGCGCATCCTCATGCTGAAGAACCAGATCGGATCGGCTGAATTTCATTATGCGTTGTTCATACCACAATTGAATCGCTCCCCGAGTTCCTTTCTGGCAAGTTGCCAATCCAAAACCATAGCCATTCCATGGCTTCCCGCTCTTGGTGTTCTTCGTGGAGGGAAAGCGCCTATATACCGGTTAACGGTAAAAAGTTCCATTTCGTGTGCGCTTCTTCCCTGGAGCGCGGGCATCTTGCCCGCTTTTGCAAATGAAATATCCGATCCTAAACCAGTATGACCGGCACCAACGTCCGGGTCATACTTCGAGCGGTCACAAACCGAGCTTTTCACCGCCAAGGCGCAAACAGCGCAAAGAAACCCAAGGACCTAATCTTTCAATAAAAACCTTTGCCACTCTCCGCATCCCCCGCGTCCTCGCGCTGAACTAAAATCGGCAATCTGTTCCCGTGCGTGGTATATCTCGTGGGCCCTCACTTTCCCCCGGCAACGTCAATCAACCACGAGGAGCACTAAGAAGCCGCCGAAAAAGCATCCTTGGGATTTTATTTGTATTGACATCTTAACCAATATTTGGCACCCTGCCGACTACGTTCCAATGGCGCCAACCTAAACCCGGATGGAGGTCCCCGCAGCCCGATGCTCAACCCCGATTCTCCCGTCCCCCTGTATCGCCAGTTGGCCGATCTCATTCTGGATAAAATCCGCTCCGGCGACTACCCGCCCGGGTCCCGGATCCCGTCCGAACACGCGCTGGCCAACCACTACCGGATCGGCCGCCCGACCGCCCGCCAGGCCACCGACCTGCTGGTGCGAAAGCGGCTGCTCACCCGGCGGCGCGGGGCCGGCACCTTCGTTTGCGACCGGCAGCCGGAAGTGGATCTGTTTTCCCTGGCCGGCACCACTTCCGCTTTTCACCGCACCGGCATCGAGGTAGCCACGTCGCTGATCGAGCCGATGCAACTCGCCACCATCACCGGGGACCCCGAAAACCCTTTCCACGACACCCGCGCCTACTCCGTGTCGCGCCTCAGCAAGGTGGACGGTGAGCCGGTGCTTCTGGAAGACACGTACCTTCATGCCCAACTGTTTGCCGGCATCGACCGGATCGACCTCGTAAACCGCTCGCTCGCTCAGGTGGTGGACGAACTCTACCACCTGCGTCCGAACGGCGGCAAGCAGAGCTTCCGGATCGGCTATCTGGACGGGCGTCGGGCCCGCGCCCTGGACGTGAACCCGTCGACCCCGGTGCTCATGGTGCAGCGGTTTCTGCACTTCCCCCAGGCGCACAACGCCGTTTATGCGGAACTCTGCTGCCGCACCGATCGGTTCGTTTTTTCCCAGACCATTGGAGGCACCGACCATGAATGACCGCGGCTACTACTCGGGCTTCGGGGGCATGTTCATCCCCGAAATCCTGAGCACCACCTTCGACCAACTCATCGCGGCCTTTCGCGCCGCTCGAAGCGATCCCGCGTTCTGGCGCGAATACGAAGCCATCATGAGCACCTATTCGTGCCGCCCGACCCCTCTCACCTTCGCCGAAAACCTCACCCGCCACTTCGGCGGTGCCCGGATCTACGTGAAGCGCGAAGACTTGAACCACACCGGGGCGCACAAGGCCAACAACGTGATGGGCCAGGGGCTCCTGGTCAAGCGCATGGGTAAAACCCGGGTGATCGCCGAAACCGGCGCCGGTCAGCACGGGGTGGCCACCGCCACCATGGCGGCCAAATTCGGCTTCGAGTGCACCATCTACATGGGTGAGGTGGACGTGGAACGGCAGCGCCCCAACGTGTTCTGGATGGAACGGCTGGGCGCGAAAGTGGTGGCGGTGCGCACCGGTACCCGGATCCTGAAGGACGCCATCAACGAAGCCTTCCGCGACTGGGTCACCAACATGGACAGCACTCATTACGTGCTGGGGACCGCCTGCGGGCCGCACCCCTTTCCGGAAATGGTGACCTATTTCCAGTCGATCATCGGCCGGGAAGCGCGTCGCCAGATTTTGGAACGGGAAGGGAAGCTGCCGGTTCGGGTGTATGCCTGCGTCGGCGGCGGGTCCAACGCCATGGGGCTGTTCAGCGGCTTTCTGGACGATCCGGTGCAACTGGTCGGGGTCGAAGCCGCCGGCCGCGGCCTCGCTTCCGGCGCCCACGCGGTCCGGCTGAGTTCTCCCGACGCCAGTGTCGGCGTCGCCCAGGGCTACAAGACCTACTTTCTCCAGAACCGCGACGGCCAGATGAAGGAAACCCACAGCGTCGCGGCCGGCCTCGATTACGTGGGGGTGTCCCCGATCCTTTCCCAGTTCAAGGAAATTGGGCGCGCCCGGTTCGAAGCGGCGACCGACCGGGAAGTGGTGGATGCGCTCGCTTTCACCATCCGGAAAGAAGGCCTGATCCCGGCCCTGGAATCGGCTCACGCCTTCGTTCAGGCGTTTAAGGAAGCGCCCCTGCTCGACCCCGCCGATGCGATCATCATCAATCAGTCCGGGCGCGGCGACAAGGACATCTTCACCGTGGCCGACGCCTTCGGCGATCCTGCCTGGCAGCAGTTCATCATCGACAAAGCGGAGCGCTACCGTGCTTGAAACCCATCTGAGAAAGCGGCTCGAACACCAAGAGATCCTGCTCATGACCCACATCGTGCTGGGCTATCCGTCGTTCGAGGATTGCTACCGGATCGTTGAAGCCATGGTGGCGGGCGGGGTGGATCTGATGGAACTCCAAATCCCCTTTTCCGAACCCATCGCCGATGGCCCGGTCATCCTTATGGCCAATCAACAGGCCCTGGCGGCCGGGGCGACCGTGGCCCGCTGCCTGGAGTTCGCCGACCGGGTCTGTCGAGAATTCCCGATCCCGTTTCTGTTCATGAGCTACTACAATATCTTGTTCAAATTCGGCGTCGACGCGTTCGCGGCCGCCATGGCGGATCGAGGAGTGCGGGGCGCGATCGTGCCCGATCTACCGCCGGAAGAGGGGGCGGATTATCTGGCCGCCATGGACCGCCGTGAACTCGCTCCCATCTTCATTTATTCGCCCAACACCCGGCCCGAACGCCTGGCAAGGATCGCCACGGTGGCCAGGGGCTTCGTCTACTGCGTGGCGCGCAAGGGGGTGACCGGGGCCGACACCCGCTTTTCCGCTCACCTTGAAGACTATCTCAGGCGCTGCCGGGCCGCCACGGCGCTGCCGTTGGCGGTGGGCTTCGGGGTGAAGGACCGCTCCGATGTGGAATTCTTGACCGGCAAGGGGGACATTGCGGTGATCGGCACCCAAACCATCCGCATCATCGAAACCCAAGGCATCGGAGCGGTCACCCCGTTCATCCGTGGACTTCGGCCCTGAGAAACGGACCAGACCCACAGCCAAGGCCACGGCGTGCACCAAGACACGAAGCATCCGGCTTCCAGCTTTCACCGGAATAACGCCGCCAGCCTAATTCAACGGCATTGGCGGCTGAAGGCAACCGGCAATAGGAAGCACGAAAAAGAAAAAGACTGATTCTATACTTGTGAAGGCCTAAAAGTTTCATTTCCGCGCGGAGACGCAGAGACGCGGAGGTTGATTTCAGTGCTCTTCTCCGCGCTCTCGGCGCCTCCGCGGGAACACAAAACGTAACTTCTCAAGCTAAACAGGTATAGCTCCCGTTGGTCGCAACTTGACCTACCGGCTGTCTGTCAGGTAGCTCCCGTTGGTCGCAACTTGACCTACCGGCTGTCTGTCAGGTAGCTCCCGTTGGTCGCAACTTGACCTACCGGCTCGCTGACCTACCGGCTACCGGCTCACCTACGGGCCCACCTACGGTAGGTCAGGGTGTGCGCGGCACTCCC
>MNZR01000305.1:0-5093 GCA_001873705.1 Syntrophobacteraceae bacterium CG2_30_61_12
GCCCGAGCGATGGCCCATCTGGGCGTGCTGGAAGGCCTGGAACGCGCCGGTTATCCGCCGCGGATGATTGTCGGCACCAGCATGGGCGCGATCATCGGCGCCCTCTACGCCGTTCATGGCAGCGCCCGGATCGTTTGCCCGAGCGATGGCCCATCTGGGCGTGCTGGAAGGCCTGGAACGCGCCGGTTATCCGCCGCGGATGATTGTCGGCACCAGCATGGGCGCGATCATCGGCGCCCTCTACGCCGTTCATGGCAGCGCCCGGATCGTTTCCGAGTTGATGCTCGAGTTCGTCGCCAGCGATCTGTTCCGCAACGCGATTGGTGCCGCCACCGATGAATCGGAACCCGGCACCAGCAGATCTCCCTTCGAGCGCTTCATTCAGCACGCCAAGAAAGGCTTCCTGTTCACCCGTAGCATCTCCAGCATCAGCCTGGTGAGCTACACCAAATATCTTCACATCATTTCGGAATTGATTCCGGAGCGTGGCATTGAATCGCTGCCGATCCCTTTTGCCGCGGTAGCCACCGACCTGGTGCACGGCAAGGAAGTGGTGCTGACCGGCGGCTCGCTGCTCCGGGCCGTGCAGGCCAGCGCCGCCATCCCCGGCGTGCTGCCGCCGAGCGCTTATCAGGGTCGTTACCTGATCGACGGTGGCTGGGTGGACAAAATACCCCGGTGGAACCGGCCTTGGCCCTAGGCGCCCATTTCACCATCGCCGTCGATGCTTCCTGGGATGTGAGCGAATTGCAGCCGTTGCCGGACTCGGCCCTGGAACTGGCCTTTCGCGGCAGCGATATCACCCGCATGACGCTCAATCGGCTGCGGCGGGCCCGGGCCGATGTGCTCCTGATCCCGCCCGTGGGGCACGTGCGTTGGTCGGATTTCAGCCGCGGCCACGACTGTGTCGAAGCCGGCAGGGAGGTCCTGGCGGCCAACCTGGGCCGAATCAAGCGGCGCTTGCTGGTGCGCCGAGTCCTCAGCCTGGGCGGCTGGATCCGCCCCCCGCGGCCGCATCCTCCAACCGTCGGTGCACCGGTAATACTCCACTAGGCGTAGACTCCGCGCGGAGACTCAGAGGACGCGGGCCCGGTCATGAACCCGAGCCATGCCCCCCCTCACTATACCGCTGATGCGGCAGTGGGCCGGGTCAATCATGGCTGCCGGTCGACCTTGCGATCCACCGCCAAAGAAAAACCCCTCGAACAAGGCCCGTTCGAGGGGTTACGTGTATCATCAAATGCAACTCGGCCGCCGCGCCTACTCGGCGGCCACTTCAATCGCACTCAGCTTGGTCATGTAATCATTCAAGAGCTTGCCCTGGTCGCTCGCGTTGAGGTTTTTCTCGATGCGAGTTCCCGCCAGCGACACGGCAATATCGATCACCTCGGCCCGAAAGATCTTGCGCGACTCCTCGAATTCCCTGGCAATGGATGCATCGGCATCCTTTAGCATAAAATCCCGGGTTGCTTCGGCCCGCTCCAAGATCATCCGTTTCTCCTCGGCGCCGATTTCCTGATAATATTTCACGATCTCGGCGATCTTGGCATCCAGCCCGGCGATTAACCGATCCTGCTCCGCCTGCAAGTCCTCGATCTGTTGCGCTTCGCTCTTCAGTTCCTCGAACTGGCCGGCCACGGCTTCCCGCTGCCCGCGCAGGAAACCCATCAGCGGTGCCTTGCCGTATTTGACGATGACGAAGGCCAGAATGCTAAAGTTGATAAGCTTCAGCGCCAGGTCCCACGAATGCCTGGGGACCCCGAAAACGGTATCGGCGGCGGCCCAGGCCGCAGTCGCGAGACCCACGCCGAGGAACCCGATGAGAGCCGCCACTGCATGTCGATAGGGCATTTTTGAACTCCTCAGGCGCTTCACACGCGCCGCCCGACCACCTTTTGGGTGATCTCGAAAGACAGCACTTCCGCCTGCTTTTTCAGCTCGCGCCGCGCCTTCTCCAGTTCCTGCGCCACTTGCTCCCGGACTTTACGGCGCAACACCGTCACTTGCTCCTGAGCCGTACGAATTACTTGTTCAGCCTTGCCGCTGGCTTCTTCGTGAATTCGGCCCTGGACCGTTCGGGCTTCCGCTTCCGCTCGCCTCAAACGCTTCCGGTAGTCCTGCTCGATCTGCTCCAGGCTTCGGTGAGCGACGACCAGCTCTGCCTTCTTGCGCGCGATCAATTCCTCGCGCTCCAGCACCACTCGGTGCAGCGGCTGGATCATGATGCGATTGAGCGCATAAAGGAGCAGCAGAAACAGCGTCACCTGAACGACGATGGTTGCATTTAGGCTGATCATAACATTTTCCCGGCTGAGGCCTTCGTTACTTGACCACGAACATCAGCAGCAGAGCGACGACCAGCGAGTAAATACCGGTCGATTCGGAGACCGCCTGGCCGACCAGCATGGTTCGGGTCAAGAGGCCCGCTTCCTCCGGCTTGCGACCGACTGCCTCGCAGGCCTTGCCGGCGGCATACCCTTCACCGACTCCCGGCCCGATCGCCCCGAGCCCCATGGCAATCCCTGCTCCCAACAACGCCATCCCACGAACGAAATCAGCTCCCGACATGTCCATGACTTGATTCCCTCTCTTTTCCGATGGTCTGAATGAAATTGCTAGGTCCCCAAAATCAACAACAGCGCAATCACTAAGGAATAGATCCCGGTGGATTCGGCCACCGCCTGACCGACCAACATGGTTCGCGTCAGCAGGGTGCCATTTTCCGGGTTGCGAGCCACCTGATAGACCGCATTCTCGGCCGCGATACCCTCGCCGATGCCGGGTCCTATGGCGCCGAAACCCATCGCCAGGCCGGCTCCAACCAGAGCGCAGATGCCGGGCATGGAAACGACATCGGGCAGCTTCTTGAACAACAGCAACAGAGCGATCAAAAAGCCGTAAATGGCCGTTGACTGAGCGACCCCGGCACCGATCAGCATCAAGGTGGTGAGCTGGGCACTGGCCGACGGCTGGCGGCCGATCCCCAGACAGGCGCTGCCGGCCGGAAGCCCGGCCCCGATACCACAGCCGATGGCCGACAGCCCCATCGCCAGGCCGGCCCCCAGAAACGCCCAGGCGGCAATGGTCGGCTGGGCGGCGTTCGGGGTGAATAGCAGCAACATGGCGATCACCAGGCCAAAAATACCGGCCGTTTCCGCCACCGCCTGGCCAACCAGCATGGTCTTCAGCACATCGCCGCTGAGTTCAGGGCGATAGGCCAGGGTTTGGCTGGCTTTACCCGCCGCGTAGCCCTCGCCCACGGCCGCTCCGATCGCCGCGAAGCCGACCGAGAACCCGGCGCCGAGAACCGCCCCGGCCCTGATCATCTCAAAGTTTTCCCACGTCATATCATCTCACCTGAACAGAAATGTACACCAAGGTCAGCATCGTGAACACAAATGCCTGCACGGTCCCCACGAACAAACCGAAAAACGCGTTCAGGAAGGGAGGCAAAAGCAGCCCATAAACCAGGTAGGTCACCACCAGGATGATGATCGACCCGCCCATGATATTACCGTAAAGACGAAAGGAGATGGAAACCACCTTGGCGATCTCACCGATAACATTGAGCGGCATCATGAAAAACATGGGTTCAAAGTACTGTTTGACATAAGCCTTCAGGCCCTTCGCCTGGATGCCGCAAAAGTGGGCGATAAAAAAGCCCATGATACCGAGGCCGAGGGTGGTGTTGAGGTCTTTAGTGGGCTCTTCCATCCAGGGGATGATCCCGATCCAGTTGCTCAGCACCAAGAACATGAACAGGGAACAAATCAAGGGGAAGTATTTCTTAGCCAATTTCTCATCCAGAGCGTCCCGGGTCAGTCCCCAGAAGGTCACCACGAACAACTCCCCCACCACCTGGAACAGATTCGGCACCGGGGCACGCTTGCGCGCCGCCTGCCAGCCGAATAACAACAGCAACGCCACGATAACGAGCGTCATCATGATGGTGGTCGCGTTGAAGACCAGGTGCCATCCCGCCATATCCATTTCCCAAGTCGCAACCTCGCCCAAACCTTCCATATCTCGACCTCTGCTTACGCTCTCGGAGCCCATAGCCGCCGCGGTGTCCGGTATTCAGCTCCCGCGGTCCGTCCCGAAATCCTTTTTGTCATTGTAGGACTCCCGCTCATCCCCTCCAAAACAGCCTGCGCCCGGCCAGACCATGATCAACCAGAATCGCCGCGGGAATGCAGAAAAGCCCCACCACCGTCCACCAGAAATCGAAAGCCTCCAAACGCAGCGCCACGATCAGAGGAATAGCCAGAACGGCGAACCGGACCCCGATGGAAGCAAACGCGATCACGGTGGCGCGGCGCCTACCGTGACCCAACTGACGGCCAAGCGCCTGAGCCAGCAGCATGAAATTCAGCACGCTGAAGCTTGCCCCCAGCACCAAGCCACGCGCCACTTCCTTGTAGCCTAATGCGAACAGCAGCAGCGCAACCATCACCACAAAGGTAAACGTCCGCTGGGACAATCGTCGCTGCAGCTTGTGGTGCTCCCCCAAGGTGTTCGCTGCGATCACCCGATCACCTCTGATCAGTCCTTCGGCAGGTTGTCGATGGCCCGGTAAACCGTCACCGCGCCGCCCGCCACCCCAAGCAAGATGAAAACCACCAGCACCAGTCCATGGGCGTGCAACCAGCGATCGAGGAAATAGCCCAAGGCAAAGCACAACAGGATGCTTCCCACCATGGTCAGCCCGAGTTGGCTGACCAGGGTCAGGTACTCGATCGCGTCCCGCCTTTTCTTGAAATCACCCATGGCCGATGAGATCCCGCTCCCCCAATTGAATGCGCATCCTGTTTAGCACATCGACCTGAGCTTGTGAAACATAATTTTTGACCGTGAGGTTGCAACATGCAACCCGATCGGGGTCGGCGATGCCCGCGCTCGGCCGCTCGCTCCAACCGCCACTCCGACCTTCCCCCCACGGGAATCGACGCTCGATCCCGTCGATGTCAATGTCGGTATCGGTATCGGTATCGCTATCGATCCCGATACCGATTCCGATGGAAGGCGCGGTGTTCCTCCCCGCATGGGCAAGGGTAACTTGAGGATGACCTTCGGTCACGCTGAAGGGCGCGGTC
>MNZR01000305.1:5099-13249 GCA_001873705.1 Syntrophobacteraceae bacterium CG2_30_61_12
CCGCGCCCCAACCATGGCTCGGGCCAAATCCACGGGAACCAGGATCTGTCGGCCCCCCCCTTGCGCTCTTTTTCACGGCCGCTTTCCCCCCGATTCCCAGTCGCGCGTGCCACGGCGAGCGTTGCACCACCGTCGCCATGGCTCCGAACCGTGGCCCACCGGCCGCATCCGGCGTGGTTCGCCAGGCCGGCTTTCTGCTCAGTAGCCGCTGGTCATGACCAGCAGCGGTTTGTCCGCGAAATTCTTGTAGAGCGGCCGATAGCGATTGGTATCGTAAAAGCGGTCGACATCCACTTTCTTCTTGTAGCTGGTGACCACCTCCAGCGGCACGTTATCGTAGCGGCCGTTACGCAGACTCACCAGGCGCCCGGACCGGCCCTGCAGGATCAGGTTGAGGGCCAGATTGCCGAAGGCCATGGGGACGATGGCGTCGATCGCATCCGGATCGCCGGACCGGACCAGATAGCCCAGGCGCTGGTTGATCGTCTGAATTTTGCGGCCATTGTTGAATTTTGGCGACAGTTCCTTGAGCCTCTCCGACACCAGATCGCCGATCCCGCCGAGCTTCTTGTGGCCGTAAGCGTCGCATTCGGCGTTCTCGAACACCATCTCATCGCCCTCGAACACCGCCCCTTCCGATACCAGCACCACCGAATAGCTGCTGGGGTTCTTGTCACGATCGGCGACCAGGAGTTCGGTGAGGCGCTGGATGTCGAACCGGTATTCGGGGATCACGCAGCGGTTGGCGGCGCCGGCCATGGTCGGCAGCAGCGCGGTGAACCCGGCATAGCGGCCGAACACTTCCACCACCAGGAACCGTTCGTGAGAACCGGCCGGGGTGCGCAGTCGGTGAGTCAGCTCAATGGTTCGGGTGACACAGGTGCTGAAGCCGATACAGTAGTCGGTGCCCGGCACATCGTTGTCCATCGTTTTGGGAATCGCCACCACCTTCATCCCGGCGTGATGGAGATCGACCGCATAGCTCAGGGTATCATCGCCGCCGATGGGAATCAGGTAATCGAGCCCCAGGTAATCGATGTTCTGCCGCACCTCGGCGCTCAGATCATTGACCGGCGCGGAGTATTTTTCCTGGAGCGGACCCGGTACCTGGTCCACCTTGACGCGCCCGGGATTGGTTCGCGACGAATGGAGGAAGGTGCCGCCGGTGCGGCCCATGCGATTGACCATCAGTTCGTCCAACACCAGACAGTGGTCCTGCTCTTCCACGGGTTTGGACCGATCCAGGCTGATCAACCCCTCCCAGCCCCGGCGGATGCCGATGACCTTGAACCCCTCCCGGATCGCGCGAATGGTGATGGCCCGAATGGCCGGATTGAGCCCCGGCACATCGCCGCCCCCGGTGAGGATCCCGATAATCCCTTTCTTACTGTCCATGGCTGTCATGCTCCCACTCCTCTCCGTAAAATCCAGCTCCAGCGCTGCCCACCAGGAACTATCGGCAACGGGACCGTCTGAGTCATTTTTCCAGAATGGATTCGAGCACTCGGTGGCCAAAGTGCCGTCCGGCTTGCTCCACCAGACCCAAAACCGGATCGCCCGACCGCACCCGCACCACTGAAACCGCTTCGCCGCCCGGCTGCACCAGCCGGATGGTTTCCGCATTCTGACAGATGGTGGCGACCGGGCCCAACGGCCCCCTGGCTTCAATCAACAGCAGCGGCCGCCGTTCGATTTTGATCCGCCCGACCGTGAGCGGGAGGGCACGGCCCCCGGCGGCCACCCCCAGCACCTGATCCCCGGCGGCCAGTTCGGCCAGATACCGGGTGCGGCCGCCGGGGGTGAGGATGTAGGCATGGACCGGACCGGCATTGACCCGGAAGGGCCGCGGCGCGACGTACGGGTTGTCGAGGCTTTCCGCCTGCATCAGGAACAAGCCCTGACTGCTGTTGCCCACCAGGCAGCCTTCCCCGCTCGTCATCAGGCTGCACGTATCGACGCAGACCCGATCGCCGATCCCGAGGGCGCGGATCCGAACCACTTCGAGCGGCACCAGCGGCAGCAGCACCCCCTCGTTTTTGAGCGCGCTCAAGGTGGCGCGAATGTCCTCGGGATCGCGGCTGGTGAGGATCACGCCGGCCACTCCCCGCTCCAGGATCCCGGCCGCGGTCCGCGCCTGGTCGAGGCTTTCCGCCTCGACCCAAATGTTGTCCGTTTGGGCCACCAGGTTTTCCAACGGGATGATGGTCCAATCCGGGGTCTTCACCAACACCCGCATCCCGCTTGCGGCCAGCCGGATCACCTGGTCTTCGTCCGCGGCGGCGCGCACCGTCACTTGCTCGATGTCCCGTTGCCATTGGAGATCACCGCCGGCGGCGACGGTGGTGATCCGGCCCAATTGCCGCACCGCCTCCACCTGATCGGCGGGGACCATCACCGCATCGGCCCCAGCTTCCAATGCGGCGGTCACCAGATCCTGGTCCCAGGGGTCCGCTTTCACCCAAATTTCCTTCATCACCGCAACCTTTCCCGGCCATCGATGAGGTTCCACGACCCGCCGGGCTTCAGTCAGATTGAGAGCCAATCGATGGCTTCACCCGGTTTCATTGTACCGCCGAATCCCCACGGCGTCATGCCGAAAGGCGGGGAAGAAACCACGAATAATCTCCGCCGGTAAACAGTGCACCAAATCACGCGCGCGCGCAATGAGCCGGATCAATCCGTCGCGCCCCGTTCGAACACCACCTGGCGCTCGCCGGAGGGCGCCTTGACCAGTTTGAGACGGCCGCGGGCGTTCGGTTCGCCGGCGCTTGCGGCGCCGCGGCTGAGCGGCCCCGTTTGGCCCTGCTTGAGCAGGCGGCGCACCGCTTCCGGCGTCACCTGGCAACCTTCGTATTCCTTCCAGACCACGAACCGGCACTGACCGTCGCGTTTTCTCCAGTTGGAACAGCCGTAGCCCTTGCGGCCCTCGATCACCGCGGCGCCGCACCAGGGGCAGCGACCGAACTCCGGCACGACTCCGGCGCCGAGCGGGGTCTGGCGCAGTTCATCCACCAGCCGGCCCACGAATGATTGGATCTCACTCAGGAACGAATCCCTGGCCCCCTGCCCGCGGGAGATTTCGTCCAGTTGCTGTTCCCAACGGGCGGTGGCTTCCGGTGAAGTGAGCCGGCCGGCCGTGGGCATCCGCCGGAGCGTGTCGATCAACTGACAGCCCTTGGCGGTGGCCAAAAGGAGCTTTTGCTCACGGCGGGCATAGCGGCGTTGCAGCAGGGTTTCGATGATCTGGGCCCGAGTGGCCTGAGTCCCCAGGCCGACATCGCCTCGATACACCTGCTTCAGAGCCTTTTCTTCCACGTAGCGGGCGGGATTGGTCATGTCCTGAAGCAGCAGGGCATCGGTATAGGCCGGGGACGGTTTGGTCATCTTGCGCTGCGTGGTGCAGGCTTCGGTAACCGCCCGGTCGCCGCGTTGGAGCTGCGGCAGGCCGGACTCAGCTGGTTCGTCGGAATCCTTATCCGCTTTTTCATCCACTTCATAAACCGCCTGCCAGCCGGGTTTGAGCACCCTCTTACCGGTGGTCCGAAAGCGTTCTTCCAGCACCTGGGTGATGATGTCGGTCTGCTCAAACTGGTGGTCCGGATGGAAAGCGGCGGCAAACCGTCTGGTCACCAGCCGGTAGATTTTTTCCTGCTCGGAGGTGCAGCCCCCAGGCAGTGGAGCCAGTGGAATCAGAGCGTGATGGTCGGTCAACCGGGCGTCGTTGAACACCCGTTTATTCGATGCCGCGATCAGTGCCGGATCGATCCCGGCGAACCAATCCGGGTAGTTGGGGCTGAGGGCGGCAACGATCCCGGCCACGAGTTCCACATTCTTACTGCCGAGCACCCGGGAATCGGTCCGCGGGTAGGACAGACACTTTTTTTGTTCATACAGGGTCTGAGCGAGGTCCAGGGTCTGTTTGGCGGAAAAACCATATTTTTGGTTGGCCGCGCGCTGCAAATCGGTGAGCGAAAACAGTGGCGGCGGCGGCTGGCGACGCACCTGCTTTTTCAGCTCCACCACTGCCGCCGGCTGACCACGCAGCCGCTCGGCCAGTTGCTCCGCCTCGCTCTGGGTAGCGATGCGATTGCCATCGGGGCCGAACCAGGTGCCCCACCACTGGCCCCGATCATGCTTGAACCCGGCCCGCAGCAGCCAATACGGAACCGGTTCAAAGCTTTCGCGTTCCCGGAGTCGATCCACCAGCAGGGCCAGCACCGCGGTCTGCACCCGGCCGACGGAAAACAGGTCCCCCAGGCGCAGCGATGCTCCCCGGGAGCCATTGATCCCCACCAGCCAGTCGGCAATCTGGCGGGCCTGGCCGGCATGCCACAAGCGGTCGTAGGCGGCGGCCGGCTGGAGCTGGTCGAGGCCGTCCCGGACCACGGCCGGAGTCAGGGCCTGACTGGTCCAGAACCGGTAGGCCCGGTTGAAATCACTGAAGTCGGCGGAAAGCAGCACGGTGCGGGCGATCACCTCGCCTTCGCGGCCGGCGTCGGTGGCGATCACCAGGCGGTCAAATCCGCTGTCCTTGACCAGTGACTGCACCAACTCCAGTTGTTTCGCGGTCCCCGGTATCGGTTTGTAGCGGAAATCAGCGGGCCGGATCGGAAGCGTTGCGAACCCCCATTTGCGCCACTTCGGATCGTAGTCATGGGGTTCGAACAGCTCCAGCAGATGCCCCACCGCCCAGGTGATAACCACATTCGGGCCTTCCAACCAGCCGCCGGGATGGCGACGGGCGCCCAGGGCGACGGCAAAATCCCTGGCCACCGATGGTTTTTCGGTGATGATCAAGGTGCGCATCAACCAGCCTCCACCAATTCAGCGTCGTTGCGATGGTCTATCGCGGATGCCCCCCTTTGTTCAAGGCTGATCAACATCATGACGAGAGCGGAGCCACCCTTACCGAATCGGATCCGAGGACGGATTTCCCGGCCGACGCCAGGTTCCCCGCCGGAATTCGAACGACTACCGGCTTTTGCTTGCAACCGACGGCGGTCGTGGGTAAATAGCTGGAAGCGTCCGGCTACCGGGGACAAGATGCATTAACCTTCGAGGACTCACCGCCATGAAACACGCCTCTGCCAAAACCGTTCTGAGCCTGCTGGTGCTCGGTTCAACCATTTTCAGCACAGCCTCCGCCCAAGCCCAAGCCAGGCCGAATCTGACCGGCTGGGAGATGGATTCGCCCTACCAGAAACTCTACCAACCCGATCGTTACGATTTCTTCAAGGGCACCATCGAAGATGTGGTGGAAGTGGTGCCGCTTCCGGGCATGGCGGTTGGAATCGCGCTCAGGGTGAGAGACCGCGACCACCGGCTGATCGAAGTGCAATTGGGCCCGAAGGCTTTTGTGGACCTCACCGCCATTGGGTTGAAACCGGGCGACCAAGTGAAATGCATGGGCGTGTTCACCGAAATCGATCAGCGGAAGATCTTCATCGGCGCTAAGGTCAAGACTGGGGAATACGTTCAGATCAAACTCCGCCGAACCGCCGACGGGGTCCCCTTTTGGGCCATGACCCTGGCCGAACTTGCCGAATTCACAGCCGAATTTTCCCTGGGAGAAGATGCCAAGGCCTGGAACCCGCCCGCCTTTTTCACCACCGCCCCGAATCCCAACTACAGGACCGAACGGCCCCTGCGCATTTTTGATGATAGGACCCCCACCGCCAACTGATCGCGCGAAATCCCGGGGTACCGGACGCCCGTCTGAATGCTGGCGTCTGCCTCCGGTGGGGCATCGGGAGTGAACCGGGTGGCGGCGAGCACCCGGTCAAGCGGCACGGAAACACCGGCGCTGTCGCCGTTTCCGGTGCTGGGCAAGGGATCGTCCCGGGAAATATACGGGCGGGGAGTCTAACCGGCCTGAGTCATGATTTCATTTATCCGTTATATCAAAATATTTTTAAGCAGAGCTTGCCAATCCCGATGGGTAAATTTATATTTAAGCAGTTTTGAATGGATTTAATCATGCACTGGAAAGGAACCCATCCGATGGCAAAGACTTTGACGGAACTGGCCGCTGAAATCATCTCGGCCATGGCAACCAATACCTCCATGACGCTTGATGAGCTGGAACATAACCTGAGCCAGGTGTTTGCTTCGCTGAAACGCATCAGTGAACAGGAAGTCGTGGTGGCACCAGCGCTCGAGCCTAAGACCGGCGGGCGAAGCAAGCGCGGGAGCCGGGTCACGGTGACCGATCCGAGCGCTTCGATCCGTGAAGACCGGGTGATCTGTCTGGAGTGCCACAAGCAATTCCGCCACCTGACCCACACCCATTTGCGCAGCCACGACCTGACTCCGGCCAGCTATCGGAAGAAATACGGTATTCCTGAAAAGCAGCCGCTGATGGCGGACACGGTGCGGTTGAAAAAGCACTACAAAGCGGCCAAGAGTTCAACACCGCGCTCCGAGCAGAACACCGAAGCTAAGGTAGTTTGACCATCCCGGTCAGCCGTGCCATCGTTCACCGCTCGCCAGGACCGCTCGACGGTCGCCGTTGAACCATGACCCAGGGGCGGCATGGTTACCGGTTGAGGGTAAAAAGTTTCATTTCGTGTGTGTTTTTCCCGGGAGCGCGGGCATCTTGCCCGCTTTTGAAAATGAAACATCTGATCCTAAACCAGTATGGCAGCGCCGGCGTATCACTGTAAGCGCCCGGCTGCCGCCCGCGCCGCCAGCAGACCGCTGGCGGACGCCTGCAGCAGTCCGCGGGTGATGCCGGCGCCGTCACCGATGGCAAACAGGCCGGAAATCTCCGTTTCCAGTTCCGAACTCACCGCGATCCGGTTCGAATAGAACTTCACTTCCACTCCATAGAGCAGGGTGTGCCGGGAATAAACGCCTGGGGCCAAAACTTCCAGGGCTGCCAGCATTTCAATGATGCTCTGCAGGTGGCGGAACGGAAACACGAAGCTGAGGTCCCCCGGAGTGGCATCGGTCAGGGTCGGACGGGTCAGGCATTTGGCCATCCGTTCCCGGGTGCTGCGGCGGCCGCTCAGCAGATCGCCCAGGCGCTGCACGATCGCCCCCTTGCCCAGCAGATTGGCGAGGCGGGCGATGTAGAGCCCATAGGCGATGGGGTCATCGAAGGGTTCCGTGAAGGCACTGCTCACCAGCACCGCGAAGTTGGTGTTGGCGCTCTTTTTTCCCGCATAACTGTGGCCGTTCACCGTGATCAGCCCGTTGGCCCGTTCGGTCACCACCTCGCCGTAGGGGTTCATGCAGAAGGTCCGGACCTTGTCGTCAAAGGTCTTGGAATAGTGAATCAGCTTGGATTCGTAGGCGGCATCGGTGATGTCCTTGAACACCACCGCCGGCAGTTCCACGCGCACTCCGATATCGACCGGGCTGGCCTTGCTCTTGAGGCCCAGGCGATCCGCCTGCTGCTTCATCCAGCCGGCCCCGGAGCGACCCGGAGCGGCGATCACCTGCCGGCAATGGAGTTCGGTGCCGTCACTCAGGCGAACCCCGGTGACGCGGCTGCCTTCGGTCAAGATCTGTTCGGCCGGGCAGCCGGAACGCATTTCGACCCGGCCTTCCAAGGCCTGGCGCAGACGGTCGAGGACAATCGGGCAATTTTCCGTGCCGATGTGGCGGATCCGCATCGGGATCAGTTCCAGATCGGCGCGGCGGGCGCGGTTGCCCAGCTCTTCCATCCGCGGGGTGAATTCGCCGTAAATCCGATCGGGCGCCCCGTGGGCGACATAGATCCGATCGGTTTGCTCCAACAAGGTGAGCAACTGGTCGGGTGCGATCAATTCCCCCAGATGCCCGCCGACTTCCGGAGAAAGCGTCAGCTTGCCGTCGCTGAAGGCACCGGCCCCACCCCATCCGCACAGGACATCGTCGCCGGTCCGCTGGCAGCGCTCCTTGAGGTTTTTCCCCCGTTCCAGCAGCAGCACCCGGCCCGCCCGTAACCGCGCCAATTCGAGTGCCGCGAATATCCCCGCCGGACCGGCCCCGATGATGATCACCTCGTAGTCCACCCTTGCCTCCTGCTGTCGCTGACTCCATGCTGGTTTTCGGACCGGGCCTCGGCCTGAGATGGATCACCGCCCCGAACCTGGCCCCCGAGCTTTTGTACACCAGCACGGAGCACTTGAAAAGCCTTGGCCGCAGGCCGATCAGGCCGGGGGATC
>MNZR01000305.1:13270-23857 GCA_001873705.1 Syntrophobacteraceae bacterium CG2_30_61_12
AGACCGACGCGCCCCCCGCCGGCGCGGTTCACTTCAGGCCCCAGGCGCCCGAGTTCGCTCTGAATTAGCCGCGATCCATCGGAAAATCATTGCTCGGTGGAGCCGATCGCGGGCATAAGGGAAGGAGGCAGCGGAGGCGCGATGCTTCATGGCCCTCTCGTTTCGCGCCCCCATGACGCAATGGACCGCCATCGGCACGAGCTGCCGGCGGGGAGACACCAACCCATGAACTATTGCAGCGACTGCGGCGCCTCCGTGAGCCTGCGCATCCCCAGCGGCGACGACCGGCCGCGCTTTGTCTGCGAGCGCTGCGGCACGGTCCACTATGAAAATCCCAAGATGGTGGTCGGTTGCATTCCGCGCTGGCGCGACCGGATCCTGCTCTGCCGCCGGGCGATTGAACCCCGCTACGGTCATTGGACCCTGCCCGCCGGTTACCTGGAAAACCAGGAAACGGTTCAGCAGGGGGCCGCGCGGGAAGCCCTGGAAGAAGCCGGGGCCGTGGTGCGTGACCTGCAGCCCTTCGCCATCCTCAACATCGCTTCCATCAGCCAGGTGTATTTCATGTTTCTGGCCGAACTCGAGGACGGTCCCTGGGTCCCCGGTAAGGAAAGCCTGGAAGTCCGGTTGTTCGAAAGTCACGCAATCCCCTGGCGGGAGTTGGCTTTTTCTTCAATCAGCAAAACCCTGGAACTGTACCTGGAGGACCTGGGCCGCGGCCCGTTCAGCTTCCATATCGCGGACATTCAGGCCTGAGTGACCGGCCTGGAAACCGATCTTGGAATTGCCAGCGTATAGCTCTCACCACGGAGACACGGAGGACTCCGAAGTGCGGTTAACCGGCCGGGTTGTTCTTGGACGTTTCCATTACATTGCCAGCGTTTTCAAGACCGCCCGGTCGACGTCGCCGTAAAACACCACGTCCAGACGCTCGATCACGTTTTCCGGCAGCCCTGCGAACTGCGTCTTATTGGAAACAGGGACCAGAGCCCGAACGGCCCCGGATTCCAGCGCCAATTGCAGGGGTTCGGTGATCGAAGCCGGACCCTTGATGTTTCCTTGGATAGTCAGGTCGCCGAGGATCACCGTACCGGCCTGCACATGACGGTTGCGTACCGCGGAGATGATGGCGGTGAAGAACGCCACACCGCAAGGGCAGCCGATGCGGCCGCCGGCGAGGTCCACGGCTTCGGCATGGATGTCTTTCTGCGCCAGCATCTGGGTGAGCCCAAGCTTATCCTTGACGCTCTGCAGATAACTGAAGAGGAAGCGGACCTCGACACGGTCGATGAACCGATGCCTGCCTTTCCGTTCGACCATGGACTGAGCCTTGTTCGCCTCGTCGTGGCGGAAGTAATTCGTCGTCAGGGTTTCCTTGACGGCATCCACCCCGATGCGGATTTCCTCGTCGTTGTCCGAGGCGCGGTACTTGCCCAGAAGGTACTCGAGCACATAGGACGGTACGTTCTCGCCGCCTTTGATCTGGTGCGGCAGGTCCTTCCGCACTACCTTCCCGGCGAACAGGCCCGTTGCTTTCTTGTCCAGATCGTCCTGCTGCATGTCTCCTCCAGTATGCGGTAGGCGGTAGGCGGTAGGCGGTAGGCAGTAGGCGGTAGGCAGTACAAAATCCGTTTTCCGCCCTCTGCCTTCCGCCCTCTGCCCTCTGCCTACTACGCGATCATGGCGTTTTTCAGCTTGCGCTTGGCCCACACCAGACGGGTCCGGGGATCGCTCAGGCGGATTTCGATTTCCGCTCCGTCGAAATCCGGATCGATCAATACCGGCACGGGCGTTTCTTTGTTCGCATGCAGGCTCACTTCGCGGGTTTTCTCGTCCCGCGCCTCGCAATCGGCGGCTTCACCCACGATTTTCGCTTTCACACCGGTGCCGTCATACGCTTCGATGCGAACGGAAATCGGCGGGTCGCCCGAGGTGCGTATCTGCTTTACGGCATAAAGGATGTTCAGCCCGATAACCCGGCTGGTGAACTTCTCCGAACGGTAGCGGATATCGATCTCGGGCTTCCCCACCGGGTCCCGTTTGCCGCGCCCGGCCCGAAACAAGACCACCGGCACCACGGCTTCTTGCAGACTCAGGCCGCCGTGGAAATAGCCCTCGCCGTCCGAAAACACCCGAAACCCGATGGGCAGGCAGATCTCCCCCACATCGCCTTGAATCCCCACATGGCCGGCTTTCAGGGTAACGGTTCCGGCGGCACCCGAAAGCCCCGCACCAAGACGGCAGCGCCGTTTGTTCTCCAACCAGTCGCCGGGGGGTGCTTGGACCACGTCGCCCGGGGGGATCTCCGGCAACATCATGTGGCCGTGGTCGGCGCTGATCAATACTTGGTCGTACCCTTGAGACACGACCCAGCGGACCGCTGTCGCGATATCTCCGATCACATCCGAGAGGTACCTCCTGGCCCGCCAGGCTCCGAGGTTTTCAGCCACGGCGTCCGGGTCCTGGGTCCGCACCACGAAGAGTTCCGCATTCTTGAGGTTCGCGGCGACCCTCTTCCATGCACCGCTCGGAGGGGAACACCGCCGACTGCGCCGTCATCCGGTCGAACAGCACGCCCAGATCGCCGGCGAGTTCGTCGAACATGCACTCCAGAAAGACGCGGTAGGTGTCGTATCGTCCTCCAAGGGCTCCGCCGGAGATACGCTCGAACATCTGGAAACCGGCCGAAGTCGTTCCCTGGCGGACGCATTCGACGACCAGGCCGCGTTCCTCGCACAGGCGCAGCGCGGCCAACCGGTTGAGGACGGTGAAGGATATCTCAAGGACCATCCGCTCGTAGGCCGCCTTGCGACGGTCCGAATCCTTTCCCGCGGCACCGACGGTGTAGTGGTCGAGAAGATCGCGCAAGCGGCGGGCCGCCGAGTTTTGATCGGGCGACAGGTGCGTCAGTTTGTCGAGCGGCAGCACCGTGCCGTCCGGGTGCAGGCCGAAAACGCCGCGGAGCTGGTCGGTGACGTCCTCGATCAGCCGACGCCGGCACGCGGCGATGGTCTTCGCCAGCAGATTTCGTGTGTCCTTGTCGAAACGCATCAGCGCCCCTTGATCCGTATCCGCTTGTTCGATTTCAACAGACCGGCCAGATTTCACCCGTGGTCCGGGATAATGCAGCCCGGATGACCTCATCGCTAAGGTGCAGTCCAGCCAGCCGCAATGCCATGATCACATCCACGGTAGAGGGAATCCGGTTTTTCAGGCGGGCACGCAGGATCACACCGAGAGTCCCTATTACGCGAATCCCCAGAATTCCCGCCGCAGTCCGCGCCGCCCGGTCATCCACCACGGCGATGGCCCCCATTTCCTGCGCCAGGGAAAGAACCGCTGTTTCCCCAGACCCCATTCGATAACCGCAGGATCATTCGTCACCGCGACAGATCCATTGTTCCATCCATCTGCCAGAGCCTGCCGCGCTGGATCATTCAGCGGTCCATTGCCGATTTCTTCCGCTACGGCATCGGGCACCAATACTTTTCTATTTTCGTCCAAAAGAAGTTCCATCCGGCCGATTTTACCCAGAACGATCATCGGCGATGCATTTAAGACCCAAATGTCAGTCATCGACAGCCTCTTGGATTAATTCTTCCGTATTGACCTGGAAGGGTGTAACGCCGAAGCGACCAAGGGCGTCAATGAACTCGGCGCGAGAAACACCAGCGATATCAGCGGCGCGTCCCTGGCTGAGCATGCCCTGTTCATACCATTTGACCGCCGCGGCAAGTCGCAGTTGTCTCCCGAACTGGTCCGTATTGTAGCGCAGGCTGGCGAGAACCCCTTCCGGAACCTCGAATGCAATTGTTTTCATCCGCATACCGGCTCCTGGTTTTTCCATATTTTTACCTTCCTGGCCGAGACTCATCCTCGCCCCGTAATCCGTATCCGCTTGTTCGATTTCAACAGACCGGCCAGCTTCTCCCGGATGCCCGCCAGCCACGAATCCAAGTCCGCCGCCGGGGAGACTCAGCAGGCGCAGCCGATCGGGCAGCGATCCGAGCTTTTCCAAAAGGTCGGGGACGTGCAGTCGCACGGAGCGGCTGATGTGGTCTTCCAGCGGCAGAACTTCGTCTCCGAACAGGGTTTCCAGACGCCGCGCGGCCCGGTCCAAGGCTTCGGGGGGCAGTTTGGCGTCACGGGACGATGCGCCGATCCTGTTGAACGAGACCGTGCTTTTGACCGCATCCACGGTCTGCGGCCCGGCGGTGTGCACCGGTCCGCCCGCACCGGGCACGTGTAATTCGATTTCGCCCGCCCGCAGCAATGCAGCGAAAAGGTATCGCACGGTGTCCTTGGTCCAGCCGTAGGGAGGAGCTGAGAACAAGTCCTGAAGATAGGAACCCTGGAGCCTTCCGGAGCCCGCCTCGGCGGTCTTGGTCCGGAACACCCTGAGCACTTCCGCGAGCACCGGGGACGCAGTGTCCACTCGGGGCGCGCCCTTACTCTTGACCACAAGGCCGAGGGGGTCGAGGTCCTTGGTGATGCGGTCCATGCGCTCGACGCCGAGGAATTTCGCGGCCGCGTCCGTGGACGGCCGGACCGGGGCCAGATGAAAATGGGGGAAGACCTCCTTGACGGCGGCGGAGAGGATGGTGCGCACGGCGGCGTCCAGGGTCTCACCGGCCTCGCGGACTGGGGTCGGTTTGCCGCGGAAGATGAAAACGCCTTCCAACATCGCCTTGTCCATGGCGGCGGCCGTCCGCTCCCGGCAGCGCTCGGCAGCCCGTCTTTCGGCGCGCAGATATTGGGCCACCACGTGGTCGGCGGAGCGCTCATCGACATCGCCGAGCACCTTGTCCGAGCGCACGATCTCCGGCAGCAGTTCCTCGACGGTGTCGTCGTTCTTCACCAGCAGGACCACCGTGTTCTTCAACTCCAACTGGGTGTTGCAGGCGATCAGGAACTCGTTCCGCTTGCCGTCCCATAAGGCGGGCTCGACGAACTCCAAACGGAGTTCCACATCCTCGGAAGCGCCTACGACGGGCGTCCGGCCGAGTTTGACCGCCGCCCTGACTTCCTTGATGTTTTCCAGCCTGGCGGCGGGCTGCACCCGGAATAATGAATGGTCGGCGGTACCCTGTTTGAGGACGTCGATCCGCGCCCTCATCGCTTCGCCTGAGGTCGGCGCGTAGCCGTTGCGCTTGTCGCGGATCGGCTTGACGGCATCGCTCAGGAATACATACCCGCCCGCCTGCGGGTCCTCGATAAGGCCGCATTCCTTTTGGGAGGTGAGTTTGCTCAGCGCTTCCCGAACCTGGTCGAGAAGCGCGGGCGAGCCGACTTTTCTGTAAAGCAAGGCGGCGATGTTTTCCGCCGTGCGGGGAAAGGTTTCCACGGGCTGCAGGGCGGCGACCGCCTTGGCGACCCGCGCCTCCTCCTGGGCGTAATAGTCGATGACCTTTTCGATGGTCCGGTCGATGGGACGTCGGGGCGAAAATACCTGTCGAATCGTTCCGCTCATCAAAGCCCTCCAAGCAGCGTCGACCGGTAGTTGCCGTCGACCGGGTAGAAATCGAGGAAATGAAGTCCGTATTGGCCGGACCGTCTGCCGGGGTAGAAAATCACCGTGGGCGTTTTGACCTTATCGTGCAACCGGCTCTCGATGGTCCGGGTGCGGAAATAGGGATGAAGGAGTTCCGCCTCGGTGAGCAGCACGACGGTACCTTCCGGAGTCGACTCGATAATTTCCGCCACCCGGTTGACCAGGGTGTTCCCCTGGCGGAGGACGTCGCGGACGGCTTCATTGATCTGGTCCGCCTCGGCATCGGCTTCCAATTCAAGCCAAATGTCCCATCTCCCGGATTTGTCCACCGTGTCCCAGAGGATGTCCGCAAGGGAAACGCGGCGGACTTCAAAGCCCGCTTCCCTTATCTTGGATGTCCATCGCGGCAGATGCTTTTTCAGATCGAGCATCAATTCCGGGGGATAGGCGAAATAGAAGACCGGATCGCTTTTTGCCGGATTGAGGGCGTCCGGGTCGCGGATCTTGTCGATCAATTCGTCGAAAGCGTTATCGAGTGAGGACATCGATCAACTCCTCAATGGATCCGACGACCCAGGTGAAATGCACGACCGAGCCGGCGCGCTGCACGATCACCCCTCGGTGTTCACCGATTTGGTCCAGGCGCTCCACGACTTCGGAGGGCGTCATGCCGAACAGCCCCCAGTCGGGATGATCACAGAGGGAGGAATCCGTCACGCCCGCTTCATTGAGTTCCCGGGCCAGTATCACCGCGCCTTCGTCCGACATGCGGTAATCGACGATCTCCCTGCGGCCCCGACACAACGCACGAAGGAATCCCACGTCCCGCAGGATAGCTAGCACGCTGCGTGCGACCCGCATCGACACCTTTTCCGACCATTGCTTGTCCAACCGCCCGTCGTAGTGGGCTTCGGACAGGAAGGATAGCATCGCGTTCGGGTCCAGGACGGGACTTCCGCTTCGGACGGCGGGCCAATACTCGTGGACCGTGAAATCATAGACCAACGGGTCCCGACGCGCCGCAAACACGAACAGGAGTTCGGTGAACACACGACCCGGCAATCCTGATGCGATCACCCGCTGGAGCATCCGCGCGGGTTTATCGCTCGGTCTCAGGAGGCGCGGGGCGAACACTCTTCTAACGAGGTCGCGAGTCCTGTACGCGGTGGCATTACCGAGCAAGCCTTGTTCCTGAACCCTGCGCGCAAAATCATCAAGAGGCTCATCCGGCCGCCAGTGGCCAAGGAGACGCCGGGTTTCTTCGATCATTCCGGCACCCTTGCTGATCGCGGTCGAATACTTGCGATGGGTGTCCTTGCCCTTCACCAGGGTCATTGGCGATCTCCGGCCGACTCGGCGGTGAAATACGGGAAGCCGGGCTTCCCCCGAGCGAAGGCGTGGTGGTAGGCCGCGGCCGTTTTCGCGAAGCCCGCATTGGTCATCAGGTCCTTTTCGGTTCCGCTCCGCCGCGCTCCGGGCGGGACCTCGATTCTGAGCCCGCGGCAAAGCGGGGAGAGCAATTCCATCAATTTGTCCGGTTGCCCGAGGGCGGCGCGTAATGCCGAACCGAAGCCCTGATCCGAATCGGGAAGCATCCGATTCATTTCGGTTTCCAGGGATTCCGGCAACCTGAAAAGGTGATAAACGCCGAACCGTCCGACCACCCGATCATGAACGTCGGAAGCCGCCTTCCCGGCGGCGTGAACCGCGGCTTGAAGAGACGTGCGTGGATAGAGACGCTCCAGAAATCTCAGCCCGGTTTCATTCATGAATGCGGTTTTCCACCAGGCGGGGGAGGCCGACTCGCCGAGGGCAAGGACCAGGGCGCGCAGGCGAAATACCAGAACAGCCAATGGCGGTGTTTGTTTCCCGTGCTCGATTGTCATTTGTGTTCATCCTTCGGAAGCCACGGTTCACCGGACAAAAGAGTGATGAGATTGTCCCCATTGTTCTTCCGCTGGCGGGTGATTGTAGCGCTCGCCGATCCGCGGCGGGTACTTCATTTCATGCGACTTTACCCTGTGTGGTGGTCGTGCTTGAATTCGGCAATCAGCGGTCTGATCCGGGTAACACCGAACGTATTCCCACCAGTGCAATCGATGAACGCGCGAGCTATACTTGTTAAGGCTAAAAACCTTCATTTCGCGTGAGCTCTTTCCTGGGAGCGCGGGCATCTTGCCCGCCATTGAAAATGAAAGATCTTATCCTCAACTGGTATAGCTTCGCAGAGACACTACCGACACCCCTCCGGGACAAATGGCGCCACCGAACCGTCACCGGGAGGTCGATGGGATGTGGGCTCGGGGCCGCCTGTCGCAATTGCGCGCGCCCCCATGCCCCCAATCAGCCCCGCCCCATGAACAGGTCGGCGGCTTTTGGCCCGCAGTTGAAAAGCAGGTCGAAAATCGACAGGTTGCCGATAAAATCCCCCCAGAGCTGCGGATAGACCGGGGTGGTCACGTTGAACGTGGAAAAATCCACGCCCATTTCATGAAAAGCGTTCGGCTCCAGGTATTTGCGCGCCGAAGCCTGAGCCAGAAAGGTGGTCGCCCCCAGGCGCCGGCACAGTTCCAACAGCAGCCCCTGGCCGCGCTGTTCAAGGCCGAGTTCGGAAAGCAGCACCAGTCGGGTGTCGATTGCGAGACAACTCAGCACGTGACCAATGATCCACAGGTTCAGGTCGATCAGGCGTTCCGCGCCCAGCCGGTCGGTCAACCCATCGAGGTGATCGTGCAGGTAGGGTGCGTGGCGATAGGCCGTGTTCAGGCTATCCCGGAACTTCCTTCGCCAGTTGCCCTGGTGGCAGATCCGGACCTGGGAAATGTTCTGCAATCCCAGTCCCTTCTTCCACACCGGGACGGTCAACCAGAGGGTGCCCTGGTCGTTTTTGAACCGGTTGCGGCTGATCCAAGTGGTGCCCAGCGGAAACTGAACGTCATCCAGAATCACCAGCACGTCCGCCCGCCGGGCCTTCTGGAAAAACCCGCGGAAGGGAGCGAAATAGGGCTGAGTGACCGCCAGAATCATGGCGCATGCACCTCACCACGCAAGTTTCCAACAGTCCTGGGTGCTGGGCGACAAATAGGGGTTCGGGATTTCTTGCATGCCGTTCATTATCCCCGTCGTTCCCGCAATGTTTGAACTGGAATCCAGACCGGCGCTCATTTCTGGATTCCCGCTACCCCCATGACCGGGGACGGTTACAATGAAGCATCCAGGGCTGCCAGGGTTAGGCTGCCAGTAAGTCAGGGTGTGCGTAGCACTCCCTGACGATCCGGTGGATGGCCGCGGATTGGGATGCGTTGCCGGAGCGTGGTGTCGGGTAGCTCCCGCTGGTCGCAACCCGACCTACGATTTCACTCCCCGCTTGGATCTCACCCAACCGTTTGGAACAATTGTCATAGTATCTCATTTTCATATAAATAGGCTGGGAATAAGGAAGGTTACGGAGCTTAAGGCATGAGCCATCCGGCCATGGCGATCATCATCAGGGCCGGGGTCAGGTTTTCGTTCACCAGGGCGGGAATTTGGTCGCTCGGCGGCTGGAATTCATCTCCCACCTCGACGGTCACCCCGAACACCTTATCCTTGGTGGTTTGTTCGCCGTACATCCAGTCGTCGCTGTCGCCGTTGGTCACATACATCAAGCCGTCCGCAACGTTGCCGTAAACGTAGCCGTTCCAGAAGCTGTAGATCCGGCCCAGCAGATTGAACACGGCATCGTCCGGGGTGTCCTCGGCATGGTAGTCCCAGGGGAACAGGAAATAGTTGCCGTAGCTGTGATACGACAGACTGAAGGTGAAGTTATGCGCTTCCACCAAATCCCGGATGGCCTGGGTTTCCGGTTCGGAAAAGGGGCCGCTGCCGCGGTAGTCTTCGCTCATCGGCAGGACACTCGATCCTTCCCGATCATAGCCCCACATGTAGCCATAGTTGCGATTGATGTCCACCCCTTGCAGCAGCGGCACGGTAAAGCCATTGTTGTTGCGGTTTTTGCGCCACATGGGATCGGTGGTTTCCACATAGACGTGGCCGTCCGGGTTGACCATGGGAACGATCCAGATTTCCCGCCCGTTCACCAGGGCCCGGGCGGCGCGATCAGAGGCATGGTTCTGGGTGAGAAAAGCCGCAATGGCCAGGGGGATCTCCACGGTGATCAGTTCCCGAGCGTGATGACAGCCCATGATCAAGACATCGGGCTTGTTGGGATCGTCCACTTCCGGCTGATCGGAAATCTTCAAGGCCCAGATATCGCGATCGGCCAGGCCCTGGGTCTTTTCCCAGGAATCCCCAATATCCACAAGCTTCACCAGGTTTGGATAGGCCGCTGCAATCTGCTGCATTTCCGCCAGCATTTCCGCATAGGTGTGATAGCCATCGAGCGCGCCGTCGGTGTTGATCGTTCGCGCGAAGCGACTGACCAGATCGGTTTCCAACACCTTAACCGACCAGCCCGCCTGCCTGAGCGCGGCCAGTTCGTCGGCTGAGGCAATGAGTTGCAACCGGTCCGGACCAACCCGACCGGCGATGTCCAGACCGAGTTGCTGCAATGCATTGACATCCCCGGCCTGGCGCAGTTCCACCTCGACCAGCATGCGGCGTTCGGCCGCCGCCCGCAGCGGCGCCGGGATCACCCATTGGCAGCAAACCAAAGTCAACACCAACGCCCTCAAAACGGACTTTTTCATGTTCGTAACCTCCTATTATACTGTGAAAAAACTGGTGTTCCCACTGATCGAACCGCAACCGATGGCACCTGGTTGCTGTTCCTCGATGGCTTCGTTCGCGGACTGCCGCACCTTCTCGATGAGCACGGTTGAACTCAGGGAGGCTCGCAGGGCAGCGCCAAAGAATCTCCAACCATGGTGATGATAGCATAACCTGGTTTTGGATCAGATGTTTCATTGCGAAAAGCGGGCAAGATGCCCGCGCTCCCGGGAAAGAGCGCACACGAAACGAAACTTTTTACCCTTAACCGGTATAACAGTGGCAGCCCGCCACGAAATATCAGCGCGCGGCCCGATCCGTTCGGCAAGGAAAGTCGCGCCCCCGTTGTCAATGCCCGGTTCTCCCGGTTGCCGCATCCGGACTTGACG
>MNZR01000305.1:23940-34386 GCA_001873705.1 Syntrophobacteraceae bacterium CG2_30_61_12
GTTGCGCCCTACCCACCACTGCGATTGTCCTGGACCGTTTGGGGACTGGGCGCGCTGTTCTATTTCACCGGCTTTTATCAACGGGTGGCGCCGGCGGTGATGACCGACCACCTGATGGCCGATTTTCACCTGGACGCCACCGCTCTTGGCCATTTTTCCGCCTTCTATTTCTACAGCTACGTCGCCATGCAGATTCCCACCGGGATCCTGGCGGACCATTGGGGAGCCCGCAAGCTGCTGACCGCCGGCGCTCTGGTGGCCACCCTGGGAACCCTTCTGTTCGCAACCGCGCCCAACCATTACCTGGCCAATCTGGGACGGCTGCTGATCGGTGGTTCGGTGGCGGTGGCCTGGGTGACCCTGCTCAAGCTCTCGATCCACTGGTTTCCGCCCCGCTTCTTTTCCACGGTGAGCGGGATCGCTCTGCTCGCCGGGGTAGCCGGCGCGGTTTCGGCCGGGGTGCCGTTGCGCTTCCTGCTGGAGCGATTCGGCTGGCGCCCGGTCATGGGCCTGCTGGGTCTGGCCAGCTTCGGTCTGGCCGTGGGCATCTGGCTCGCGGTGCGAAACGACCCCTCGGAACGGGGCTACCGATCCTACGCGCCCCCGGTTCACTCCACTCCCGGCAGTTCCTTTATGCGAATCGCGGCCGGTCTCGGCCGGGTCCTGAGATATCGCAACACCTGGCTGCTGACTCTCGCGCCCGGCGCCCTGGCCGGTTCGGTGCTGGCCTTCTGCGGCCTCTGGGGCGTTCCTTATCTCACCGTACGCTTCGGCCTCGACCAGGCCCGTAGCGCCGCCATCACTTCGGCGGTGATGGTGGCCTGGGCGCTGGGCGGACCGATTCTGGGAGCGCTTTCCGACCGGATCGGTCGGCGTCGGTGGCCGTATCTCGCCGCCATCCTGGCGGCGACCCTCGGCTGGGCCGCGGCTTTGTACTGGCCTGAACTGCCGCTGGCCTGGTTCGTGGTGATCCTGGTGACGGCCGGATTCTTTTCCGGATCGCTGATCATCACCTTCGCATTCGTTAAGGAATCGGTGCCGCCGGAACTGGCCGGCACCGTGTCCGGGGTCAGTAACATGGGGGTCATGGCCGGTCCGATGATTTTGCAGCCGCTGATCGGTTGGGTGCTCGACCGCCACTGGCAGGGGACCCTGGTGAACGGAGTCCGAAGCTACGACCTGCAGGCTTACCAAGCGGGTTTCATTCCGATCCTGGTCTGGCTGATCCTGTGTGCGGCGATGATTTTCGTCAGCCATGAAACGCACTGCCGCCAGCAGCACGTGCCGTTGCGCTAGGCCGCCTGTTCCCGGTTCAGCCATTGGTCGAGCAGGGCCGCCAGCTTGGCGCGTTCCACCGGTTTGCTCAGGTAATCGTTCATGCCCGCTTCCAGGCAGCGCAGCCGATCGCCCTGCATGGCGTTGGCGGTCATGGCGATGATCGGGATGTCGGGACCGCGGCTTGGAGGCGCCAGCGAACGGATCCGGCGGGTCGCCTCAAAGCCGTCCAGCTCCGGCATCTGGCAATCCATCAGGATCAGATCGTAGGGTTCCTGCTGGAATTTGCTCACCGCTTCCAGACCGTCCTTGGCCACATCCGCCCGGTAGCCCAGTTTTTTCAGGAAGGTCAGAGCCACCATCTGGTTGACCGGGTTGTCCTCGGCCACCAGCAACCGCGCTTGAGAACACTGGGGCGACGGCGGCGATTCCGACGGTTCCGGCTGTGCGGCCGGCCCCGAGGATGAGGCCGGCGAAGCGGTGAGCGGGGAGTCCAGGGGCAGCAGACCGAGTGCCTGGGCCAGGCATTTTCTTAAGCTTGCTTCCCGGATGGGTTTGCTCAGGGTCGGCAGGCGCGGGCCCAGGTCCGGGTCGGGGCACTTGGTGTGGCGCACCAGCGGCTTCAGCAGCACCCAACCTGGGCGGCAGGAATCGGACCGGCGAGCCCAATCCGTCAAGGACCTTCCCAGGGGACCGGCCGCCACACTGTCATCCAGCACCACCACATGAAATGGATCCTGGTCTTGGGCGGCTCGATCCAGCAGGGTGACGATCGCGGCGGCTGGATCGACGGCTTCCACGCGGCAGCCCCAGGATTCCAGATGAGTCATGAAAAAGGCGCGGCTGGCCGGGTGCGGGGTGAGCACCAGCACTCGGACCCCGCCGAGATCGGGGGCGGCACCGGTCGACCCGGCGTCCGCCGGCTGGTCCTGAAGTTCGAACCAGGCGGTGAAAGCGAAAGTCGAGCCCCGTCCCGGTTCACTGGTCACTTCCAGAACGCCTCCCATCAATTCCACCAGTTGCTTGGAAATGGACAGACCCAGCCCGGTGCCGCCGTACTTTCTAGTGGTGGAACCGTCCGCCTGGACAAAGGGCGAAAACACCGCCTTCAGGCGATGCTTGGGAATGCCCACGCCGGTGTCGGTCACCCCAATGCGAATGCCGACCCGATCCGCCGCGGCCTCGCGCAGCTCCGCCCGGACGGTGATTTCCCCGTGATCGGTGAACTTGATGGCATTGCCGATCAGGTTCACCAGGATCTGGCGCAGCCGCCCGGGATCACCCTTGAGTCCCGAAGGGACGTTCGGGTGCACCAGGGAAGTCAGTTCCAGGCCCTTTTCGGCGCTGCGGGTGGCGAGCAGTTCCGCGGTGTCTTCCAGCACCCGGCGGAGATCGAAATCGATCGTTTCGAGTTCCATCCTACCGGCTTCGATCTTGGAGAAATCGAGGATATCATTGATCAGGGCCAGCAGGGTTTCGCCACTGGAACGAACGATTTCGGCATACTTGCGCTGTTCGGAAGTCAGGGGGCTGTCCAGAAGCAGCCCGGCCATGCCCAGAATGCCGTTCATGGGCGTGCGGATTTCATGGCTCATGTTGGCCAGAAATTCGCTCTTGGCCATGTTCGCCACCTCGGCTTCCACCGCCATCCGGTTGGCCCGTTCGATGGCCTGTTCCAGTTGCTCTTCCATTTCGTCCGCTTCGGTTTTGGCCCGGACCAGTTCCTCGCGCATCCGCAGTTGGCGGCTGAGATCGGTCAGGACCAGCACCGACCCGATCCGGTTGCCGTCGCGATCGGCGATCGGCGTCAGTTGCGCCGTCACCTGGCGCTCGGTGCCGTCTTTCGCCAGGATAACCCGCGGATCGCCGGACCAGGCATCCTGATCCGAAGCCACCCCGGCCGGGTGGGTGCCCGGCGGCCCGCCGTTCTCCCGGATACCGGCACCATCGGCTATAATCACCTGTTCCAGGTCCCGACCGGCGGCTTCTTCCAGGCTCCAGCCGGTGAGCGCTTCCGCCACTGGATTCATGGCCGTGATGCGGCCTTGCGGATCAAGATTGATGACCCCGTCGCCGATCGAGCGAAGGGTTGCGGTGAGTCGTTCCTCCAACCGCCGATCGCCGGCGGATGCTTCGCCCCGCAGGTGGGTCTGTTCGCCCATGCGCCGTTCCAGACCGACGATCACCCGGCGCAGAAAGAGAACAAGCAATACCCCCATGCCGACCACCGCGGCGAACAGGGGGTGAAGGTATCGATCTCCGGACGCCCACCCTCCCGGGTGAATCGGACCCGAATCAAGTCCTTCCGAGGGATTCACCAGCCAGTCGCGATCGGTCTTGGGGATCTCGCCCTGGACTTCAACCGGTTGCCGCGTCGAGGCCGCGAAGCGAGGAGGATCGACGGGACCCTGGAAATGCCAGGAAATGAATACAAGGACAGCCAGCATGAGCAGAAAGCAAATACCGACCGGGACCAAGATCAGTGCCCGCACTGGAATCTTTTCCGGGCTGTCGAAAACATTGGCGACAGAAGTCGGGTTCCGCCCGCGGTTCATCCGGAAACTCCCTCCACCGGTTGGCTTCACTAGGGTTCGGTACTGCTAGCGTTCAGCGTGCGAGCACCGGGCCGCCGCAGGTGGGGCGCGGACAAACGCCCTAGGCACCTGGCGTACCAACTCGTCAACTCAACTCGCGCGCATGCTTCACTCTCTGGAATCGGCCGTTTGCGCTCGGAGCTTGAGCATCCTATACCAGTTTAGGGTAGGTCGGGTTGCGACCAAGGGGAGCACCCTGACGATCTTGCCCATGAAGCCTCTCCACGGAAGTCAGGAAGCGCCGCGCGCACCCTGACCGGTTGTGATGCTCTCTCTGGTGGCCATTGGGCCGGCTGCCGCGTTCCCGTGCGATACCCGCATGGCAAGGTCGCTAGGTCGAATATCCCGATGTTGTACTAAAGCTCATGCTCGGTTGTGCCGATTGGTAAACAGCGTGGGGTATCGGCATCGGCAACAAGCGACACAAAGGGGGAGAAGAGTCATGAAAAGCAGCAGAGGGTCTTCGCGGTTCAAATTGTCCACTAAACTAATGGGCCTTGGCCTGGGAGCTTTGCTGACCTTGGTCCTGGTCCTGGTCTGGTCCTCGGTCAAGCTGGAAAGCCGAATCATGGATGAAAAGCGGCTGGCCACGCGCCACCTGGTGGATGTGGCCTATTCGGTCTTGAGCCAGTACGAGGAGGCGGCCAAATCCGGCGGGCTGACGACCGAGGAAGCGAAACGCCAGGCGATCGAACGGGTCAAGCAACTGCGCTACGAAGAAAAGGAATATTTTTGGATCAATGACCTGGCCCCGGTCATGGTGATGCACCCGTTCAAGCCCGAACTGGACGGCAAAAACCTGAGCGATTTCAAGGACCCCAACGGCAAGCATCTGTTCGAGGAATTCGTCCGGGTATGCAAGGACAGCGGCGCCGGCTTCGTCGATTACTTATGGCCCAAACCGGGTGCCGACAAGCCGGTACCGAAGATTTCCTATGTGAAACTGTTCAAGCCCTGGGGCTGGGTCGTGGGCTCCGGCATTTATGTGGACGACGTGGTGGCGGAAGCGAACCAGGTGCGCCTTGCTTTTCTGATTGTTTTCGCGCTGGTGGCCGTGATTGGTTCGGCCTTCACCTGGCTCATCATCCGTTCCATCACCAAACCGATCTACACGGTGGCATCCGGTATGAGCAGCGGGGCCGAACAGGTAGCGGCGTCCGCCAGCCAGATTTCGGCCGCCAGTCAGTCGCTGGCTGAGGGGTCCTCGGAACAGGCCGCGGCTATCGAGGAAACGTCTTCCGCCCTCGAGGAAACCGCTTCCATGACCCGACAGAATGCCAACAATGCCAACCAGGCCAACGGCATCGTTAAGGAATCGGCCAAGGACGTCGGCGAAGCCAATCAATCCATGAACGAACTGACCCATGCCATCCAGGCCATTTCCAGCGCCAGCGAAGAAACCCAGAAGATCATCAAGACCATCGACGAAATCGCTTTTCAGACCAATTTGCTGGCTCTCAACGCGGCGGTGGAAGCGGCTCGGGCCGGGGAAGCCGGGGCCGGTTTCGCGGTGGTCGCCGATGAAGTGAGGAACCTCGCCATGCGGGCCGCCGAAGCCGCGCGCAATACGGCGGCGATCATCGAGGACACGGTGAAAAAGGTGGCGGATTGTTCGAATATGGTGGGGCACGCCAACCAGGCCTTCGAGAAGGTTGAAACGGGGGCCGGAAAGATCGGTGGACTGGTGGCTGAAATCGCCGCCGCCAGTCAGGAACAGGCCCAGGGCATCGATCAGATCAACGGCGCCGTGGCCAATCTCGATAAGGTGGTGCAGCAAAACGCAGCCCACGCCGAAGAAACCGCGTCGGCCTCGAATGAAATGAATTCCCAGGCCGAACACATGAAGGAATTCGTCAGCGAACTGCAGGCGATCGTCGGCATCCAGGTGCTCGAAGCCAACGTAAGAACGCGCAAAGCCGAGGGCCGGAGCCGACCCGTATCGGTATCGCGAGCGCCGCGGCGGGGCAACGGCAAGCAGGTGCCGGCCCCGGTCAAGAAGGCCGGCAAGGCAGCGGTGGTGCGCCCGGAGGAAGTCATTCCGTTCAACGAGGAGGAAGGTTTTTCAGATTTCTGAAATGATCGTGTCCATGCCGCGCACACGGCTCGGGTTGAAATTGCGCTTCCGTCACCTCGACCGAAGGGAGAAATCCCGAGGTCCTTCCCATTGATTCTCGATGACACTGGCCCGCAACCGACTGACTCGTGCGCGGCATGGTTGTTCACGACTTTCTTGGAACAAGGCAATGAGCGTCGTCTCGGCTGGATGCTCTCATTTCATGGAGCGCGAGCCACCTTGGCGCACCACGGTTCGCGGCCCATGCGCGTGCAGGGGTGACCGGCCGGTCGCCCCTAGGGCCGATTGAATGCATTGGCCCTTATCATCGTTTCGGCCAATTTGAATAAGGATTAACCACGGAGTTCACAGCGCAGCCACTGGCCGCAACCAAGGAATCATTAACCACGAATGACACGAATGCCATTTTCTAGAGAGTCGATCCGCTCCATATCCTTCGAGCTCTTCGTGGTTATACCGGTCAAGGGTAAAAAGTTTCGTTTCGTGTGCGCTCTTTCCCGGGAGCGCGGGCATCTTGCCCGCTTTTGGTAATGAAACATCTGATCCTAAACCAGTATAATAGCTCAGCCGCACCGTCGGGTAGCTCCCGGTGATCGCAACCCGACCTACAGGGTTATTGGAGTCCTCACTGGATCGCGGCTGATTCCAGTTCGGTCGACCTCACCGGGTCGCGGTTCTCACGGCGTCCTTGATTCGTTTCACATGGCCCCGGCCGAGGCCCTTGACTTCACAGCCCAGTTCGAAATAACGCCGGATCTTGGCATCGTCCAGCATGCCGAAGCAGTCGATCACGGCCACCGGGCGACCGGTCATGGCCAGCACTTGGTCGGGGTCGAGGGCGAGATAGGGCGCGTGGCGCACCGCCAGCACGATCGCATCGGCGCCGCTCAGGGCCGGCTTCAAATCCTGGTGCACTCGCAATTCAGCGAGTCGGTCTTGGTTGCGGAAGAAACGTGCCCAGGAATGGCCCGGGGCCGGGTAGACGTCCTGCTTTTCCAATTCCCACCAGTGCTCGACGTAGGGGTCATGGACCACCACGTCGGCCCCCATTTCGGTGAGTTTGCGCACCACCAGTTCGGAACCGCTGTAGCGGGTGTCGCCCACATCCTCCCGATACGCCGCGCCCAAAACCGTAATCTGTGAGGCGGCAACGATCTTGCCCATGTTGCGCAGGGCGTCGCGCACCAACTGCACCACGTGGAGGCCGCGGGTGTCGTTGATATCGATGGCCTGGGGGGTGATCTTGAAGATGTCGTCCTCGAATCCCATCAGGGTCTGATAAGCCCAAACCCCGAGACCGCCGTCCTTGGGCAGGCAGTAGCCGCCGATGCCGGGCCCGGGGAAGATCAGATTGCTGTGGGTCGGGCGCACCTTAATGGCCTCGATCACCTTGATCAGATCGACCCCGTTGCGTTCGGCGAACAGGCTCCATTCGTGCAAGTAGGCCAGGATGCTGGCGCGGTAGGAATTTTCAACGATCTTGCAGGTTTCGCTTTCGATCGGCCGATCCAGCACGGTGAGCGGGTATTCGGCCACGTTGAGCACATCGGAAAGGAACGCCGTGACCCGTTTTCGGGCTTCGCCATTGACCCCGCTGCACACCCGCCAGAAGTCGCGGATCGAAGCCACGTAGTGACGTCCGGGCATGACCCGTTCAAAGGAATGGGCCAGCAGGGGCGCGGCCTCGTCCAGCCCACGCTGTTCAAAGGCCTTCTTGATGATCGGGTAGGCCACGTACTCGGTGGTCCCCGGAGGCACCGTGGTTTCGATCAAGACCAGGCAGTCGGGCCGGATCTTGTCACCGATCACCTTGAGACTCGCTTCGAGCGCCGCGATGTCGGCCCGGCCCTCGCGAACATTACCGAGCGAACTCTTGAGATAGTCGCACTGCACATCCACCACCACCACATCGGCCAGGGTCAGGGCGTCATAGGTGAAGGTGGCGGTGAGCGTCTGCTTTTCCAGGACGCAACGGCGGATCAGGCGGTCCACTTCGGGGTCTTCCGCCTTGACTGGAGCTTGGCCCCGATTGAGATAAGGGATCTTCCAGTAGGACCGGGTGGAGGGTCGCTGCATCCCGATCACGAACTTGGTCGGTCGGCCGCTGCTCGGGTCCGTCGAATCGGCGATCACTCCAGCCATCACCGCACCCACGAAACCGACCCCCATGACCACCACGATTTCCCGGTTGAGGGCGCGCTGCTCCTCGACCAGGCGCTGCAATCGTTGGAATTCGTCGGGGTAATCCCGGGGCAGCGGGAGCGGAAACGCATCACCGCGGGGGCAGACGGACACGGTGGACTGGATAGGAACGGTAGGGGTCGGATTCTGCTTCATCGGTGATTTCTTTCATCGCTCTGGAGGATCACATGACGAACATCGGCACGCATCGGCACATTCGGCGCAAGCGGGGCCTGGGTGAACGACCTAGGACACGGCTTTGCGCACCGTATTTTGGGCTTGCGGAAAGACACAGACGGAGTCCTGGGGAGTATATTCCGGGACGATTTCATGCAACCGGCAGCGAATGGCCTCGGCATCATGACTTGCGGCTGTCTTGAAAAGCGCCGCCAGTTGGTGATCCAGGTGCCGTCGGAATTGGGCAAGATCGCCATCGAACAAATCAGGGTGAGTCTTCAACACCATGATTTTTTCATGGCTGGTGCGGTCCACATCCTCGCCGATCGTGATGAGCTCTTCGTACATTTTCTCCCCCTCGCGGAGGCCGGTAAAAATGATGTCCACGTCCACATTGGGACGCTTCCCGCAGAGGCGGATGAGGTCTTGAGCCAGGTCCGCGATCTTGACCGGGGTTCCCATTTCCAGCACGAAGATCTCGCCGCCCGAACCCAAGGCGCCCGCCTGCAAGATCAACTGGGCTGCTTCCGGAATGGTCATGAAGTAGCGGGTGACCTCCGGATCGGTTACCGTCACCGGGCCGCCCTGCTCGATCTGTTTTCGAAACAGGGGAATCACCGATCCCGATGATCCGATCACGTTGCCGAACCGGACCGCCATGAAGCGCGTTCCGGAGCCGTTGAAGGATTGCAGGATGAGTTCGGTGATGCGCTTGCTGGTGCCCATGACGTTGGTCGGGCGCACCGCCTTGTCGGTCGAAACCAGCACGAATCTTTCGGTGCCGAACCGCGCGGCCAGATCCATCGTGACTCGGCTGCCGACCACATTGTTGAACACCGCTTCCCAGGGATTGCGTTCGAGCATCGGCACGTGTTTGTAGGCGGCGGCGTGGAACACCACCTGGGGCCGATGGACGGCGAAGACTTGAGCCATGAGCGATCGGTCCTGGATCCGCGCCAGAATGCAGCACTCGCGCTGGAACTTGAACTCATGCCGCATTTCCATCTGAATATGATACAGGTTCGCTTCTCCGGCATCCACCAGGATCAGCTGTTCAGGATCGAACCGGATCAACTGGCGACACAATTCCGAGCCGATCGAGCCACCCGCGCCGGTCACCAAGATTCGGCGTCCCGTAAGGTAGGAGCGGATTCCCCGGGAATCCAGCCGCACCGGCGGGCGCCGCAGTAGGTCCTGGTAATCGACGTCGCGCAGGCTCTTGACGCTGACCTTGCCGGTCATGATGGAGCCGATCGCGGGAAGGGTCTTGAACGGCCGTCCGGCACCCTTGCAGGCCTCGACAATCCGTCGCATTTGCGCGCCGCTGGCGGATGGAGCGCAAATGAAAATCTCATCGATCCGAAAGCGCGCGGTCACCTCGGCGAGGTCGTCCAGGGTCCCGAGTACCGGTACACCGTGGATGGTGCGCCCGCGCTTGCTGTTATCGTCGTCCAGAAAACCCCCCACCCGGTATTCCAGGGTCGGGTTATCCTGGATCTCTCGGAGCATTTTTTCGCCCGATCCACCGGCCCCGATCAGCAGAACGCACTTGCTCCCCGGCCGGCGCTGCTTGCCCATCAACCAAGCAAGAAAGTTCCCATCGGCCGCGATATTGTGCCTGGCGTAGAAGAACCGGATACTCAGCCGGGCGCCGCCGCAAAACAGGAACACCAGCATGGGGACCAGCAGCAGCACGCCTCGGGAATAGCCCTGAAAACGATATAGGTAAAGAATGATTGCCGTCGCCACCAGCAGGCCCGCCACCACGGCTTGCAGCAGGCGGTACAGGTCGTTGATGCCGGCGAAACGCCACATGCCCCGGTAGAGACCGAACAGAAATAGAAAGGCCAGTTGCAACGGCAGGAACCAGCACAGGAACTGGAAAATCTGTGGCAGGTATGAGGCGATATTGAATTCAAAACGAATGAGATATGCCAGTACCACCGCGCCGGCGATATTCAGTGCGTCGAGCGCCAGCATCACATAGAATCTGGGGTTGCGGAGTGCGGTAAACATGTGAGTCACAATACCTTCCGGCCCTTATTATCGTTTCGGCCAATTTGAATAAGGATTAACCACGGAGTTCACGGAGAACACTGAGAAAACCCTTTCTTTTCGAAGCCTTCTCCGTGACCTCCGTGCTCT
>MNZR01000305.1:34396-36532 GCA_001873705.1 Syntrophobacteraceae bacterium CG2_30_61_12
CTCCGTGGTGAATCATTCCCATCGCTGATAATAATGAAGTCCATTCGATAACGCAAAGGCAAATGATGCACCAAGGTAGCCGGCCTTCAACGATTGTCGATGCGGACACTAGCCCAAAATGATATTGCCGTAAAGGATTTTGGCGTCTTTGCGGTTCATTCGATGTTGGCGCCGTGAACGGTTTCCAAGAACCCGATCCCGCGGGTCCGCTCATGCCGGCCGGGAGTTCCCAGGGGGGTGAATATTGCCGCCGAATCGTGGCGTTCAGTCTCGGCACGGCTTTGATCATTGGCAAGCGACAACGCATTCGTTATACTTTGGGCGGTAACAACCCGAGTTCTTTCAGCGGATCGGCACGCTGAACCGGGTACGCATCCAACCCGTTAATCCTGTCAATCAAGGATTTTCCACCAGCCGGCAGGGGCCGGTTTGCTCCAGGCCGTGGCGGCCATCTTGCCGTCGCCCATTGCAACCACCGTTGAGGAGAGGACGAGAGCGATGATGCCGGATGCATTTTCCCGCGACTATCTCGAACAACTGCAAGACGCCTTGGCAAGATTTCCCCATGCATCACTGGAGCGGCTGATCACCGCGATGTTTGATGCCTATAGAGAACACCGACGCTTGTTTATTCTGGGTAACGGCGGCAGCGCCACCACGGCCGCCCATTGGACGGCGGATCTCAATAAGGGTTGCGGATGTGCCGGCGGCAGATTCAAGGCCATTTGTCTCAGCGAAAGCATCCCGACGATGCTCGCCTATGCCAATGACATGGCCTATGAGGATGTCTTTGTTGAGCAGTTGAAAAATTTCTTCGAGCCGGGTGATCTGGTGATAGGCATCTCCAGCAGCGGGAATTCTCCCAACGTGCTCAAGACCATCGAGTACGCCAATCGCCACCAAGGAGTCACCGCCGGGCTATGTGGTTTTTCGGGCGGCAAGTTGCATTCCATGGTGCGGATTCCGCTCCTCGCCTCGGCGCGCGATACCCAAAAAGTTGAAGATATCCATCTGATCATGGCGCATATCACCATGCAAGGATTGGCTGCCATGATCATGGCTTCGCAGGCTCAAACTTGAGGAGACTTATACAAATGGCCGAGCGGAAAAAGACGAGGGCAGAGTATCTCGAATGGGTGCTGGAAGTTCAATCGCCTGACAATGGAATAAGCGGAACGGCGGAGTTCCTGCTGACCCTGCGGGAGAAGGAATCCGGGCGGGCCATCGAGGTGATTGAAGCCCGCTCCGATTTCGATGGGTTCGTGGCCGCCTTGGGGGAGATCAAGAGTCGTTTGGCGGAGGTCGAAACCGAGGCCCGGAGCCGGTTTGATCAGGTGTTCTCCAATCATGCCGCGACTCCCGTGGGACCCGAAGAGTTGTGGCGACAGCTGGCGGCTTCTCCGTCCGATCAGGCGATGTTCGAATCATTCAACGCGCTGTCCGCAACCTCCCGGGCGGCCGTGGCCGAGCACGTGTTCAGCCGAGTCAGCATGTTTTCCGGTAAGGGACCGATCTTCGCCGAACACTACAACGCGGTGAGTCAAATTCTGGAATGAAGGAGCGGAAGGAAAAATCCTTGGCCGTGCACCTCTTGTCGAACCGGTCAGGACCGAACCGCCTGCCCGCGGACCCCTGATTAGAGTAGACCACGACACAGACCGCAATACTTACCGCTGCTTCCTTCCGGACCTGACGGGGTTCGTATTCGTCTGTTGCGCGGTGTCCAATCGGCGTCCGAAGCTACGACGACCCGATCCCACCCAAGCCCTCGAAGAGGAATTCAGCCCCGCTAAGCGGATTTCGGGTCGAGGGCACCGCTAACTCCCCGCCTAGCACGACCAAGGCTTCATGAATCCCTGCTTTGTCGGACTCTGAATGAATAGCACAATCTCCCCGGCGCTTCAATCGGATTTTCCCGACTTGGGATATTCGACATGGTGGCTTCGTCCCATGGGCGCCGCACGGGATCGCGATAGCCGGCCCAATGGCCACCAGATGGAGTATCACAACCGGTCAGGGTGTGCGCGGCGCTCCCTGACTTGTGTGGTGATGCCGCGGTAGCCGGATCGTGTCAGGTAGCTCCCCTTGGTCGCAACCTGACCTTGTATGTTGACCTTAAGGTTTGGTAAGGGGGGG
>MNZR01000292.1 GCA_001873705.1 Syntrophobacteraceae bacterium CG2_30_61_12
ATCGGCAGCGGATGAAGACTGGAACAAAGCGGAAAAGTGCTCGTGCACCAGGCTGCATACCCGTTGCAGTTGGCCCTCCAGAGCGTCGTAATCGCCGTCGTAGCCCAGGGCCACGGCCAGCCGTTGCCTGGCTTCCACGGTTTTGGGCAACTTCTGGGTCTGACGGTTCTGATCCAGCTGATTCCAGTGTTCGATCCGGCGCAAAAAGGTATAGGCGGCGCGCAGTTCCGCCACCACCTCGGGCGGCAGCAGTTCCAACTGCCGCAATTGGGTCAGGCAGCGCAGCGTGTTCGGTTCGTCCAGCTGGGGTCGGCGGCCGCCGTAGATCAGCTGGAACGCCTGCACCATGAATTCGATTTCGCGGATGCCGCCCTTGCCCAGCTTCACATCGAAGCCCTGAATCGGGTTCATGCTCCCGGCTTCAATCAGGATCCGGTCGCGCATCGCGCGCAGTTCATCGATCGCCTGGAAATCCAGGAAGCGGCGGAAGATGAACGGTCGCAGTTCGCGCAGCAAAGCCGTTCCGAGGGCGCGGTCGCCGGCCACCGGTCGGGCCTTGAGCAGCATCTGCCGTTCCCATGACGAGCCGCGATTGAGATAGTGTTCGGCGGCCGCTTCCAGGGCCGGCACCAGTTCCCCTTCCTTACCGCCGGGGCGCAGGCGGAAATCCACCTGGAACACCCGATCGCCGTCCACCGAATCAGCCAGCAGCCGCCGCAGTTGCTGGGCCAGACGGCTGATCAGGGGGATGAGCGATGCGGAAGCCGGCGCGGGTGACTCCAGTCCCTGCCGGAACACGCAGATATCCACATCGGAAACATAGTTGAGTTCGTCCCCGCCGAGCTTGCCGAAGCCCATCACCACCAGCCGGCAGTCCGGACCGTGGGCCTGCCAGAGCGCGCTCTGGTTATCGGTGAGCCACCAGCGCGGGCGCCGGCGGAGCAGATCGAGGCCGGCCTGGAGTGCCACGCAGGCGAGATCGCTCAACTGCGAGGTGGTTTCTTCCAGGCTGCCGAGTCCCAGCAGGTCACGGCCGCCGATCCGGAGAAAGTGGCGTTGTTTGAATTCGCGGAAAACGCGCGGCAGGTCGGCCATGCAATCCGCCGCCCGGAGCTGGTCCTGGAGGTCCTGATAGAGGTCGGTGAGTGGATAGCGCCGGTAGAGCTGCTTACGGTCCCAGAGCCAGGCGGCGTAGTCGGGGCGGCGGCGAAGGAGGGTATCGAGATAGTTGGATGCCAGCCGAATCCGGTTGATTTCAGGCACATTCTCAGTCATGGCGGGCTCTGCCGGCTATTGGCCGGAATCGACTTCGCGGTCGGCGGTGAGCTGCGGCTGGCGCCAGGTCTTCAGCCCGGTAAGTTCTTGCTTGCGGTCTGCGCAGGCGGCCAGGCTACAGATGGGGCAGTCGGGGTCGGAACAGGGGTCGACGTGAACGAGCAATTCCGCGGCACCGCCGAAATGTTCGTGGAAAATAGCCTCCAGTTGCTTGATTTCCCGGTGGACCCTATCGAGCGACAGGGTCGCCGGCAGGATCAGGTGGAAATCGGCATGCACCCGGTTGCCGGAACGCCAAGCGCGAAGCCGGTGGATATCGATCCACAGCGGTTGGCGGTGGCGGTCCAGGAGTTCGGCGATGGTTTCGAGCAGCTCCGGATCGCTGGCGTCCATTAGCCCGGAGTAGGAAGTCTTGACCAGATGGCCGCCGGCATAAAGAATCTGGCAGCCGACCAGCATCGCGACCAGCCCGTCCAGCAAGATCCAGCCGGAAAAGCGTACCGCCACAAGACCGATCAGAACTCCCACCGAGGTGGCCACATCGGTCAACACATGCCGGCCGTCGGCGATCAGGGCAAGCGATTGGGTGCTGCGTCCGGTGCGCACCAGAAACCAGCCCAGCAGCCCGTTGACGGCGCCGGCGGCGAGCAGCAGAGCGAGCCCCAGGTCCAGGTGAGGGAGCGGTCGCGGGTGCTGGAATTGCTGCCAGGCGCTGTGGAAAATCCCGACAGCCGCCAGAATGATCAAGGCGCCTTCGAAACCGGCGGAAAAATATTCGATCTTGCCGTGACCATACGGGTGATCGGAATCCGGCGGTTTAGCCGCGAGCACGATACTGCCGAAGGCAAAACCGCTGGCGATCACATTGATGATCGATTCCAAGGCGTCGGACAGGATGGCGCTGGACCGGGTCAGGCGGTAGGCCTGGAATTTGACTGCCATCAAGCCGGCTCCAACCAGAAAGGATAGGCCAATGGCCAGGAGTCGCCTGCGCAATTGCGGATCGGTGGTCGACATGGTGCTGTTCACCAGGTGACTGGGAATTTGCAGAGTCTTCCGGCCGCCTCGATGCCACGGAACCGGAAACCGGCGGTGCGTGGTGACGTGATAGCGGCGGCTCACGTTTTGAAAAATCCACTCTAGCACGTGGGCCCAACCGGCACAAGGTGCGGGAATCCATGGATCCATGCCAACCCAACCAGGGCTGTTCTTGACCCGAACCGGCGGCTGTGTTAAGCCGCAACAGCCTTGCGGGGAAGACCGGGACCCCGGGCGACGGGATCGAATTCGCCGGGGGTGGCGTTCGGGTCGCGCGGGCAACTGCCGCGGGCGGTCCGTCTTCCGGGGAATTTTGGCGCCGTGGTCGGCCGAGGAGCAAACCAGTCGTGCATGAGATGGCCATTGCCGAAAGCCTGCTCGGGATCGTGCTGGATGAAAGCGGTCGTCACGGGATCACCCGGGTGAATCGGATCCAGCTCCAGGTGGGGGCCCTGGCGGCGGTGGTGCCGGCCGCGCTCACCTTTTGCTTCGAGCTGATCAGCCGTGACACCATTGTGGCCGATGCCGTTCTGGCCATTGAAATGGTGGCGGTGGTGGTGCGTTGCCCCGAGTGCAAGGAACGGTTTGAAGTGGACAATCAATTTTACGTCTGCCCGCGGTGCGGTCCGATTCCCGCCGGTCTGGATCTGACCAGCGGGCGCGAACTGACGCTGCTTTCCATCGAAGGGGAGTCCGGAGACGAAGATGAGTCAAGTGAAAGTCCCTGTGGTGAGGAATATCCTCGAGGCCAATGAACGCCTGGCCAAGGCCAATCGAACGATTTTCGATCAGGCCGGGATTTTTGCCGTGAACCTGATGAGTTCGCCGGGAGCGGGGAAGACTTCGCTGCTCGAGAAAACCATCGACGGCCTCGGCGACCGCTACCGCATCGCGGTGATCGAGGGGGACATCCAGTCTTCCTACGATGCCGAACGAATCCAGCGCAAAGGGGTGCAGGCGGTGCAGATCAATACCGACGGCGCCTGCCATCTCGATGGCGGCATGGTGCTGGAAGCGATCGAAGCGCTCGATCTGGACGGTTTGGATCTCCTGGTCATTGAAAACGTCGGCAATCTGGTCTGTCCCGCGGAATTCAATCTGGGCGAACACCACAAGGTGATGATCCTGAGCGTGGCCGAAGGGGACGACAAGCCGCTCAAATACCCCCTCATGTTTCAGACCTCTTCGGTGCTTCTGGTCAATAAGATCGATCTACTGCCCTACGTCGACTGCGATCTCGAAAAGATCCGCCAACGCGCCGGACAACTCAATCCCCGCCAGCAGATCTTCGAGGTGTCGTGCCGCGGCGGCGCCGGTTTGGATGCATGGTACGCATGGCTGGAAACCGAAATAGCGCGCGTGCGGGTGAACCGCGGCTAGCCGCCGGTGAGCGTTGGCGCCGGGTTGTGGTGAGCGTGCGCGGGATCGTCCAGGGAGTGGGATTCCGCCCCAGGGTCCACCAGTTGGCGACGGCTTGCGGGCTTCAGGGTTGGGTGCGGAACCGGTCCAGCGGAGTCGAACTGGAAGTGGCGGGACCCGGTGCCGCGGTGGCGGCCTTTCTCGATGATCTCCAACGCCAGGCGCCGCCCCTGGCAAGCATCATCGAAGTGAAGGTCACCGAACGCCCTTACCGGCCGCTCGCTGCCTTTCACATCGAAGCCAGCACCCGCGAATCCCAGCGCCGCACCCTGATTTCCCCGGATGTCCGCACCTGCGACGATTGCTTGCGCGAACTGGCGGACCCCGCCGATCGCCGCTACCGCTATCCGTTCATCAACTGCACCAACTGCGGGCCTCGCTACACCATCATTCGCGACGTTCCCTACGATCGCGATCAGACCACCATGGCCGGGTTCGCCCTGTGCCCCGAGTGCCGGCGTGAATATGATGACCCCGGCAACCGCCGGTTCCATGCCCAACCCAATGCCTGTCCGCGGTGCGGACCGCGGGTCTGGTTGGAACGACCCGACGGCCGTATTGAAGCCGAACAAGACCTGGCCATCCGCCGGGCGGTTGAACTGCTCACGGCCGGGGCCATTGTGGCGGCGCGCGGTCTGGGCGGCTTTCATCTGGCGACGACGGCCACCGACGAAGCCGCGGTGCGGCGCCTGCGCGGTCGCAAGATCCGGGAAGACAAGCCGTTTGCCGTGATGTTCGAAAGCCTCGAGGAAATCCAACGGCACTGCCGGGTGAATGCCCGGGAACGGGATCTGCTGTTGAGTCGGCAGCGACCGATCGTGCTCCTCGAACGGCGCCCGGAACCGGCCGCCGCTGCCGCCATTGCGCCTTCGGTGGCCCCGGGCAACCGTTCGCTGGGGGCCTTTCTCCCCTACACGCCGCTGCACCGGCTGTTGTTCGAGGACTCTCGATGCCGGGCCCTGGTGATGACCAGCGGCAATCAAAGCGATGAACCGATCGTTACCGACAACGATCAGGCCCGTGATCGTCTGCGGGCGATTGCCGACTGGCTGCTGCTGCACGACCGGCCGATCCACATCCGCTGCGACGATTCGGTGGTGCGGGTGGTTGGCGGGGTGAGCCGGCCGCTGCGGCGCGCTCGCGGCTACGTGCCGGCCCCGGTGCTGCTCGCCCACGGGGGGCCTTCGGTGCTGGCGGTCGGGGCCGAACTGAAGAGTACGGTATGCCTCAGCCGCGGTCGCGAAGCCTTTCTCAGCCAGCACATCGGCGATCTGGAAAACCTGGAAACCTTGCGCGCCTTCGAATTCACCATCGAACACCTGGAGCGCCTGTTCGATATCCGGCCGCAACTGATCGTGCACGATCTCCATCCCGATTACCTAAGCAGCCAGTGGGCCGAACACCAGCCGCTGCCGCGCCTGGCGGTGCAGCACCATCATGCGCATATCGCCGCGGTGCTGGCCGAGAGCCAGTTCGAACGGCCGGTGCTGGGGCTGGCCCTCGACGGCACCGGGTACGGCACCGACGGCACCATCTGGGGTGGCGAGGTGCTCAAGGTGGATCCGGCGGCCGGCACCGAATTCGAGCGCCTGGCCCGGTTGCTGCCGCTGCCGCTTCCGGGCGGCAGCCGCGCGATCCGGGAACCCTGGCGGATGGCGGTGAGCGCGCTGGTTACCCTCGATCCGCCGCACCCGACCGCAACCTATCCCGATTTCTTCGCGCGATGGCCGACCGCCGCCGCCGCCGTCCTGGTGCAAATGATCCGAAACGGGATCAACAGCCCGCTCACTTCCTCCTGCGGGCGGCTGTTCGATGCGGTTTCGGCCCTGATCGGACTGCGTGAACGGATCCATTACGAAGGCCAGGCGGCAATCGAACTGGAACAGGCGATTACCGTTGAAAGTGGGGCTTACCGCGGACGCCTCGACCACGTGGACGGTCTTCAGGTGATCAACCCGCTGCCGATACTGACCGAATTGATTGCCGATATCCGCGCCGGCGTTGCGGTTGGGGTGATGGCCGCCCGGTTCCACAACGGTCTGGTGGATCTGCTGGCGGAAGCGATGCAGGCGCTGCGCGACCAGACCGGAATCGACACCGCGGCCTTGAGTGGCGGGGTGTTTCAGAACGCCTACCTGGCCGAGCGGCTGGAAGCGGCCCTGCACCGCCTGGGCTTCCAGGTCCTGGTCCACCGGGAAGTTCCGCCCAACGACGCCTGCATCGCATTGGGACAGGCCTATCTCGGCATCCGGCATCTGGCACGGACCCAAGGGAAAGACCGATGAGCCTGAAATATCTCGATGAATACCGGGACGGCGAACTGGCTCGAACGCTGCTCGCCCGCCTGGAGTACCTGTGCCGCGATCAGGCAACCATGCGGTTTATGGAAATCTGCGGTACCCACACGGTCGCCATCTTCCGCTCCGGCCTGCGCCGCCTGCTGCCGCCCAACCTGCGGTTGATCAGCGGGCCTGGGTGCCCGGTGTGCGTGACCGCCAACGAAGACATCGATCGCGCCATCTGGCTGGCCCAAAGGCCTGAAACCATCGTCACCACCTTCGGCGATCTGGTCAGGGTGCCCGGCTCGCATTCCTCGCTCCAGGCCGAACGCGCCCGCGGCGCCGATGTGCGAATGGTCTACGGGAGTCTGGACGCGCTCCAGATCGCCCGCGACCATCCGGATCGTGAGGTGGTCTTTATCGGTATCGGATTTGAAACCACCGCGCCGACGGTGGCCGCCGCCGTGCACCAGGCGGATCGGGAAGGGCTGAAGAATTTTTCCGTTTTTTCCGTGCACAAGCTGCTGCCGCCGGTGATGCGGGCGCTGCTGGAAAGCGACGATCTGCGTCTGAGTGGCTTCATTTGTCCCGGGCACGTGACCACCGTGATCGGCGCCGATGCCTACCGCCAGGTGGCGGCGAGTTACCGGGTGCCGTGCGTGGTCACCGGGTTCGAACCAGTCGATATCCTGCAGGGCTTGATCATGCTGGTGGAACAGCGGCGCAGCGGGCGGGCCGAGGTGGAAATTCAGTACCGGCGCGGGGTCAGTTGGGCGGGCAACGGCCGGGCCCTGGACCTGATGGCGGCAATCTTTGAACCGGCCGATGTCACCTGGCGCGGGCTGGGCCGGGTCCCGGCGAGTGGGCTCCAGGTGCGGGAGCGGTGGGCGGCCTTCGATGCCGCGAGACGCTTTCGGATGCCGGTCATCGCGGTGCGGGAAAACCCGGCTTGCCGCTGCGGGGAAGTGCTGCGCGGCGTGTTCACTCCACCCCAGTGCCCCCTGTTTCGGACCGTGTGTGATCCACAACATCCCAAGGGGCCCTGCATGGTTTCCAGTGAAGGCACCTGCGGCGCCTACTACCGTTACCATCAGGATCCGGTCGGCTGAACCGGGCTTCGATTCAAGCGTTGCGGCCGTACCGATCGGTTCCGAGTGCTGATGAACGAATCCAGGGAGGATGCAAAACCATCATGGCGGAACCAACCATTCAATTGGATCACGGCAGCGGCGGGCGGGCCATGCACGAACTGGTGGGGCGCCTGTTCGCCGAGGCCTTCGCCAATCCTTACCTGAACGAACTGAACGACAGCGCGGTGCTGGAACTGGGCGGATCGCGGATCGCGCTGACCACGGATTCCTACGTGGTGGATCCGGTGATCTTCCCCGGTGGCGATATCGGCAGCCTGGCCGTGCACGGCACCGTCAACGATCTGGCCATGCGCGGCGCCCGGCCGCTGTATCTCACCGCCGGATTTATCCTCGAAGAAGGGCTATCGCTGGCCTTGCTCGAACGGATCGTGCGCTCCATGGGGGCTGCCGCGCGCGCCGCCGGGGTCCTGGTGGTGGCGGGGGACACCAAGGTGGTGCCCAGGGGCAAGGCCGACAAGCTGTTCATCAATACCGCCGGGGTCGGGCTGGTGCCGGTGGGCCTCAACCTGGGTGGGCAATACGCCCGGCCCGGCGATACGGTGCTGATCAGCGGCACCATGGGCGATCACGGCATGGCCATTCTCTGCCGCCGTGAGGGGCTCCAGTTGGAAAACGAAATCCAGAGCGATTCCGCCGCGCTCCATGAACTGGTTCAAGAGATGCTCGCGGCCTGCCCGGAAATCCATGTGTTGCGCGATCCCACCCGCGGCGGCGTGGCCACCACCCTGAATGAAATCGCCCAGCAGTCGGGCGTCGGCATCCGACTCGAAGAAGCCTGGCTGCCGGTGCGCGAAGATGTCGCCGGCGCCTGCGAACTGCTCGGCCTGGATCCCCTGTACGTGGCCAATGAAGGGAAGTTGCTGGCGCTGCTGCCGGCCGAGCAAAGCGAACGGGTGCTCGAAGTGATGCGGGCGCATCCCCGGGGTCGCTCCGCCTGCCGGATCGGTGAGGTGGTGGCGGCCGACCCCGGGCGGGTGATGCTGCGCACGCGCATCGGCGGTCACCGCCTGATCGATATGCTCCGCGGCGAACAGTTGCCCCGGATCTGCTAACGCCGGGGTCCCCGATTGCTGCTCCCGAGGTCCTGCCGCGCATTCGGCGTCACCGGCCCGGCGGCGGCCTTTTCAACACCTGCCGGACCTGCCAGCAGAAAATGAAGAGCAGCGTCAGACTGATCAAGATGATGAGATTCGAGGCGAAGAAGGTGAGCACGAATGAAAACGGGTCCTTCAGGGTGTAGGCGGCCACCAGCACCTGAATCCCGAACCACGAGAAAAACCCGCCGAGGGCGATGAAAAAGCCCTGTCTCAGCCACCACCACCAACCTGGCCTCATCGCCGCCTCTTTTCCGCGTGGTGTTTGATCCCTTGCTCGGCCACCCAAAATACCTCATGCCGCTGGTGGTAATCCCTCCGCACGTCGGTATCGCCATCGCTATCGCCATCGACCCAGAACCCGATTGCGATACCGACTCCGACCCCGACCCCGAACCCGCATGTCCCCACCGCCGGCGCAATCGCTTTGCCGCCGCACGGGATCGGGGCGGCTGGGTCGTACCGGGTCCCGTCGCCTTGCTTGGCGGCGAGGCCCAGCCCGCCGGGCTGCTCTCTTGCCGCTTCACTATAAAATGTTACAGTTCCTCGTGGGAAGCGGTTTGATGCGAAATGCTCCAATGCCATGGCGATGCTGAGCGGCGATTTACAAGGATCGGAAGCGCTATGTTGATCGGTCGGCGGAGTGGAATGGGCGGTTCGCGTTTTTTTTGCGCCGTCTGTGGCTGTGAGGTGGAGGGGGCCGCCGCGGCACCCGGATGGGCTGCACTGTGCCTTGTGCGCTCACGAATGCCGTTTGCGCCCGGGTGAATCGGGTTATTGTGGGGTGCGCAGCGGCGAGGCGGAGAGTTTCCGTCGGGACGGGCGGTGGGGAGCCCTGAAAAGGGGGTAAAGGTTTGACAAGGTTAGTCCATCGGACTAATATTCAGTACCAGCATGTGGAAACGGAGGCTGCGATGAAGATGGTCAATGTCCATGAGGCAAAAACGACCCTCTCGGCCCTGCTCGCGGAGGTTGAAAAGACCGGGAAGCGGATCTTCATCTGCCGCCATGGCAAGCCCGTGGCGGATCTGGTTCCCCACAAGCGCTCGGATCGCACGACTCCGCACCCGATCATGCGTGCCATCGGGATCAAGTATGATCCAACGGAGCCCCTATGCCCGGATGAATGGCCGGAGGCACGCTGATGCTGCTGGATACATGCGCACTCCTCTGGTTGGCGCAGGGGGGTGGACAATTGTCTCCGGAGGCTCTTCAACAATTGGCCGAGGCGCCGTTTGTGTATGTCTCGGCCATCAGTGGTTTTGAGATCGGCATCAAGCACGCAAAGGGAAAACTTGAACTGCCGATGCTTCCTTTACCTTGGTTCAACGCGATTGTTGCTCATCACGATCTCCAGGTCCTTTCACTGGATGCGGATATCTGTATTCGTTCGACCCAGTTGCCCTCCGTCCACCATGATCCGTGCGACCGCATGATTGTCGCCACGGCTCAAAAACATCACCTGCGGATCGTCACCGCGGATCCCATTTTTGCTGCGTATAATATGGAAACCATGGGCTGAGGTGGGGGCGTGCGGTTCGCCGATCGTTTCTTGATACCGCCTACCCCTTCTCCCGATCAAACCGCACGCTATTGTGCTCGGTTCGGTCGAATTCCACGCCGATGAGATAGACCTGTTTAGCTTGACAAGTTACGTTTTGGATTCGCGCGGAGGCGCGGAGAGCGCAGAGAAAACTACTGAAATCAACCTCCGCGTCTCTGCGTCTCCGCGCGGAAATGAAACTTTCAAGCCTTCATGGTATAGTCGTTTTGCCAGGACCGTGCCCGAACCTCGGGCAAACCATCGGGGACTGTTATACCGCTTAAGGGTAAAAAGTTTCATTTCGTGTGCGCTCTTTCCCGGGAGCGCGGGCATCTTGCCCGCTTTTGAAAATGAAACATCCGATCCTAAACCAGTATAACCCGCTTGCCG
>MNZR01000312.1 GCA_001873705.1 Syntrophobacteraceae bacterium CG2_30_61_12
GCTGGAAAACGACAAGAGCCAGCCGACCAAACAGCGCCACACGGCTCATCGGATTTACAATCAGCTGGTGGACGAGCATGGTTATTCAGGGAGCGAACCGACGGTTCGCCGGTATGTGCGGTTTGCCAAGATGAAGCCCGGGATGGACAAGCCCCACGCCTTTATTCCATGCGAGCCTATTGAAGCACAATTTCCCAAGAATGTCCCCCGCAGTTATTGGAGCGCTAGCATTTTTTCTGCCACGGATTCAGGTTAATCCAAGCCCAGCTCTTTCATTCTTGAGATCTCGGCTCCCCGGGCGACCATCTTGCTGGCAGCCATGTACGTCAAGTTAATAAGTTAAGGGCGTCCCCCATTCCATGACTGAAACCAAGTAGGACGGGTCAGAGGGATGTTTCCACACTACGGATTCAGTTTGTTCCTGGAGGGCTTTTCCGTGATCAAGACCACCTGGGATCCCTTCCGACGGTGGATTTCACACCGGAAAGTTGGTTTGATTGCATCCGGAAGGAAGTCAGGTCTCGTCGTGCCTCATCGCCCTACTCATGTCGCAAAGCTTCAATGGGGTCCAGACGTGCGGCTTTCAAAGCCGGGAAATAGCCGAATATCACTCCGACCGTGGCTGAAAATAGGAACGCAACGACCACAATGCCTGCATTAAAGACGAAAGGAACACGCAGCATTCCCGCCAGCCAGGCCGACCCGGCAAGAGCCAGCACAATACCTATCAATCCCCCGAAAGAAGAAAGGACTACCGCCTCAACAAGGAATTGCATGAGCACTTCTCTTTCAAGGGCGCCAATGGCAAGACGGATGCCGATCTCACGGGTGCGCTCGGTTACGGATACCAGCATGATATTCATAATGCCGATCCCGCCGACAAGAAGGCTTACGGCCGCAACGGCGCTCAGCAGAGCGGTGAGTAGCTGAGTAGTTCCGGTGAGCATGTTGACAATCTCTTTCATGTCCATAACGTTGAAGTTATCATCGTCACTCGGTGAGAGATGGCGGCGCACCCGGAGCAGGCGCCAGATATCCTGTTGAACCTTTTCGGTCGGCACGCCTTCCTGAACCGATACCTGGATGAAACCGACATCCTGACTCCCTGCAATACGTCTCTGGTAGGTGTTGAGTGGGATCACGACGATGTCATCCTGATCGGTGCCCATGGTACTTTGTCCTTTAGCCTCCAATATTCCGATCACCTCACAGGAGAGCTTACTGCTGGTCGTACCGCTGCCGCTGGTTGTGTCGCTGCTGTCTTTGCTTGTACTGCTGCTCGAATTGCTGCCCGAACTACCGGTACTGGTTGTGCTCGAACTGCTGGTGCCATTCAAGCGAATCTTTTCTCCGATGGCATCCTGGCTGCCGAAGAGCTTGTTAACGACAGTTTCCCCGATTATACAGACCGCTGCGCCACTACGCGCTTCGCTCTCCGTGAATTGCCTTCCCGCCTTGATAGACCTGTTCGTAACGGTGAAATAGGGATTGTCGCTGCCCGTCACCTGGGTCGACCAATTCTGGTTTCCGAAGACAGCCTTGCAGGATTGGGACGAAGTCGCCGCCACGGCAGACAACGAACCAATGTCACTGGCAATGGCCTCGGCATCGGATCGCTTAAATGGAATATTTCCGGTGGATTGTCCCGGACCAAGTCTTTTGCCGGGATTGATCATAAGCAGATTGCTGCCCATACTTGCAATCTGCTGCTTGACTTGCACGGTGGCTCCCCCACCTATGGTCACCATTATAATCACGGCGGAAACGCCAATGACAATGCCGAGAATCGTCAAGACCGAGCGCAGCACATTGCGCCGGATCTCACGTGAAGCCAGGAGGACCGTGTTCCAAAGCATGCTTTCACCCCCAAGTTTTACTTATCCGATTCGACCAGACCATCCCTGAAGAGGACAATGCGGTTGGCATAGGCCGCCATATCCGGTTCGTGTGTGACCATGACTATGGTTACTCCCTGTTCGCCATTCAGGCCGGTGAGCAGTTCCATGATTTCACGACTTCGAGCCGTATCCAGGTTGCCTGTGGGCTCATCAGCGAATAAGATCGCTGGTTTGGTCACAATTGCTCGTGCAATGGCAACCCTTTGCTGCTGGCCTCCGGATAGTTCTCCGGGAGTGTGAGTTTCCCACCCTTTCAAACCGACTGTTTCAAGTGCGTTAAAAGCACGTGTCCTCCGCTCACGGGCGGAAACGCCGCGATAGATAAGGGGGAGCTCCACGTTCTCCATCGCCGAGGTGCGGTTTAAAAGGTTATAATCCTGAAAAACAAAACCAATGTAGAAGCGGCGCAAAAGCGTTCGCTGGGCACGGCTCAGTCTATTGACTTCGACCTCTTTGAACCTGTAGGCTCCTGCCGTAGCCGTATCCAGACAACCCAGAATGTTCATGCAGGTGGACTTGCCCGAACCGCTGGGTCCCATTACCGCCACGAACTCCCCTTCGCCGATACGTAGATCGATGCCCCGCAGGGCGTGCATGACCGCCTGGCCTGTGCCGTACTCTTTGGTAAGTCCCTGGAGCTCGATGAGAGGATTGTTGACATTTGAAGTCATATTCACTCCGCCGAGCTCACGGTGTCAACGACTGCCGCCATCCCAGGTTGAATCTCCCCGGCCAGAATTTCGGTCATGGCACCGTTTGTCGAACCGACCGTGACAGGAATGGCTACGAGCCGCCCGTCCCTTAGCGTCCAGACTCGCTGCTGTTTATTGCTCGCGGCATCTTCGGGCTGTTGAGTTCCAGACATGGGTGGATGAGGCAGCAGCGTGCTTATCAATCCATTTGAAGACTTCTTTTCCTGCTGGACTGGCGGCGTATATCGAAGCGCGGTACTCGGAACCAGCATGGCCTTTTCAACGTTTTTCACGACGATGTCCGCCGTTGCCGTCATGCCCGGCCTCAAGGAAAGGTCATGGTTGTCAACTTTCAGCACGGTTTCATAGGTAACAACTCCAGAGGTTGTTGTTGACCCGAAGCGGGCCTGAACAATTTGTGCATCGTATGTCCGGTTTGGATAGGCCGCCACGCTGAAAGTGGCCGTCTGACCTTCCTGGATGTGCCCCACATCGGCCTCGTCCACGTCGACGTGAAGCTCCATCTTGGTCAAATCCTCCGCCAGCTTGAACAGCACGGGCGGATCAAGAGCAGCAGCCACTGTCTGACCAGGCTCCACTTTGCGAGTCAGGACAATTCCATTGACGGGGGATCTTATGACTGCCTTCGACAAGTCTGTCAGATTGGCATCCAGGGTGGCTTGAGCCTGGGAAACAGCGGCCTTGGCACCGGCGACTTCAGCCAATGCACGATCAAGTGCCGCTTCTGCCGCGTCGATCTCGGTTTGAGACGGAACCTTGTTGCCGCTGAGCTCTTTTACTTTCTTCAGCTGAGCGAGTTTGCTTCGGGTTTCCTTGACGGTTGCCTGTGCCTGCAGAACCTTTGCCTGCGAGGATTCCAGTGCAGCCCTGGATTGAGTTGCCTGCGCTTCGAGCTTGGATGTGTCGAGTCTTGCCAGGGGTTGGCCGAACTTCACCTTGCTGTTGTAATCGACTTCAACCGTCTTGATGATTCCGGAGAGCTCGCTGCTCACATCCACCTTATTGGTCGGCTGAAGAGTCCCGGTGGCAGTGACAATCACAGTCAGGTCTCGACGCGTCACTTCCTGAGTCTTGTACTGAACGACGTCATGGGAACGTAATGATTTCAATAAGATACTGACACCAAATGAGGTGGCCGCCAGGAGAATAATCGCCATCACCCATTTCCCAATTCGCGGGGGATTATCGGCTGATTTGCCCAAACTCAATACCCTGGCTATTTCGGATTCTTCGTTTGGCTTGAACGTCATGTGTTGCTCCGTGAAAAAGCCGGCTACGATCTATCTGTTTCCGGATTGCCTGAAAGTGATGTCCATCCTCCGCCAACGGCCTTGTAAACGCGTACCAGATTGGCTGACACATTCCCGTTGCTTATAGCGAGTTGCTCTTGAAGAGATAGAAGGGAACGCTGGGCATCCAGGACACTCGTAAAATCAGTCAATCCCGCCTGATATTTTTGTTGTGCCAGTTCCGCCGTTTTTTGAGCTGCCTGGGTAGCATCGCCAAGCGACTTCCTGTGCTCTTGAGTCTCGACATAAGCTCGGAGCGCATTTTCAACCTCTTCCAGTGCACCGAGAATGACACTCTCGTAATGGACCAAGGCCTCCTCCTGCAATGCCGACTGAAGCTTTATGTTCTGGCGAATAGCTCCGCCTTTGAAGATTGCCCACGTAATTGACGGCCCACCGGATAACGCCACAGTCCCGGAAGGCAGATTCTTCAAAGAAAGGGTTTCCAGACCGATGGAGCCGCTGAGAGTCAGTTTGGGGTAGAGATCCGCTGTCGCCACACCGATCCTTGCAGTTTGCGCGGCCAATTCCCGCTCCGCTTGCCGCACATCGGGCCGACGACGCAAGAGGTCGGCAGGAACACCAACTGCAACCTGGAGTGCCGGCGCAAGGATTGGCTCCGGATGATCCAGTTCATCATGGACCGCGCCCGGCTGCTCCCCGAGCAGCACCGCTATGCGGTTCATGGCGGCATCCAGGCCGGTCCGCAAGACCGGTATCTGGGAACGCGTGCTCTCAAGGTTGTAGCGGGCCTGCTGAACCGCCAGTTCATCGGCTAAACCAGCCTGATAGCGCCACTGGGTCAACTGATACGTTTCGCTTTGCGACTCTAGGTTGTTTGCCGCCACCTCGAGTCGGTCCTGATAGGTCCGGACATCGAAGTAATTCAGGGCGACCTCTGAAAGAAGCGAGACAAGAACGTTGCGTAAACTCTCATCACTTGCTTGAAGGTCTCCCTGTGCCGCCTCTACAGAGCGCCGGACACCGCCGAAGACGTCCAGTTCCCATGATGCATCCAAGTTTGCCGAATAGAGCTCGCTGCCACTACCGCTTGTCACATTGGCGGCCCCGTTGTCGATTGTATGCGTCCAGGTGACGGAGTCACTGCCACTGAGCGATGGAATGAGACCGGATTCGGCAAATCCCCTGCGGGCGCGCGCTGCTCGAACCTGAGCCCATGCTTTCTTTAGATCGAGGTTCCCTTTCACCGCGCGCTCGATCAAATGGGTGAGCTTCGTGTCGTTGAAAGTTGTCCACCACTCCGCCAGGCTTTCCGGATTCGCCTTGCCATCCAGTCGGGTATGCCAATCCTCATACACCGGTACGTCCGGACGCTTGTAGTCAAGCCCAACCGCGGCACATCCTGTGAATGTCGTTACCAGGATGGCCATCAGGAGCCAGGATGCCGATTTATTGACCGTACTCATCGGGCTTGTCCTTCGGCAGCAATCGCTCGAATACCTCCCAGCGAGAACCTGTATATCTGGTCGGCAATGGCTGCAATCTGTCTCGGCTCAAGAGTCTTCTGGACGGGAGATGGCGCGAACTGCCGGACATGTATCTGGAAGATACATTGCCCGACTATATTCATCCTGCAGAGCTGGGTAGAATGACCATCTGGGTCACGGGAAGGGTCCTCTCTTTCCAGAAGTTCCCTGATGACCCCTTCAAGGTACTCGTCCATGGGACGGATCACCGTTTCCGCCAGCTTTGACAAGACCCCGCTTGGGTTTGCGGTTTCCTGCGCCAAAAGCTTTGCATGCCAGTTCGGGAACCCGTCGCCAAGTCCTCTTAACAGAAAAGCTCGGATGAATGCCCGGAGACGTTCTTCCGGTGTAGGATTCGGCTCCAGACTCAAATCATGGGGGTACTTCTCGACCGCCCAACGGTGCGAGTAATCGAACACCGCATCATAGAGACCTTCTTTGTCGTGAAAATGATAGTTGACAGCACTGACGCTGGCACCAGCACGTTTGCAGATCTCCCTTATGGTCGCGGCACGAAAGCCATGCTCGGCAAATACCTCTCCCGCTGCCTCTATTAGCCTTTTCTTGGTTCCGTCATCCCAAAACGGATAGGTTTTCATGATCTCTCCCCTGGCAAAAATCCCGAAACCGATGCCACAACATTTGATCTCAATATTAGAACAGACGTTCTATTTTGTCAATCACTAATAATCATTCCGGGAACTGGAACGACCTCTATGAATGGCAATCAATAACTCTCTGAGCCCCAAAGAACCCGTTTCTCTCTCATTTTTCTGTCTGGCTGGGGTTCATTGGATTGGGAAGTGAGGGAATAGGGCAAGAAAGCATGGAAAGTCGCGTCTTGCATTGCAACATTCAGAAGACGCACCAGCAATGAGCGGCTCGGTGTTTGACGGGACTTGTTTCAGACGCCGCTGATGGCCCATCGTTGGACTATCGGGCGCGTATTTCCCTCCGACCTGACTTCCTTCCGGATGCAATCAAACCGACTTTCCGGTGTGAAATCCACCGTCGGAAGGGGACCCAGGTGGTCTTGATCATGGGAACGCCATCCAGGAACAACCTGAATCTGTAGTGTGGAAACACCCCCTGACCCCTCCCCGCAATCCTGCTGACTTAAGCCACGTTCGTCCTGCCCGCGAAGGCGGGAATCCAGATTTTTCAAGGAGTTCTGGACCCCCGCCTACGCGGGGTGCCGCTAAGTCAACGGCATTGACCCCTCCCCGGTGGTCTCCATCGGTCGGGAGGTTGCCCTCTGCCGGCGTCTCATCAAACGAGTGGAGCAGGCCATGCGGGATCGGGAAGAACGTTACGCCATGACCACGGAGGACCTGCTGCTCGCCCTGGAGGAGCGCCGTCTGGCCGGCGAGCGGCCGGAATTCCGCGAATGGCGGGAAGACCATCTGGAATTGCAGCATCGGCGCCGACAATTGAGCGAATACCTGGTGGCCCTGAAGGGCCTGCAGACCAGCTGAGGTCGGCACGCAGGGGTGGCGCCGCGCGGATCGGCATCAAGGCCTTGACCATTATCGGTTTGGTGAAGTTGCGGGCAACGCTTTTTCTTACCGGCGTCGGTGGTCACCGAACCATCCGATCACGGGGATTGGGCGCCGGCTGTAACGGTCGGCAGGTCTCGGCCGAAGGCGGCGAAGCCCAGGGTACCGAGGAGTCCGAAGCCGAAGGCGGTGAGGAAATTCGCTTCCGGGCTCACTTGCCACAGAAAGGCACCGCCCAGGGCGGCGGCCGCAACGAACACATCGCGGATCAGGTAGTAGAGGCCGAACATGGCGGCTTTGCACTGTTCCGGAGCCAGGTCGAGGATCAGGGCCTTGCGGGTGGGTTCGCCGAATTCCTTGAGCCCCCGCAGCACGAAGGCTGCGGTCAGCCAGGGCAGGGAATGGCTGTAGAGCAGCGCCAGGGGAAACAGGGTAAAAAAACCAAAGGTGATCAGCACAAAGGGCTTCTTGGTGCCGCGGTCGGCCAGATAGGCCACCGGAATATAGACCAGCACCGCGGTGGCCATCTCCACCGTGGTCAGCAGGCCGAATTGCATCGCTGAAACCGGTTCGGCAATGGTCTTCATGCACCAGACCACGACGAAGGCATAGGGGATCTGTTCGCAGAAGCGGATCAGAATGTCGCTCACCAGCAGCCCCTTCAAGGCCGGGTCCATGAGCCGATAGAGTTCTCTCGGTCCGGTTGCGGGCGGGGGATTGGGGTTGGCGTCCGGGTTACCATCGGTGGGACCGGGTCTCGGCGGGTCGTCTTCGATCAGACGTTGTTGTAGCACCAGAGCCAGGGCGGCCAGGGCGAGAGCGGCCGCGAACGCCAGCCGCACCCCGTCGCGCTCCCCCCAGATGCCGATGAACAGCCCACCCACCACCGGTCCCAAAGCCATGGGAATGCGCCGCACCAGGGAATGCATGCTGACACCCATGGTCCGCTTGTGCTTCGGCAGCACCCGGTGAATCAGGCTCATGGTAGCGGGAAGCGAAATGGCCGACCAGGAAATGAACAACACCGCGCCCACCAGCACCGCCTGCCAGGCCGGCACCACCAGCACCAACAAGTACCCGGTCATGGCCACCAGATTGAACACCAGCAGCGAGCGCTTGCCGCCGATGCGGTCGGCCAGGTAGCCGCCGGGCAGGCTGTAGAGCGCCGACAGCAGGTTATCCATGGCCTGGAGCAGCCCGATGGCCAGCGCGCCGCCGCCCAGCGCCATCAGGTAGATGGGCAGAAAGCGTTCGGCCATTCGTTCGCCCATGCCCACCAGCACCGCCATGGCCAGCATGCCGACCGTGCTGCGCTGAAGGCCCAGGAACCCGGACAGACCGGCTGTCCGAAATTGTTGCTCCGACCGCTTCGGCATCTCCACTCCGTTCGATCCTCTGGGCGTTCCCGGCAGGCACGTCACTGAGCTGATTTCCCGCACCGTCCGCACAGCCTCATAGCATTTACTCCGGCTTTGTCAACACCGGTCGGGACCATGCAGGGATGACGCAACATGGACGAAAATGCATGCCGCGCGGGAGGGGAGCGCAAGGCTGGACGATTATTTATCGCCATGCACCTAAGAAGGCATTCATGCTTCGGGGCAGAGATGGGTTATGCTTGTAACCCAGGAGGATGCGCCAAAAACGGTCATGGATTCGGACCGGTTCACTGGTGCTGCCCCAAAATCCCGACCTGGTCTTGTCGATCGGCCGGTCCCGCGGCCCGGTTGCGCCCGGTGGACATTTGCTGATGGGACGCAACCGGTTGCCAGGGGGCGGGAAGGATCAACCCGAAAGGAGGCCTCTCCCATGGACAGAATCACTTTGGAGGAATTGAAAGCGACCTTTGGGGAACGGCATGAAGAGTGGTGTGTTTCACTGTATATGCCGACCCATCGAGCCGGTCGGGACATGGAGCAGGACCCGATTCGCTGCCGCAACCTGTTGCGCCGGGTCGAAGAGCGTCTGCTGAGCAAGGGCCTGCGCACTCCCGAGGTCCAGGAGTTGTTGAAAAAACCCCAGCGGGTGCTGCAAGATCAGGCTTTCTGGCAGCGTCAAAGCGACGGGCTGGCGGTGTTTTTTTCGGCTCGGGCGGAGCATTATTTTCGCGTGCCGCTGACCTTTCCCGAACTGGTGGTGACCGCCAGGCGGTTTCACGTTAAACCGCTGCTGCCGCTGTTGACCGGTGACGGCCTGTTTCACATCCTGGCGCTCAGTCAGAATCAAGTGCGCCTGCTGGAAGGTACCCGCCAAACGGTGGACGAGGTGGAACTGCAAGGGATCGCCCAGAGCCTTGGCGAAGCCTTTCCGGAGGCTGCCGCGGACAAACAACTGCAGTTTCACACCGGCACTCCGTCGGGATCGGGAAGACGCGCGGCCATCTTTCATGGGCAGGACTTCAGCGACGATACCAAGGACAAAATCCTCCGCTGGTTTCGCCTGATCGACCGGAAGGTCAATGATCTGCTGGCCGATGGGCGATCTCCGCTGGTGCTGGCCGGGGTCGATTATCTGTTTCCGTTGTACCGGGACGTCAACACCTATGCCCGGTTGCTTGACCAGGGGGTAGCGGGCAACCCCGAAGGGTTGAAGCCCGAAGAATTGCAGCAACGGGCCTGGCGCCTGGTGGGTCCGGTGTTCAAGGAGGCCCGGGGCGAAGCGGCGGCTCGCTACCGGCAACTGGCCGGTACCGGACAAACCACGACCGATGTGAAAGAAGCGGTGCTGGCCGCGCGGCACGGCCGGGTCGAGGTCTTGTTCACCGCGATCGGAGTGCAGGTGTGGGGCCATTTTGACCCGGCTCAAGACCAGCTCCAGGTGCACCAGTCCCCTGAACCTGGTGACGAGGATCTGCTTGATCTGGCGGCGATTGAGACCCTGATCAAGGGTGGAACGGTGTATGCCGTGGCGCCCGATGAGGTCCGCGAGTTCAGTCCGCTGGCCGCCATTTTCCGCTATTGAGTCGAGCGCGGCACGGCAGCGCCGCAACCCAAGGCGAACCGGTCACGCCGCCGGGCTAGCGAAAAAATCTGGTATCGCTTAGCGCCGCCGGGCTCGCGGGGACGTTCCCGGGCGCCGGCCGCAATCGGACCCTTGCGAAACCATGTCCCTGA
>MNZR01000010.1 GCA_001873705.1 Syntrophobacteraceae bacterium CG2_30_61_12
AACCAGGATTCCCGCCTTCGCGGGAATGACGAACGTGGCTTAAGTCAACGCCATTGGGGGGGACGGGGAGGTCGTTCGGAGCGTAGAACAGCCTACCGGCATGCGATCATGCTCGCCGGATTAGGGTGAGCGAGGGAGCCTTGCCCGTGATACCGGCAACGTCGGTATCACGGGCGGACTTTCACCAAAGCGCTGAAGCCGCGATGTGTAACCGGGAACAATCATGAACCGCGACGACGATAGCCCATCGGCGCCGCGTTGCAGCCGAACGGAGGCACGTATTTTCGCGTCCGGGCACCTCGACCGAAAAAGGTGGAAGGGTTGCTCGATGCTGGTCCTGGAGCTGCGCCGATCGTACCGCTGCAACAGCCAGACAGACGGATACTTGGGGGCGGACCACCGACACTTCAGCGATCACGCACCTATCCTCCAGCTTGTGCTTTGGCGTTCTGCCTGGGTGATCATATACTCGTGAAGGCTTAAAAACTTCATTTCCGCGCGGAGACGCAGAGACGCGGAGGTTGATCTCAGGGGTTTTCTCCGCGCTCTCCGCGCTTCCGCGCTCTCCGCGCTTCCGCGCGAATCCAAAACGTAACTTCTCAAGCTAAACAGGTATAGTATTGCCTGCGGCACTGGAAAATATCAGGGCGCGCAAGAATGGGAAGCACCGGCTAAAGACATTTCAGCGACTTTCGCCGTCCTGTTGCAACGCCTTGTTTACAGATCTAATCAGCTCCGCCTGTTCTAGCGGTTTAACAAGGTAATCAACGGCGTGCAGGCGAAAGCTTTCTTGAGCTGCTTCCGTACTGGGATATGCCGTCATGACGATCACCCGAGTTTTCAGGTCCCTCTGCATGACCTCCCGCAAAATGTCCACACCCCATCCATCCTCGAGGAAGATATCGACCAGTATCAGTTCAAATTCTGCTTCATCCATTTTTGCCAGAGCTTCCCGGTAGCCTCCGGCAGTGATGACGTTATGGCCTTCGGCCATAAGGAATCTACCAAAGCTGAACCTGATGCTCTCTTCATTATCAATCACGAGAATATTCACATTCATCCGTTCTCCCTATGAGAGGTTCCCCTCTTTCGGAAGCGCTCCGCTTTTCCCGGTTGTTCGCGAGAATCGCTCACCACCGCCACCGGTCAGGACTGGTGATCGGTAGGTAATGCGTGGGAAGATGATCAGTCGTGCTTGATGATTATCAAAATTTATGCCGCAAACTTGGAAGCTACAACTTATTCCACATTGTGGCGGTATTGCGATAGGTTAACTCTGCGCTGGTAGGGTCATGGCCGATCGCGGGCGACAAAATAAGTGTTGCGTGCAACAGGACTGTTGCAGGACTTCTGTGTTGGTAATCGTTTGGGATCTCGCGGAGGCACGGGCTAGGTGCTATATGTCCTCGCCCCCGCCCCCCTGCTGCCGGCGCTCGAAAAACGCGATGGCCTGCCGCAGCTCGGCGAACTGGTAGATGATGTAATCCGGCTCTACCCCGTTGGCCTTTTTCCTGCCCTGGTTGGAGGAAAAGAACACGGTCTTCATGCCGACCTGGCTGGCCCCGTAAATGTCGTGGTACATGTCGTTGCCCACGAAAAGGACGTTCTCCGGCAACCTATCCAATCCATCGAGGGCAGCCTGGAAGATCCGGCTGTCGGGCTTTCTGTAGCCGCAATCGCCGGAAACAATGATGGGCTGAAAATAGCCCTCAATACCCACTGCCCGCATTTCCGGCAGAGCCCAGGCGCTCTGTGCGTCGGACAGGGCGGCCAGCTGGTAGCGCTGGGACAACTCGTCGAGCACGTTCTTCACCTCGGGGTAGAGCTGCAAACGATAGCGGGACATACCCCGGTACATTTCGGCCAGAAACCGCGGCATCCATTTCAGTTTTTCCGGATGCAACGCCTGGCAGGCCTCCGGCCTGCGGCGCAGGTACTCGCGCCACAGTTCCACGACGTCCAACTCCGGGAAGGCCTCGATGCCGGCTTTGCGCTGCTCGTCCATCAGCTGGTAATACTCGTCGCGCACCTCCCAGCGATGGGCCTGTATGCCCTGGTAGGTCAGGAAATGGCTGATGCCCCGGTAGACTTCCTCGTTGCCCTCATCGGTCTGGATATCGATGAGCGTACCGTTGATATCGAACACAATGGCCTTGATGTTCATGGCAATGCCCTCAGAATCTTTTTGGCTTCCTGCACGAGCCGCCAGCGATAATCCCGGTCGATCCAGGAGTTACGCGCGATGCGTAGCAGGGTGATGCCCATGTAAAAGGGGATGCGCCGGGTGATGGCCCTGAAGGCGCTCAGGCGGTCCGGGAAATGGCAGCAGTATTCCCAGAGGAAATGCCCGATGAAGGGTTCGGCAGCGCCGGGGTCGCCCTTAGCCTGGTGGAAAAAGTGGGCCAGTTCGCCGCAGAGCCTGCCCAGGTCGAACACCCGGTCGGCCCATTGCATACGCTCCAGGTCGATGGCCAGTACGGTGTGGCCCTTGCCGAAAAGAAAATTCGAGGGCGTGACGTCGCCGTGCACCAGCACGCCGCGGTCCTCCCACATCATCCCCTGGTGGCGCCAGGCCTCGCGCAGGTGGTAGAGTTCGTCGGAGTGGTCGCGTCCCATGCCCCGTTTGACGACGAGCGACCCGATGAGCCGCCCCATGTAGGAATAGCTGTGGTCGAAGTTGACCCCCCAGTCTCCCACCGTGCGATTGTGCAAGGTGGCCAGAAAATGGGCCAGGGCCGTGAGCTTGTGGTATAGCCGCTCGCATCTGCCCAGGTGCATGGCCTCGTTGATCACCGTTCCCAGTAAGTCGCCTTGCAGAAATTCCATCAGCAGCACGTTGTCTATAGCCGGGTTAAAACCCAAGGGTTTGACTACATAATGGGGCGGTGAATCGAATCCCAGGCCGCGCAGGTAGACCAGGTTGCTGAACTCGACCTCCCCTGTTCTTGGACGCTGGCCGGAACTGCTTCCGGGGGGATAAAATTTGCCCACCAGCCGCGCATTGCTTTGTTTTTCCTCATAAAGGTAGACGCTGCGCGAACACGCTGACTGAAAGACGCGGAACTCCAGGTGCGCCAGTCCGACGCCCAACTGGGGAAGGATGTGATCCCGCAGATACCGGTATAGAGGATCATGATGGTCAAGATGTCCGAGATACCTGCCGATCATCGTCACGCTCCGGGCTTTGTCATATGAGTGTTGTGGTTGTTGAAAAGAGTATTTGGTGTAGGGGATGTAAGCCCTTCCTTCTGGGTCGTGGAGAGTTGGTGTCAGCTCAGATAAATTTTTGTCTTCGTGGTCTCCAGTTGGAGCCGACAGTTTGTTGCGGCAGCTGACTTGAACCATGCCTCAATTGTAGAAGAAATGGAGGCCGATCCCAATGGATTCAATATCCTCAAGGTAGAACTGTCCGTTAGGGGAGCTGCCGTTGTAGTATTCGATCAGAATTTGTAACTTACGGCTCAGGAAATCAGGGTTTTCAAGTTGAACCCCGGCACGTGCGGACACATCCGTATCCCAATTGCTTTCTTCGCGGTTCTGGATATCGATAGCGGCAACCGGCCTGAGAGATCCGTTCCGCCATGTATGGGGACTTCGAAACTCCAACCCGGTTTGGGTAAGCCACGGCTTCAAGTCGGAAGGATCGAGATCGAACAAATACCCGCCGCCCCCGTATATGCGAAAACCCAGGGGAAGAGCATAAGAGAGGATAGTATCAAACCCTTCATAGCTGAGATTAATTCGTTCTCTCGTCTGCCCGCGCAGCAGGAATTCGTCTCCCAAATGGGAGCTTTGGTGAAAGACTCGGGCAAGGGCCGAAAAATTGTCTTTCCTGAACGAGAGGGGGACGGCAACAAAGTAGTCGGCATTGACGAGATCCAATGACTCTGCATCCAGATCGAAGATGGAGAAAACACCGGCCTGGATGCCGACTTCCATTTGACTGCTCACGGGCCCCCCAAAGCGATAGATGCTGAAACTCTCACCGAATGTCGCCGACCCCACACTCGCTAACCGACTGTTACGAAGGTAGCGCTGATAGGATGCGGAGAACTGGGGCCAGCGAGGGTCTGCAAGAAGCGGTTTGAACAGCAGGCCTCGTGGAAGAAAGACATTTACACGGGGGGTGATTTCCGGCTGCTCCTCGCTTGAGGATAACTTCTCTCCTTTGCTAAATTCCACCTGTTTGACCCCTTCGATGGAGGAAAGTGAACTCTGAATTCTATCTTGATCTGCATCTGAGGCATTCAAACCCTGAATATAAATGATTCCATCCCGCACCTTTAGCGATGCTTCGGTAATTTTGAAATCGCGTTGCATAAGTGCCATGGCATATCCACGGATGAATTCATCGCTTGGCGGAGTGGCTGAAGCTACCCTGGAAAGCAAGACTGCTAGCAAGAGCAATACTATAATAATAGAAATAGTTTTTGACCTTAGTCGTACGGTTTGGCTCATTTTCACCCCCCCCTGTCGGTTTTCTAGAGAAACAGACCTGCAGGAAACAAATAGTTTGACATAGGCGGCCCACGATCGATGAGGGCGGCCACGAGGTGGAAACTAAGGCTCCCCCCCGGCGACCGCGGTAACCTCCGGCGTTTCCAATCTATGGCCTGGTTCCTGGTGAAGCTGGAGCCGATAGGCCCTGGGCTTCGACCGGAATCGCTGTCTTGATGTATTGATAGAAGTCGCTATCCGTGGTGAGGATCATCACGGAATTCTTATTCGAGTTCTCTCTGTAGCTTTCAAGGGTGCGCAAAAAAGCATAAAATTCTGGATTTCGATTGTACGCCCTGCCGTAAATACGGGTTGCATCGGCGTCGGCCTTGCCTTGGATCTCCTGTACTCGGCGGTAGGCCGTGGAACGGATCTGACGCAGTTCTTTTTCCATCGTTCCGAGGATTTCCGCACTGCGTCCTTCTCCCTCGGAACGGAACTGGGCGGCGATGCGTTTGCGCTCGGAGATCATGCGCTCATACACCTTCGTGCGAACGCTTTCCACGTAGTCGAGGCGCTTGATACGCACATCCACCAGCTCAATGCCGTACTGAGGAATGATCCTCTGTGCTTCAGTCAGTATGGTGCGGGTGATTTCCTCCCTCCCTCGGGCAATCTCTTTCTTGAGTTCTTCTTCCTGCTCCTTTGGGACATCCTTCAGCATTTCTTCCTCGGGCACTTTCCAGGATGCGCTGCGGACCAGTTCGACCAGTTCGCTGCTCGACACCTGGTCGCGCACCACGGAATCGAGGATATCGTTCAAGCGGGACTGGGCGCCCTCTTCGCTGGCCACATTTTCAAGGAATTTTTTGGCGTCGGCAATTCGCCATCGCGCCGTGGTGTCCACCCAGATGAACTCTCGTCCCTTGGTGGGAATCTGGTTCGGATCACCATCCCAGACGAGCAGACGCTTTTCGAATCGCCGGACCTCTTGCACAAAGGGCAGTTTAATGTGCAGTCCCGCCTCGGTCACCGGTTCCCCCACGGGGCGGCCGAACTGCACGACAATCGCCTGCAGACCTTCTTCCAAAGTATATATCGCGCCGTAGAACACGATAGCAATAACGAGCGCCAGGCCGATGATCGTTGTTTTGAAAGCGGACTTCATGGCTGTTTCCCTTCCGCTGATGGTTGCTCACCGGATCCCAGTGGAAGCCAGGGCACCATGGCCTTTTGATCCCTATCCACAATATAGAGTGCTTTCATATCCGCCAGCAAACCGGTCATGGCCTCCAGATACAGACGCCGGCGCGTGACCTGCGGCGCCCCTTGGTACTCGTCCAGAATGGCCGCAAACCGGGTCGCCTCGCCTTCGGCCCGGTTGACGCGCTCAAGGGCGTATCCCTCGGCCTCGCTGATCCGCTGCGTGGCCACTCCCCGAGCCTTGGGAATTTCCTGGTTGGCTTGCTCCTGGGCCTTATTGATCGTTCGTTCTTTGTCCTGACGCGACTCGTTGACCTCATTGAAGGCCGGTTTCACCGTATCCGGCGGGGTCACATCCTGAAGTTCCACGGTAACCAAACGCACGCCGGTGCCATAGTCGGTCAGGACTTTCTGGATCTCATTTTTTGCTTCACTGGCAACCTCCACCCGGCCGGTTGTCAGCACCTCGCTGCCAAGGCGGTTGCCGACCGCGCGTCGCATGATCGCCTCGGTGGTATCGCGGATCGTTTTCGCCGTGTCGCGCACCTGGAACAAGTAGCGGATCGGGTCTTCGATGCGGTACTGGATGATCCACTGCACATCGATAACGTTTAAATCTCCGGTCAGCATCAGCGATTCGTCCTTGTAAGCACCGCCCGGATTATACTTCGACTTCTCGCCGGGCACGGTGGTCAGCGTGCGGAAGCCGAACTCCTCTTTGAGTACGCGGGCCGTGGGTAACAGACGGACCGTTTCAACCCCGAAAGGTAGTTTGAAATGCAGTCCCGGACCGGCTGTGCGTACGACTTTTCCAAAGCGCTGCACAATCCCCGTCTCTTCCGGCTGGACGGTGAAGTAGGCGGTCCAGAAGATGATCGCCACCACCACAACGGTGGCGAGGATTAGGACCGGAGCGCCTTGGAAACTCTTAAACTGCTGTTGAATTTTCTCCAGCATCTCATCCAAGGACTGCTGTGATCCCCCTGGGAATTGATTCGATTCGGGCATGGCTTACCTCCTTTGCGCCCACCCCATTCATGGCGCTCATACATTACGGACCGACCTTGGCTTCCAGCGGCTTTGAGCTGGTCGCCGGCGACCTTGCCAGGCCGACCCGAGTAAATTGGGCAAGGCTTCGCTCAACATAACGTCCACGTTGCAGTGCGGTGCCGACGGTCAAGCCCGCAAAGCCGGAAGGGCCGAGCGGTAGGCGCGGCGGATCCGGCGCATATTGGCGCGGAACACCAACCCCAGATCCACGGCAGCCCGGTAGAGTGAGTCGTTCACGGGATTGAGTTCGAGTGCCAGCAGGCGGAAACCGTTTGGCAGGGTGCGATCGATCTGTTGGCTCAGGGAGCTTACTAGATCCCGGCCGTGTCGGCCCATCGCGCTCATCTCCTCCCTGAGGGGTACCAGCAGGAGTTGGGAGCGCCGGCGGCTGGCCAGGCTCCTCCGCTCCAGCTCCGAGCGCAGGGTGGATCCGGCTTCCCGCGGCCAACGGTCGAGGTCGATGGGTTCAACCTTCACCCCCAGTCGCCCGAGGAAAGCGGCGAGAAACCTCCGATAAGGTTCCTCCACCGTCTCCGCCAGGAAAACGCGCCGCGGACGGTCCCGCTTCTCCATGACCATCCCCAGGCGGGCACGGGCCTCCTCCAGGATATCGGCCAGGAGTATTTTGTTGTATTCCCTGATCCGTTTCCGGGACCTGAGAACGATCTTGCGCGCGTGCCACCTGATCGCGGCAAAGACCGGATCGAAACTGATGGCCTTCCTCACCACCGAAAACCAGCTGGTGGAGATGGCGACCAGCTCCGACCATGCCAGGTCCAGGGGCGTGACGGCTCCCCCGATCTCCTCCACCACAACTCGGACCTGATGCCCGCGGTCACGCATAATGGTGGCGAGCAGCACACTTCCCAGCCGGGGAATTCTCGCCAGGGAGAAGACATGCTCGGCAGGACTTTTGGGTTCGATGAAAAGTATTCGCATCTTGCGATTCCGTTGGTAGAAAAATATAAATCGATTTCCCCAGATTCGTTCAAAACGAAACCGGCCGCCACCCTGGTCGCAACGAACCGCCCCAACGGCCGCCAACCCGGATGAACTGTGCGCTGGAGGTGCGGTTTCCAGCGTTTTCAGCCGAGTTGGCGTTGTGAAATTGGGCTGCGGTCCGTTGCGACGCTCGCCAGTCATTGCAAGAAAGTGACGCCTGGCAAAAGGTCTCAGGCTTTTCGGCTACATCCCCTTAGTTCTTGCCGGTTTCACTTCCCATCCCGGGTTTCATATTTTCCATCATGCGTCCTTTACCCATGCCGTGCGTCTTCATCATCTGCTCTTGCATCTCCTTTCTCTGGGAGACCATTTCCTTTAGGACGGCTGCCATGGCTTCCACCTTTTGATCACCCTTTGCCGCATCCATGAGGGCTATCTTCGCATCGAGTCGAGCATCCATCTCTTGCATCCGGGACATCATCTCGTCGCGTTCTTTCATGTATTGGTCTGACATTGTGTGCTCGGGTGCAGTCCGTGTTTGGGCCTGCGCCGAGGCGGCGGGAGTCTGAGTTTGGGCCTGCTGAGCAAATAATCCGCCTGGCATAATCATAAAAGTCAATAGGATTATGAGTGACATCACTGTTTTCATGACCGTCTCCTTCTTGGTTGTGAAATCTAGCAACATTGTCGCCGGCGGCCGTTGGGGAAGAACCGCAACGATGATCGAGATATCCGGCGGCACTTGCAGGAAATCAGGAAAGATAGCTTGCCAGGCCCTTCATGGCCTTCACAATATCTTCCATCGCCTGGTGCACTCCCTCGCCATAAGAACTGCTATCCGATGTTTCCTCCTGCCCGATCTTGTCGTGAACCTCAGATTTCAGTTTCTTCAAGTCTTGAACATATTGTTCAAGTTGGAGTCGTCGCTCATCCTCCCCGTATTCGATGATCTCGGAATCAATTTGCTGGAGGAGTTCATCGGCCTCAGCCAGTATCTGTTCGATGTCTTCTTCTTTGTAGGTATTTTTCATAACAATGCCTTTCCGTGGGATTATCGGCTCTGGTCCAATGAAATATGGACCAAAGGCTTAGCTGGCAACCGCGTGAACAGGTCTGGTTCGGTTAACGTCGAAAGCCTCGGGTCCAAACCTATTGTAATCGACAAGGATTCTATAAACAGTCGCTGCAGACAGACTGGTATCCATGGCGATTTGTGATAATGGTCTTGGGTGTACAATGAAGTTATAGATGACCAACCATTTTTGAATCGCTAGAAAGCCCGGCCTCCTTTTCATGTTTATTATTACCTCATCCAATGACAGGTGATCTTCTATACTGATAGTTTCTAATTGTTCCATCAACAGATCATCCACATCCATCAGACTTCTCCTTTCGTATTTTCTGTGAGTGTCAGTTTTTATCGACACTATGCCACCGGTTTAAGGCCCATCTACATCCGTTCTCGATCCGAGCTTGCGCTATTACCAAACGGGCCGGCAGCAGGTCTCGCTTGTTCTTTGGAAAGGTTGACCACCGCTGCTCATCTATCAGGCCCGTGGTGAACAGATGAAAACGGTACGTGATGGCATCATTCGCGATTGGGAATTATCAAAATCCGTGCCGAAAAGACGAGAAGTCTCATTGAATATGTATTGTTAAAATATAACAAATAGTTAAATTGTGAATTGGTGGCATGCGGGGCGATCTCCCTCAGCGATACATGTTGCATGCAACGGAATCATTGCATGCATTCCGTGCCACATGCAACACTTGAACATCAGTAGGGGTGCTTTAGCACCGTTTAGCTTGAGAAGTTACGTTTTGGATTCGTGCGGAGGCGCGGAGAGCGCAGAGAAAAACCCCTGAAATCAACCTCCGCGTCTCTGCGTCTCCGCGCGAAAATGAAGCTTTTAAGCCTTCATGAGTCTAGCAGGTGACAAGGCGGTAATGCAACGCTGCTGTTGCATGCAACACTTTTTTTTCTCAAAGCGACCAGCTTCGATAGCTCTCACCCTGCCATAACCGTCGCGAGTACCTCGCTCTCATGGTGGCCATCACCCATGGAACCGAGGAGAGGATTGAACTCTCTTGACTTTCAGAATCGAGTGAAAACCAACCTGCGGATCGGAGCAGCTTACCTCGGATGGACGGTTGCAACGACCGGACCAACAAACCTCATGTTGCACGCAACATGGATGTTGCGCGCAACACTTGTTCCAGTCAACCATCCGCTTCAATTGGTCCTCACGACGAGTCATAACTGGATGAGGATATGGGAAAAAATCAGAATGTATCAACTCTCCATGGGTTAGGTATAAAGTTTGCTTAAAGCACTCTCCAATGCCCGGGAATCGATCTGACGCGCAGGTCTTTCGACCAAGAATAGGGAGCGGGAAACCAGGA
>MNZR01000249.1 GCA_001873705.1 Syntrophobacteraceae bacterium CG2_30_61_12
CAGGCAAAGGGCCGATACCGGTAGCCGCGGCAGAGCCCGTCATCGAGCAGCGGGCAGGGTAGGAGCAGACCTTCATAGTCGCTCAACAGCCCCAGCAGGTCCGGGACCGGCGCCGCGGCGCCGGCTGCAAAGCGGCGCCGCGAACAGATCCGCGACCAGCATTGGTCGCGCTCCAGAAAGCGCCGCGCCGTTTTGGCGAAATCCCCCTGGCACCAGATGCCATGATAGAGAAAAACCAGTTCCATGGCCCCCACCCCGCACGGCATCTTGAGGCAGCAGTGAGCGCAGCCGACCTTGCAGCTCGCATTGTAGCCGCAACGGCGCAGGTGCCCAAGGAAAAATCGACTGGATTCGTCTTGAAGCTGGAGCACTTTGGCAAATGAGCGGAGCAGCACCAGGGGCAGCGAACGCGACCCTTGCCAGGATGACAACCCAGGCAGTCGCGCCATCTCCAGCAGCAACCGCTCCATCTTGCGCTGGTAGCCGACCAGGATCGCGGTCACCGCCGGCGGTGGCGACCGAAGTTGATCGAGAAACCTGTCATCCATGCGCCGCTCGTTCGGCTTCCCGTTGTCTGGCGATCCATGCGGCGGCCAGGCGCCGAGCCAAGATCGGAGCATTGCCGGCGGCCCGGTTGTTGACCATGATATGCACCCGCTGGCCGGTGGCCACGGCGGCTTCGGCCAGTGCCACCGTGTCCGCGATCAGGTCGGGAGCCAGCATGTCAGGGCGCAGGCGATTGAACGGGTGAGCCATTTTGAAGGCGTCTTGGTAGCGCATTTGGGGCGGCGTCAACAGCCGCACCACCGTGTCGCCGGCGCCGCTCCAAAACCGGCCGCCGGTTCGGTGCAGTTGCCGGCGGAGCGACGGCAGCCAGGTCCAGTGGGAAAAAACCAGCCCCACCCGGTGCCGGGCCAGGACCGCAAACACCGGTTCCGCCAGCAGGCTCTCGGTTCGCAGCTCCACATGGTAGCGCTCATCGGCCGGCAACCGGCGGAAGAATTCGGCCAGGTCGTCGGCCATCCGCGAAGCTGCCACGCGCTCCGCCGCTTTCTGATATTCCTGTTCGAAAATAAAACCCTGCAGCGCGGGACCCAGAAGTTCCACCGCCGGTGCATGGAAGCCGCGGGAAAACAGCTCGGCGTCCAGGTAATCCGGATTGTCCGGATAGCGCCCGCCGCGCCACGGCCTGCGCGCGAACACCGCCTGCGGGGCCTTGAGCCACACGCGATCGTCCGCACCGAGATAGCGCGCATAGGCGGCCAGGGTCTGATGGGTCTTGGTGGGTTGGCCGGTGCGGTCAAGCAGTGGCCCGTAGAAGGTAAAATCCAGCTCCAGCACCGGGAAATGCCGGAAATATTCGCGCACGCTGGCCACGGGGAGCACTTCCGAAACCAGGATTTCCCCGCCGATCCGGCGACTGCGTCGTTCGATCCGGCCGCGGTAGCGATCCTCGGAGTAGATCTGACCAATCCAGCCACCGTAGCGATCGCTGGCGGTCCCCAGAAAAACCCCGGGATGGAGTCCGCGAAAATAGAATCGATCCGGATCCAGTTGATCCGCCTGGGGCTCATCCATGGGCACCCGATGATTGAGCGGCGGGCTTTCGCGCCACCAGTTGCGCGCAGACCCGCGCGGGCTGATTTTGTTCACCGCAAAGACGCAAAGGACGCAGAGAGTGGCAAATGTTTTATTGAAAGATTAGGGTCTTGCGTTTCTTTGCGCTCGGTGCGCCCTTGCGGTGAAAAACTCGGTTCGTGACCGCTCGAAAGCAGTTCGGGTGGCTCTATTGGCTGCTCGGCGTGGCGGTCCATGGTCCCACCTGGCACGACGCCGACCGTGGGCGGCGGTTTGCCGCGCGAACCAGCGGCTGGGAGCTGGCAGGGGCAGCGTCGCGGCCGACTGTAGCGCGCCGCGCGGCTCAGTCGGCGACGCCGCTTTCCGCCGAACGCTTTTTGGCCGACCAGCGTTTGAGAAAACGCATCATGCCGCACTCGGCGGCGGCGGATTCAGGCGCGACCCGCATCAATCCGGCCTTTTCCAGGGCCGCTTGCAGGCAACGACGCACCCAGTCACAGCCGACACATTCCGCCCGAGGCTGGAAAAAACCGTCGCCATCTTTCGGACAAACCCGCTCGGCATCGCCGAAACAATCCGGCGCAGCGGCCGCGGTCGTTGTTCCAGGGCCGTTTGACGGGGCCGAGGTGGACATGATCCAATTCCTGCCGCCAGAACTACTCGAGGATCTCCAGCACGGCACGCTTCCTCAGCTTGGTCGCCGCCGCGTTCATGATGGTGCGCAGCGCGTGGGCGTTGCGACCTTCCTTGCCGATGATCTTGCCAAGATCTTCCTTGGCCGCGCGCAATTCGATAACGGAAATCTGCTGGCCATTGATTTCGTGGACATGAATGAGGTCGGGGTATTCCGCCAACGCCTTCGCAATCACTTCCACGAGTTCTTTAATCTCACTGTTGTTGTCCATTGAGTTCCTCGCTTCATGGTCTGCTTCAAGAGTCAACCAAGAAAGTGAATAACAACAAGACCGTCGAGCCGTTTTCAGCATGCACCGAGGCTCTAGCGGCCTCGTGCGAAGAGAGCGAGATCCGGATCCAGGTCTTCCGTCAACTCACCTTTTGGAGATGCGGAACCTTGAGGGGCGGTGATAAACTCCAATTGGGAAATCACGCTTCCCAGGGTAGGGAAAAGATCGGCTTCTGTCAAGCAGTGCTGACGCATAAAGGACGAATATGAAGAAAATGCATGCCGCGCGGCGGAGAGGGGGAGAACTGCAAGGCTGGACGATCAGTTATTACCGGGCGCCTTACCCGGTGCCGATAGGAGGAACCGGGGCACCCGCGAGAGAGTGCCCGTGCCGACTTCCAGGGGTAGCTGCATGCCGGGAAGCGCCGGCCAAGTGGATGCCCCGATGAGCGCCGGGCTCATTTCCGACGTGAACGGCACCCTCTCAAGCCAGCTCGATGATCCGTTCCGCCAACTTGAACACCGCGCGGGCCGCCGGTTGGGCGGGGGACTGCTGGACAAACGGGCGTTGCGAGCGAGCCGCCTTCATCACCGAAGTATCGCGCGGAATCCCACCCAGGTAGACCGGTTTGAGGTCGAGGAAACGCTGCGTGACGGCGGCCAGGCTTTCATAGATCTGCACGGCTTCCTGCTCGCTCATAACGAAATTCACCACCACATGAAACCGATCGCGGGCGTAATCGCGATGCAGCACCTTGATGAGCGCATAGGCATCGGTGAGCGACGCCGGGTCCGGACCGGTGATCACCAGGTTGTGCTCGGTGAAGGTGTTGAACCAGAGGACCGACGGGCCGATCCCGGCGGCGGTGTCGAGCAGCACGTAATCGTAAGGAACCATGATCGCGGTGAGCAGGTCCCCCAGTTGATCCTGCTCCTCGGGACCCAGATTGACCAGTTCCGGCACCCCGGAGCTGGCCGGCAGCACGCCCACCCCGGCGCTGACCTGGGCCACCGCCTGGGCCGGGTCCACCCCACCGTCCAGAACATCGCGAATGGTCCGGTCCACCGACAGCCCCAGCAGTACATCCACATTGGCCAGGCCCAGATCGCCGTCGACAATCAGTACCCTTTTCTGGTTGGCGGCCAGGGCGTAAGCCAGGTTGACCGTGAGGCTGGTCTTGCCCACGCCGCCCTTGCCGCTGGTGATGCAAAGCTTCACCGGTCCTCTGCTGTCCATCATCTTCCGACCTTCCGCTGCGCTTGCTGTGGTCATTTCGAATAATTGCCGCTCAGCACCGCTCATTCGCGAGGCCAGCGGGTGGCGAAGAAAGCGATCCGTTCATCCGGGGTCACTTCGGTTGCGGGTCGCAACACCTTGCTTTCTTCATAACAGACCCGATTTCTTCCCTGGTTCTTCGCCGCCAACAGAAACCCGTCGGTTCGTTCGACAAAGGTTTCCGGGCTGAGTTCTTCGTTGGCTCGAAACACGTCCACGCCGAAGCTGGCGGTCAGTGGCAGTTCACCGGGATTGAGTGGAAGGGGTGAAATTTCCAGTTTTTCCCGAAGCCGCTCCGCCACGCGGACCGCCTGCGCCAACCGGGTAGCGGGCAGGATCACGGTGAATTCCTCGCCGCCGAAGCGGCACAGCACATCGATCTTGCGCACCACTTCCAGCCACCGGGCGGCACACCATTGGAGCGCTCGATTGCCCACCTGATGGCCACGGATGTCGTTCACGTACTTGAAATGATCGAGATCGATCATGATAAGACCGGTGGTCAGACCGGTGCGTCGGGTCCGCTCCATTTCCCGGTGCAGGGCATCGATCAGGTAGCGAAAATTGAACAGGCCGGTCAGGGGGTCGGTCTGGGAAAGCCTGGCCAGCTGTTCGACCTCCGTGCGGAGGCCCCTGATTTCTTGGAGCAACGAACATTCCACCTGGCCGATGGGGCAGTCCAAGGTTGGGTCGGCAGGCTTCGTCAAGGTGGTGTCCTCCGGTTCGGGGAAAGCGACGCCGCGTTTGGCCGCCGCGGGCGACTGAGCGGCCTTCAGTCACCTTCGTCCGCATAGACCATCTGCTTCTTTTTCATCTTCTCGATCAGGGTGGTTCGCTTCAGCCCCAGCAATTCGGCCGCTTTGTTTTTCACGCCGTCGGTGCGCTTGAGGGCATCCAGGATGAGACGATCTTCCAGGTCGCTCAAGGTCTGTTTCAGATCGATTCCCTGATCGCCCAATTCCACTTCGATCACCGGTTCATTACCGGCCTGGCTGCGGATCCTCGCCGGCAAGTGGCCCAGCCGGATCTGCTCCTCTTCGGTCAAGAGCACCAGCCGTTCCAGGATGTTTTCCAGTTCGCGCACGTTGCCGGGCCAATCATAGTGTTCCAGAGCGGCCAGGGCTTCCCGCGAAAAAGTCTTGACCGGCATATCGTATTTGGCGCAATGGCGGCGCAGGAAGTGGTTGACCAGCACCACCACATCGCCTTCGCGTTCTCGCAGCGGTGGCGCGGTGACCGGAATCACATTGAGTCGGTAGTAAAGGTCCTCGCGAAACTCCCCGGCCGCCACCGCCTGCTCCAGGTTCTTGTTGGTGGCGGCGAGAATTCGAACATCCACGGCAATGGTCCGGTTGCCGCCCACCCGCACGATCTGTCTCTCTTGCAAAAAGCGTAGCAGTTTCACCTGCAGGCGGAGACTCATTTCACCGATTTCATCGAGAAAGATGGTGCCCTGATGAGCCAGTTCGAACCGGCCCATCCGCTCCCGAATGGCCCCGGTGAAAGCGCCCTTTTCGTGGCCGAAAACTTCCGCCTCCAGCAGTTCTTCCGGGATCGCGCCGCAGTTGATGGGGATGAACGGCCCCTTCGATCGATCACTCATCTCATGAATGGCATTGGCAATGAGTTCCTTGCCGGTCCCACTCTCCCCCATGATCAAGATGGTGGAATCGGTTTTAGCCACCCGCGACAGGATCCGAAACACCGCCTGCATCGCTTTGCTGCGGCCGATGATCCGTTCCAGGGTATGGTATTCATTGACCACCGACTGGAGCATCAGGTTTTCGGTCTTGAGTCGCTTGATTTCGAGGGCTTTTTTCACCGAATGGATGATCTGATCACCCCGAAACGGCTTGGTGAGGTAATCGAAGGCCCCTTTCTTGATGGCTTCAACGGCCGTTTCGATGGTGCCGAACCCAGTCAAGATGATGACCATGGTGTTGGGATAGTGTTCGGCAAAATGGGCCAGAACTTCCATGCCTCCCATTTCCGGCATGGCCAGATCGGTGATCACCAGGTCGTAGCCGCCGCTCTTGGACCGCGCCACGGCTTCCTTGCCGCTGCCGACCGGCTCCACCGTATAGCCTTCCATCTCCAGCCATTGCCGAGCAATATCCAGGATATCCGGGGAGTCATCCACCACCAGGATCCTGGCCGTCGGTTCGGCGTTTGCCCCCTGCTTTCCATGCCCATCTTCCGTCATGGTCGGCTCCCGTGCCTTGCTCTTCCCTGCGAACAACCGTCAACAGGGCATGCGTGCCCTGACGGATTTCCAGAGGATGAAAAATACACCAGTATTTCCAGAATGAAGTGGATGGCAGGGTAGCACAGCCCAGGCGTCAGCTTCAAGTGACTTGCGTCAAAAATCTGGCCACCCGAATAAGGCACGAGGAGTGCCCGGCTAAAAACCGCACGGCCCATTGGAGCGAGCTTGCGAAATTCGAGGATCCATACGAAGACGCTTGGGAGGGGCAAGGGCGGCCGGCTTGGGCTCACGGACATCATCCCCGCCTTCCTGCCAGATCCGCCTGCTCATGACCGACGTGGTGATGCCGGAGATGAACGGACGGGACCTGGCGGAACAACTGGTGCGGGGCAATCCGGGGCTGAAACGCCTGTTCATGTCCGGCTACACGGCCAACATCATCGCCCATCACGGCGTGCTCGACAAGGACGTGCAATTCATCCAGAAGCCGTTCTCCCCGCGGAACCCGGCCGCCAAGGTGTGGGCAGTGATGCATGATGCATGAAGCATCCTCATTCCTCATCGATATTGCATTGACCATGCAAAATAAAACCGCATACATTGCATCCATAATGCAATATAAGGTGCAAAGAGCGCAAAGAAACTCAAGAATGCAATTTTGAAAAAGAACCTCCTGCCGCCGGTTGTCCCGCTGAATCTCGAACCATCGTCCCGGCTTGCCGGCCTTAAGTCATTTCGGCCCACCACGCGGGCGCCGGATCTTGGGCTGATCCGCGATCCCGCTGAGATCATGGGAGACTCCGCATGGCCCGCGTAAGAGACCTGGCAAGGATGCTCCGGGAGTTGGAAGACCATCTGGCGGTGTGCATGCGCCGCGGCATGTGCCAGTCGGTCTGTCCCTTATACGGAGAAACCGGTCGCGAAGCCGATGTGGCGCGAGGCAAGCTGGTTCTGCTCGACGGCCTGGCGCGGGAACTGCTGCGTGATCCGGCCGGCGTTGATGAGCGGTTGCGCCGCTGTCTCCTGTGCGAGTCCTGTGCCGCCAATTGCCCGAGCGGGGTCCGGGTGCTGGATATTTTCATCAAGGCCCGGGCTATCCTCACCGGCTAACAGGGTCTGCCGGTAGCGAAGCGGTTGGTGCTGCGAGGGCTCCTGGGGCGCCCGCGGCTGTTCGATCGGGTGCTGGAATGGGGCGCCCGCGCGCAGGACTGGATCATTCGCCCGGCGGACGAGTTGCTGGGAACCTCGTGCGCTCGCTTCAGTAGTCCGCTTCCGACCCAGCGCCACGTGAAGGCCCCGGCCGAACGACCGTTTCACCAAATGGTGCCGGCGTTGGATACGGCGGCTGGGGCTTCCGGCCTCAAGGTGGCGGTGTTTGTGGGCTGCCTGATCGATAAGGTGTTCCCCGCCGTGGCCGAGGCCACCCTCAAGGTGCTGAACCACCACGGGGTCGGGGTGTTTCTTCCGGACAACCAGGCCTGCTGCGGGATTCCCGCGGTGTCCGCGGGTGATACCGAGACCTTCCGAAAGCTGGTTCGGCACAATCTGGAGCGCTTTGAAGGGAGTTCATTCGACTACCTGGTGACCGCCTGCGCCACCTGCACCGCCACCATCAAGAAAATCTGGCCGGTCCTATGCGCCGACGGCGATGAGCGGGAGCGGCGCGGGGTCGAGGCGGTTTCCACCAGGACCCTCGATATTCACCAGTTCTTCTGCCTCCACGTCGGCCTCGCTGAAATCCCTCGGCAACGCGACCTGGACGCCGCGGTAGTCACTTACCACGATCCCTGCCATCTGAAAAAATCGCTGGGAGTGGCGGCGGAACCACGCCGGCTGATCGCCGCCAATCGCCGCCTCGCCCTGCGCGAAATGGCGCGACCGGATTGGTGCTGCGGGCTCGGGGGCAGCTTCAGCCTGGAGCATTACCCGCTTGCGGCTGAAATCGGCCGGCGCAAGCGCGCTCAGGTGGCGGCCACCGGCTGCGATCTGGTGGCCACCGCATGCCCCGCATGCATGCTTCAGTTGCACGACATGCTGTCCCAGGCCCACGATCGGATTCGCGTGAAGCATGCGATCGAACTCTACGCCGAGAGCCTGGACCAGCCGTGACCCGGGCTCTGGTCCGGCCGCCCAGGTCTTTCCGCAACCTGAGCACCGGTGGGCTTGAACTGCTCTTAATGCCTTAGAATTTGCCGTTTCCAAATTTCGGTAGTTCCTCCTTGGTGAGGCGCCCGTCCCCGTTGGTATCGAGGCGCTTGAACGTGGCGTCTCCGGAAGCTTCGTGTTCGCTCCGGCTGACCTTGCCGTCGTGGTTGGTGTCCATTTCATTGAATCGGCTTTCGGCGCGGGGCTGCACGAACTTGGGCAGACCGGCCTTGAATTCCGTCAAGGTCATGAAGCCGTCGCCGTTGCTGTCCTTTTCGGTAAAGGTCTTGGTCCTTCCGGTATCGAATTCGCTCCGGCTGATCACCCCGTCGCCGTTGCTGTCGGCATCGCCGAAAGCTTTTTGGGCGAAGCCGGTCATCGACGAATCGGCCGCCAGGATCTGGTGTTGACCAGTTCCATAAGCGCCGAACAGGAACCCGCTGAAAATCAGCAGACCGATCGATCCCTTCAGGTGCAAACGTTTCATTATTGTCTCCTCCGTTAACGGGTTGAACTTGAAAGCATTCGGATCGCGGTCGGCACCCGCCGACTCAAGCGCCGCCGGTGCCAACGCGGACCGATCCAGCATCGGTTAGGATGCTAGCACATGCCCCTCCAAAGATCTGTCAAGAATGAGTCAAGACGAGTAAAGTTCCGTTAAGGCACAATCGGGCGACTTCCCGCTGGGGCCGGCACCTTGTTCCCTTGTGAATCCTTGGCCCTTATCATTGTTTCGGCCAATTCGAACAAGGATCAACCACGGAGTTCACTGAGAATACTGAGAATACCTATTCCTTTCGAAGCTTTCTCCGAGACCTCCGTGCTCTCCGTGGTGAATTATTCCCATAAAGTGGCCGAAGGGATGATGATCACCGAATCCTTGAGTGAAAACCACGCATCGGACTTTATCGAATTTGGGTCATTCGACACCCGTTGGCCCTGATGGGTTTTTGATCCAGCCGGCAAACCTCAGGTTCAGACCGTCCGGTCCCGCGACGGTGAATTCGCGGAGACCATAGGGGCGGCTCACGATCGGTTGGACCACTTCCAGCCCCAGTTCCTGAACGCGGCGCCAGTGTGCATCGAGATCCGCCACCATGATCCGCAGATTACCCACCACCGCCGGCGGCGGGGCCGAAGGAGGCAGCAATTCCACCAGAAACAACGCGGCCCGTTCCCATCTGAGTTCCATGAAAATGCCGTCGCGGCGCAACACTTCGAAGCCCAGTTGCCGGTAAAAAGCCCCGGACCGTTCCAGATTGCTCACGTACAGAGCCGGTACCAGTTGTTGTTCCGGCGGCACATACTCGGCCATGCTCATGACCTCCTTGTTCCTTCAGATCGACCCCGATCAGGTATACCGGTTAAGGGTAAGAAGTTTCATTTCGTGTGCGCTCTTTCCCGGGAGCGCGGGCATCTTGCCCGCTTTTGAAAATGAAACATCTTATCCTAGAGCAGGTTTGAATGCCTTATAACGGCATAGGCTAGAATCCTTCCAGAACGGCGGCGGGCAGGATGCCCGCGCTCCCAGGGGAAATGCCCCGACAGCAGCCGTGCGTGTCAGGTAGCTCCCGTTGGTCGCAACCTGACCTACGGGGGGCCCAACCTGACCTACGGGGGGCCCAACCTGACCCACGGGGGGCCCAACCTGACCCACGGGGGCCCAACCTGACGCTACGCGGGCGGCCGCGGTAGGTCAGAGTGTGCGCAGCACTCCCTGACATTCCTCCGGCCGCATAGGT
>MNZR01000046.1:0-3974 GCA_001873705.1 Syntrophobacteraceae bacterium CG2_30_61_12
CTGGTCTTGATCATCGTTAGGGCCATTTGCAACAAGAGCTACCACGGAGGCACGGAGGACACCGAGAAAGTCCAGGTTTTTCTCCGTGCTCTCCGTGTCTCTATGGTGAAAGCCTTTTGCGGTGGCTGAAACGATGATCATGGCCGATCTGTTCCAGAGACAACCGCAAAGAGATGTGCTGCAACGGCGCCCGCCCCAGACTGTCACCGGCGGCGCCCAAGGGTCCCGCTCACGAGGAAGCGATGGCTGACAAATTCCGCATACTCACCAGCGACAACAAGGGCTGTTACCTGTGCCGGCAAAATAGTCGCGAACTGTTTCTCATGAGACACATCGATAGCGGCCAACTGAGGGCCCTGTGCAGTGACTGCGCCTTGCGGCATCTGGACGCCTATCTGATCGATAACACCCGCCCCTGGCCCTGCCTCGCCGCGGCCCCGGGGGTGGCTCCGGCGCCCGAAACCTGAGCGGAACCCCGATTCGCCCGCCGTTCCCCGCACTGGCTACGGCTGGTCTTCTCCACCGGTTTCCCCGGTTTCCCCCAGTTCCCCGTAGAGCTTGTCCAGCACCCCGTTGACGAACGCTTTCGAGTCTTCGCTGCCGTACTTTTTGGCCAGTTCGATGGCTTCATTGATGGAAGCCTTGGCGGGTACGTTGGGGCAGTGATTCAGTTCGAACACCGCGATCCGCAGGATATTGCGGTCCACCGGCGGCATCCGCTGCAAGCGCCAGTGCTCGGATGCGGATTGGATCCGAGCATCGATTTGACCCCGATGGTCCTCCACGCCGAGCACCAGCAACTCGGCGAATTCGGCGGCTTCGGGCGGCAGTTCAAACTGCTCGCGATAAAGTTCCAGGGCCTGACGCGCTTCAAGGCCACCCAAATCCATCTGATAGAGCACTTGCAGTGCAATTTCCCGCGACTGTCGTCTGCGTCCCATAAAATACCTGCCGGCGCTCCCGGTCAGTGACCGATTTTTTTCATCAGGTCGGCCATTTCCACCGCCGCCATGGCGGCTTCAAAGCCCTTGTTGCCGGCTTTCGATCCGGCCCGCTCGATGGCCTGCTCGATGGTGTCGGTGGTGAGCACCCCGAAGGTCACCGGGGTCCCCGTTTCCAGGCTCACCGTAGCCACCCCCTTGGACACTTCGTTGGCCACATAATCGAAGTGCGGGGTGTTGCCGCGAATGACCGCGCCCAGGCAGATCACCGCATCGTAGCGGCCGGTTTGCACCACTTTCTTGGTTACGGTCGGGATCTCGAACGCTCCAGGCACCTTGTAGACATCGATTCGACTCTCGTCGGCGCCGCTCCGTTTGAGCGCGTCCAGGGCGCCGCCGAGCAGGCGTTCGCAAATGAAATCATTGAACCGGCTGACGATGATCCCGAATCGAAGCCCCTCGGCCAGGAGTCTGCCTTCATACACGTTCATGGTCACTCACCTCGTTGAGCACGCAGCTGAGCATATGCCCCATGCGGGTGCATTTGGTTTTGAGATAATTGATATTGCACTCGTTGGGGACCACTTCGATCGGCACCCGTTCTTCGATGGTGATGCCGTATCCCTGCAATCCGACGATTTTTTTTGGGTTGTTGGTCATCAGGCGCATTTTGCGGATGCCCAGATCGACCAGCATCTGAGCGCCGATGCCGTAGTCGCGAAGATCGTCCTTGAAGCCCAGCGCCTCGTTGGCTTCCACGGTATCGTAGCCCTGTTCCTGCAGTTCATACGCTTTGAGCTTGTTCACCAGACCGATGCCGCGGCCTTCATGATTGCGCATATAGAGCAGCACGCCGTTGCCTTCGCGATCGATCTGTTTGAGCGCCGCCCGCAGTTGGTCGCCGCAGTCGCAGCGCAGCGATCCGAACACGTCTCCGGTCAGGCATTCGGAATGGACCCGCACCAACACTTCTTCGGTTGGATCGATTTCCCCCCGGACCAGGGCCAGGTGAGTGTATTCGTCGATATCGTTGGTGTAGGCGATGACCTTGAAATCGTCGCCGAAAAGGCTGGGGAGTCGGGCCGTGGCCGCCCGATGGACGAAGATTTCGTTCTGCATCCGGTATTCGATGATATCGGCGATGGTCACGATCTTGAGACCGAATTCCTCGGCCACCAGTTCGAGATCGGGCATCCTGGCCATGGTGCCGTCGTCCTTCATGATCTCGCAGATCACCCCGGCCGGTTTCAAGCCGGCCAGGCGGGCCAGGTCCACCGAACCTTCGGTCTGGCCGGTGCGCACCAGTACGCCGCCCTTTTTGGCCCGCAGCGGGAACACGTGGCCGGGGCTGACCAGATCGTCCGGGCGCGCCGTATCGGCCACCGCGGTCAGCACGGTATGGGCGCGATCGGCGGCGCTGATGCCGGTAGTGACGCCGGTGCGGGCTTCAACGGAAATGGTGAAGGCGGTTTCGAACCGGGACCGGTTCTTTTGCACCATCATCGGCAATTCCAGTCGATCCACGTGGTCCGGCATGAGCGACAGGCAAATCAGCCCACGGCCGTAGCGGGCCATGAAATTGATCGCTTCCGGGGTCACCTTTTCGGCGGCCATGCAGAGATCGCCTTCGTTTTCGCGATCTTCGTCGTCCACCAGAATCACCATTTTCCCCTGCCGGATGTCTTCAACAGCTTCGGGGATCGTTGCCAGGGGCATGAATGTAACTCCTTCCAAACACATGAAATGAGCGGCCGGCGTGGCGCCCGTGCCGCACGGTGGTGACCCTATAACATGATCGATTCGGATTCTCAAGCCGAGCCGACGCCGCGGCGTCAATCATGTTGTACAGGGCCCGAAATGGTGCTTCCTTTTGTTGCGATCGGACGCCTCATGAGGCAAGGTCCCGCACATTCGTTCGGGACGGCGGAATCTCAGCGGTTAGCCGTGCTCACCATCGAGCCGGGTCCCGAGATACCCTGTCCCCGCTCGCGAATTCACCCTGTCACGGCCTAGGAGGAGAAGTCCTCCGAGTTCGGTAAAGGCCGCGAACAGGGCGGCGCGTCGGGTCGGGTTGCGGAAATTGAACGGCGAAGGGTGGTAGGTGATGAACAGGGTGCGGCCGTCGAGATCGGAGCGGCTGCCGTTGGCCTGGCGCATGTTGAGATTCGGCTGGTGGAGCAGGGCCGAGGCGGCGGCGGCGCCCAGGCAGACGATCACCGCCGGATCCAGAATGGCCAGTTCCAGAACCAGATAGGGCAGGGCCCGACGGCTTTCCTGGACGCTCGGTTTGCGGTTGCGACCAGCGGCGGTCAGCGGTCGGTATTTGACCAGATTGGTGATGAATACCTGGTCGCGGGTGAGGCCGATATGATTCAGCAGGAGATCGAGGTTTTTGCCGGCGGCGCCGACGAAGGGCCGTTTCGACTTTTCTTCGTCGCGGCCCGGCGCTTCACCCACCAGAACAACGGCGGCGTCCGGATCTCCGCTGCCGGGCACGAAAATGCTGCCCAGCGCTCGGTCCGCGGCCACTTTCTCCGCAAGGGCGAGTTCGTCACCCGCCGGCGCGGTGTCCGACGCTACTCCGCTCGAAGGTTCGTCGCGGCCCGCTCGGGTGGCCGCCAGTTGGGCGTAGAGGCTGGTCAACAGCGCATTTTTAATGTTGGCCATGGTTCAGTATTCGATCCCCGGCTGGGCGCCGATACCCTGTTCCCGGTAGGGGTGTTTCACCGCCCGCATTTCGGTCACCAGGTCGGCCGCCGCCAGCAGGGCTTCGGGAGCGCCGCGGCCGGTGACCACCACATGGACCTCCGGGGGGCGCGCCTGCAAGCCGGCAATCACCTGGGCCGTCGGGAGCAGGCCGTAGCGAAGAACGATGTTCAGTTCGTCCAAAATCACCAGGTCGTGAGCCCCGCCGTTGATCGCTTCGAGCGCCCGCCGCCAGCCGGCTTCCGCCAGTTTACGGTCTTCTTCCAGGCTGTCCTTGGTCCAGGTGAAGCCGGTCCCCATGGGTTCGATGGCGACCGACTCGAGTCG
>MNZR01000046.1:3983-13778 GCA_001873705.1 Syntrophobacteraceae bacterium CG2_30_61_12
TTCGCCATAAGACCAGCCGCCCTTGATGAATTGCAGGATCAGCACCCGCAGGTGCTGGCCGGAAGCGCGCAGCGCCATGCCCAGGGCGGCGGTGGTCTTGCCCTTGCCGTCGCCGGTGAAAACGATCAGCAAACCTGTTGCCATGAACTTCACCCGGATTCTTGAAGGGGAACATTGAACCTTGCGCGGTCACCCGCTGCGTTTTTGTTATTCCGTGCGGATGCGGGGGATCCGAGGATTTCCCCCCGGTAGTTCGCAATGATGGCAAGCGCAAGCTGTGGCCGAGCGCGGACTAGCCGCCGGCGCTGCCGTGCGACCCGCTCCAACCGGGGCCGGAGCGCGGCGGCTATTCCTCGCGCACCTTGAGCACGCCGTTGGGCTCCTTGTCCAATTCGAAGGTGTCGTGGAGCACGCGCACGGCCAGTTCGGTGTACTTGTCTTCGATCACGCAGGAAACCTTGATTTCCGAGGTGCTGATCATGATCAGGTTGATGTTTAGCCGCGACAGGGCATCGAACATCCGGCTGGCCACCCCGCTGTGACTGCGCATCCCGACCCCGATCACCGAAACCTTGGCGATATTGGGGTTGCCATGGACCGCTCCGGCGCCGATTTCGTGCGCGGTTTTTTCGGCGATTTCCATGCTCCGGGCAAAGTCCGACTTGGGCACGGTGAAGGAAATGTTGGCCCGTCCCGGTACCGGGCCGCTGCCCTGAATGATCATGTCCACGTTGATGGCGGCTGCGGCCATGGGGCGGAAAATTCGCGCCGCCATCCCGGGCACGTCGGGTACGTCGGTGACCGTGATGCGGGCATCGTGTTTGCTATAGGTTACGCTGGAAACCATAACCTTTTCCATGTCCGAGTCCTCCTTGGTGACCAGGGTTCCGGGCGCGTCGGTGAAGGAAGAACAGACCATAATGGGGACATGGTACTTCATGCCGAACTCGACCGAGCGGATATGCAGGACTTTGGCCCCCATACTGGCCATTTCGAGCATTTCTTCGTAGCTGATTTTTTTCAATTTGCGGGCTTTGCCGTAGATGTTGGGGTCGGTCGTGTAGACCCCTTCGACATCCGTGTAAATTTCGCACACATCGGCGTGCAAGGCCGCGGCCAGGGCAACCGCGGTGGTATCGGAACCGCCCCGGCCGAGCGTGGTGATGTTGCCGAGGTCGTCGTAGCCCTGGAAACCCGCCACCACCACGATATTACCGGTTTCCAGTTGCTCCCGGATCGGCAGGGTTTCAATCCAACTGATGCGGGCCTTGCCGAACCGGTGATCGGTGACGATGCCGGCCTGGTAGCCGGTCATGGATACGCACTGGCAGCCCAGGTCCATGACCGCCATGCTGAACAGGGCGATGGTGATCTGTTCGCCGGTGGAAAGCAGCACATCCAGTTCCCGAGGGTCGGGACGTTCGCTCATCTGGTGAGCCAGTTGAATCAGGCGATCGGTATCGCCGGCGCGGGCCGAAAGCACCACCACCACGTCATCTCCGGCCTGTTTTCTTTGAATCACCCGTTCCGCGACCGAACGGATCCGCCCGCTATCGGCTACCGAAGTACCGCCGTATTTTTGCACCACCAGAGCCATCGCCGTTACCCCTCCAGAATCGATGAAAACGAGGGATTCGGCCATCGCCGCGACCCTCCAAAGGGGAATTTTACTAGCACAGACGCGGTGGAATTAGTATAGGTAATTTTCCTGGTTCAGGGGTTTCGGGCTAACGGGTCGGCGCTGAGGAGGAACCATCGGTGAACGTACTGATTGTCGGCGCGGGCGCCATGGGGGGCCTGCTCGGGGCGCGGCTGTCGCGCGCGGCGACCGGGTTGCACCTGCTGGATAGCGACCGGAGACTGGTGACGGCGGTGCGCCGGGCTGGCCTGGTGGTGGAAGAACTGGACGGCGGCAGGACTCGGGCGGAGCCGGCGATCACCGATCGGATCGAGGAGGTCCCGGCCCCGATCGACCTGGTGGTGGTGATGGTCAAAGCCGCCGCGACCCACGGCGCGGTCGCCTCGGTGCTCGGTCGCTGCCATGAACAGACCTTGTTTCTCACGCTCCAAAACGGCATCGGGCACGGTCCCGCGATCGCCGCTCTGGTGGGCGATGCCCGGTTGCTCCTGGGAACCACGGCCCAGGGAGCGACCCTGCTGGAACCCGGTCGGATCCGCCATGGCGGCAACGGGACGACCCACATCGGCTGCCTGGCGAGCGCTGCTGTTGCCGACGCGCGGCGGGTGGTCGATCTGTTCAACCGGGCCGGTCTGCAAGCCTTTTTCAGCGAGCGGATCGAGGACCGGATCTGGCAAAAGCTCCTGATCAACATCGGCATCAACGCCGTAACCGCGCTCACCGCCATTCCCAACGGCCGGGTCGCGTCCCAGGCGAACGCGCGGGCCCTGGCCGAACGCGCCGTCGCCGAAGCGCTTGCGGTGGCCGAGCGGCTTGGTATCCAGGTCGGCGAACGGGTGCTCGAACGGGTGCTGGCCGTAGCCGAAGCCACGGGCACCAATCGTTCGTCCATGCTCCAGGACCTGGAGCGCAAACGGGCGACCGAAATCGACGCGATCAACGGCGCCATTGTCCGCTACGGCGAGGACCTGGGGGTCCCAACCCCGGTCAACTGGACCTTGACCCAACTGATCAAGGTGATCGAACACCGGCAGGCAAGCGAGGGAGACTCATGAGCACCAGAATAACCGCGCCCGCTGTGCGCGACGCTAAGGGGCAGCGCAAACTCACCATGCTCACCGCCTATGACTACCCGATGGCGCAGTTCGTCGATCAGGCCGGAATCGATATGATCCTGGTGGGGGATTCCCTGGCCATGGTGGTTCTCGGGCACCAAGACACCCTGGCGGTGGGCATGGATGAGATGCTTCATCACACCCGGGCGGTGAGTCGCGGCGCGGCGCGCGCTCTGGTGATCGGGGACATGCCGTTCATGTCGTATCAGGTGAGCGATGCCCAGGCGGTCACCAATGCCGGCCGTTTCCTCAAGGAAGCCCAGGCCCAGGCGGTGAAACTGGAAGGCGGCGCCCGGGTCTTGAGCCGGGTTCGGGCCATTCTGGATGCGGGCATTCCGGTGCAGGGTCATCTCGGGCTGACGCCCCAGAGCGCGGCTCAACTGGGTGGGTTCAAGGTCCAGGGTAAAAGCGCCGCGGCCGCGCAGCGCCTGATCGAAGATGCGCAGAGCCTGGCCGAGGCCGGCTGCTTCAGTATCGTGCTGGAAGCGATTCCGGCCCCGATCGCCGAACGCATCACGGCCGCCGTACCGGTGCCGACCATCGGCATCGGCGCCGGTCCCCATTGCGACGGCCAGGTCCTGGTGATCCATGACCTGCTCGGCCTGTTCGAACGGTTCCTGCCGCGTTTCGTCAAACAATACGCCAATCTGGCCGGAGACATCCGGAATGCCGTGAGTCGTTTCAAGGAAGACGTCGAAACCGGTCGGTTCCCCGCTGCCGAGCATTGTTTCGCCATGGCCCCCGAGGAATTGGAAAAAATCCAGTAAGCTCCGTTGACCGTGGGCCTGGTATTCCGGCTCCCGACCCATGCGGGCAGCCGGCATCCTTGAACCTGATGCCAACGGATTTGGGGTGATGTTCACCGGTTCCGACTCACCGGCGCCAGCCATGGGAGCGGAAAATTGCCTGCGGTGCGGTCGGGATTCGGTGCGGGATCATGGTCCTCAGCCATGGGATGGTCAATTTCCCGCAGCCCGCAATTCCTCGCGGATGATTCGGCGCAGCGTGGTTTCCAGGTCTCGATCCCGCAAATTTGCCTTCAGCGCTTCATTGATCAGGGTCTGGTAGTCTTTTCCACCAGCCTTGGCTTCGAAGTATGCAAGCACTTCCGCATCCACCAGGATGCTGATTCGAACCTTGCCCTTGGAGACGGGCCTACCGCCGACACGTAGATTGGCCCCCGCCATGCGTTCTTCCGTAATCTCGGGGATCTCCGAGGTGTCGATATCCCCGTCGCTCATGGCATGGATGCGTTCCCAGTCAGTCCGTGAGTCTTTCAAAGAAGATTTCTTGCTCATGCCTTGTCGCCTTTCGCATGGAAATGATGCGGATTTCATTGTCGTTCTCGGTATGGGCGATTACGGTCACCGTGCTCCGAACCAGGCCGAGAGTGATAAAACGCTGTTCCCCGTAGTCGAAACGGTCATCCTCGAAGGTGCGGGTTATGCCTCCAAAGACCTTTATTGCATCGAGGAAATCGAAGCCATGCTTGAGTAGGTTGGCTCTGCGCTTGTTTTCGTCCCAGGTGAATTTCATGTTTCCATGATCTGCGGGATTACCCAACTTCGCCTTGAATTGGACGACCGGCGGCTGACCACCGCAACAGCCGGAAATTTTGATATGGACAGGGACCCCATCCGCCGCCACGTCGTGATAAACGTGCTGCCCCACCCGATGGTCGGCGTGCGCGGTCCTCGCCTTGCAAGAATCTCCGGGGGGGGAAGCCTCAACACCGCCGGCCGCGTGTCCGATTCCATCCGGCCCAAAGCGACACCGTTTCGTAATGTTGTCACCGTGCAGGGCCGGCTCACGGGATCGGCCACCAGGGTTTGAACTTCGCACGGTTTACGGTGGGGTTTGCGCTTCTCCATGGCTCATGAAATAATCAATTTGATAAGACCAATCAATGAGCCTCACGGCGTCGTTTGGGACCTTAGGCAGGTAGCAACTCGCTCGATTTGGCAGGCGGGAACGCGTCAAGGCGGCAAGTGCCGCGTCAGAGTTGCCAGCGGCCGCGGCGCTGATCGCCCGGGTCCATGGCGGCGCGCAGTCGTTGCAGGAATTCCCGCCGCGGGATTTCGCGGGCGCCGAGGCTCTGCAAGTGCCGGGTGGACACCTGGCAGTCGATCAATTGGCAGCCCTGGCGGCTCAGGTGCTGGACCAGATGGACCAGGGCCACCTTGGACGCGTCGGTTTCGCGGCTGAACATGGATTCGCCGAAATAGACCCGGCCCAGGGCGATGCCGTAGAGGCCGCCCACCAGGTGATCGTCGCGCCAGGCTTCGATGGAATGAGCAAAACCGAGCTGATGCAGGTCGCGGTAGGCGGTGATCATTGCCGGCACGAGCCAGGTGTCTTCCCGCTTTTCCCGACGGACCGCGCCGCATTCCCGGATCACTTGGGCGAATGCGCAATCCGCGGTGATGCGGAAGCGGCCCTTCTTGAGCACCCGGGAGAGGCTCTTGCTAACCTTGAGTTCGTTGGGGTAGAGCACCAGGCGCGGGTCCGGCGACCACCAGAGGATCGGGGTGGCGCTCGAATACCAGGGGAAGATGCCGAGCCGATAGGCCAGCAGCAAGCGTTCGGGGCTGAGATCGCCGCCAACGGCGAGAAGCCCGTCCGGGTCCGCGTGGAGCGGGTCCGGGAACACCAGCGTGTCGGTCAAACGAAATACGGACATGGCATCAGTAGGGTGATTCCCCCGTCGTTCGCGGTTCCGCCAGGCCGGGCCCGGCGCCCCGAGCGGTGGCGTGCGACGGTGGTTCAAGGCCAAGGTGCGGGCAAGATGCCCGCGCTCCCAGGACGGCCCCCCGGGCGGCGGTTCCGCGCTGTGATCTGACCCGCGGGCGGTTCCAGGCGGTTAGGGTTGGCCGAATTGGAACACCAGGCTGGCGGTGGTGAGCGGCGGCTCGGCCGCGGCGGTTGCAGCGGCCGCCTCATCCGGCCGGGCGATGGCAATGTGGCCGCCGTGCTGCAAGCGACCGAACAGAATTTCATCGGCCAGCGGGTCCTTGATTTCGCCTTGGATCAGGCGGGCCAGCGGGCGCGCGCCGAACGCGCTGTCGTAACCCTTCTCGGCGAGCCACAGGCGAGCGGCCGAAGATAGCTGGAAGGTGATCTTTTTTTCTGCCAGTTGCGCTTCCAATTCACGCATGAATTTGTCCACCACCAGTTGCATCACCTCGCTGGCGAGGCCATAAAACGGAACAGTGCCGTCCAGGCGGTTGCGAAATTCGGGGCTGAACAGCTTTGCCACCGCCTTAACGCCATGGGCGGTGCGGTCGTCGCTCGCGGCGTCCCCGCCGAAGCCGATGGCATTGCCGGCCATCTCCCGGGCACCGGCGTTGGAGGTCATCAGCAGGATCACGTTGCGGAAATCCGCCTTCTTGCCGTTGTTGTCGGTGAGCGTGGCATGGTCCATGACCTGAAGCAGAATGCTGAACAGATCCGGGTGGGCCTTTTCAATCTCGTCCAGCAGCAGCACACAGTGGGGATGTTTGCGGATGCCGTCGGTTAGTAACCCCCCTTGATCGAAGCCGATATATCCGGGCGGGGCTCCGATCAGGCGGGCCACCGTGTGCTTTTCCATGTATTCGCTCATGTCGAAGCGCATGAAATGAATGCCCAGGATCTGGGCCAGTTGCCTGGCCACTTCGGTCTTGCCGACCCCGGTGGGGCCGATCAGCAGAAACGAGCCGACGGGTTTTTCCGGGATCCGCAGGCCGGCCCGGGCCCGCTTGATGGCGGTGACCAGGGCCTTGATCGCCGGGTCCTGGCCGAACACCTGGGCTTGCAGTTCGCTTTCCAGATTCTGCAAGCGCGCCTGATCGGAAGCCGACACGGTGCGCGAAGGGATCCGCGCCATCCGCGCCACCACCGTTTCGATGTCCCTGGGGCTCACCACCCGGCGCACCCGGCGGTCTTTTTTGAGGCGCAGACTGGAGCCGGTTTCGTCGATCACATCGATCGCCTTATCGGGGAGGTAGCGGTCGTTGATGTGCCGCGCCGCCAATTCGGCCGCTGCCCGGAGGGCCGGATTGGTGTAGCGGACCCCGTGGTGGGTTTCGTAATAAGTCCTCAATCCCAGCAAAATTTCATAGGTTTCGTCGACCGACGGTTCGCTGATTTCCACCTTCTGGAAACGGCGGCTCAAAGCCCGGTCTTTTTCGAAATGATTTTTATATTCTTCGTAGGTGGTGGAACCGATGCAGCGGATTTCACCGGAAGCCAGCACCGGTTTCAGGATATTGGAAGCGTCCATGGACCCGCCGCTGGTGGCCCCGGCCCCGACCAGCGTGTGGATTTCGTCGATGAATAGAACCGCTCCGGCTTTATCGCCAAGTTCCTTGATCACCGCTTTGAGGCGGGCTTCGAAGTCGCCGCGGAATTTGGTGCCGGCAAGCAGCGCGCCCATATCAAGCGCAAAGATCTCGGTTTCAAAAAAGCACTCCGGCACCTGGCGCCGGTGAACCTTGAGCGCCAGGCCTTCGGCGATGGCGGTCTTGCCGACCCCCGGTTCGCCGACGAAAATCGGGTTGTTCTTGGTGCGCCGCCCAAGGATCTGGAGGGTCCGGAGGATTTCCCGCTCCCGGCCGATCAGGGGATCGATCAGTCCCTTGGCCGCCCGCGCCACTAGGCTGACGGTAAACGATTCGAGCGCGGAAGGCCGGGTTTCAGCCGGTTTGCTCTCCGGCAGTCGACGCAGGCCCGGTTTGTGCGCCACGTGATCCGGCGGTTCACCGACCTTGGAAACCCCGTGGGAGAGAAATTCCAGCACGTCCAGCCGATTGATGCCTTGGTCTTTCAAAAAGTAGATCGCGTACGAATGTTCTTCATAGAACATGGCAGCCAGGATATCGCCGGCTTCCACCTGGGTCTTTTCGGCGCTTTGCACGTGCAGCAGAGCACGCTGCAAGACCCGCTGCACCGCCAGGGTCTGGATCGGGTCCTGCTCCGCCGAGCCGTCCAGGACCTCGAGCCGCTCCTGAAAATGCTGCTCCAGGCGTTGTTCCAGCACGTCGAGACTGGCTCCGCAGTGGTGCAGGATGCGTCGCGCGGTGGGGTCGTGGAGGAGCGCATAGAGGATATGCTCCAGGGTGAAGAACTCGTGCTTGCGGACTTTCGCTTCCCTGATGGCCGCCGCAAAGGCCATTTCGAGCTCTTTACTGATCATGATGGGTTCTCCACCTGAATGACCGATTGAAAAGTCCGCTGGGGCGAGGCCCTCGCTCCCGATAGCCGCTCGGGCGGTCCCGGCGGTGGACTGGGCTCGCTAGGCCTGTTCCATCGTGCACAGCAGCGGGAAACCGTTCTTCCGGGCCAGGTGATGAACCAGCTCCACTTTGGTTTCCGCCACTTCCTCGGTGTAGGTGCCGCAAACCCCGGTGCCGCTCTTGTGCACGCTGAACATGATCCGGGTCGCTTCCTCGATGGGTTTGTGGAAAACCCTCCGCAGGATGTCCACGACAAATTCCATGGTGGTGTAATCGTCGTTGTGAAGCAGCACCCGAAACATGGGGGGCTCGGTGAGTTCTTCCTCAACCTCGCTTTCCAGTTCCGGGGTGGATTCAGGGTCTTGCTCACTCATCGTGGTCCTCCAGAACATCAGCCACCCACAACACAATCGGCCGCCGCCGGGCGGCGCTTGACCGAAAATGCGCCGGCCCTGGGTAACGGGCCGCCGGCACCTGTCAAAAAGCTTCAACCGGACCGGATAATTTTGTATACCAAGAATAACGTCTGGCGCCAAGGAGTCAAGCCGAGGCGCCTGCCGTGGGAAACCGCCGGTGACATCGAGAGCCGCCGCCGCGGTGGGTTTGGGTTTGAATTGTGGCCGGCGCCGGCGGACCCGCTGGCGTGGCCGCATCGTCGGAGCGAACCGAGAAAGCGATGGGAAATCGATGGCGGGCAACAGTTTCGGACGCTTGTTTCGGATAACCACCTGGGGAGAATCGCACGGGCCGGCCCTGGGCGTGACCATCGATGGCTGCCCGCCGCGCATCCCCCTCGGCGAAGCAGACATTCAGGCGGATCTCGACCGGCGCCGACCGGGCCGCCGTTACACCACCACAAGGCAGGAACCGGACCGGGTGGAGATCCTTTCCGGCGTGTTCGAAGGCCTGACCACGGGCACTCCCATCAGCCTGATGATTCGCAATCAGGATGTGCGCAGCCGGGACTACAGCAATCTGGCGGAACTCTATCGCCCCGGTCACGCCGATCGCACCTACGAACAGAAGTACGGCATCCGCGATTGGCGCGGGGGCGGCCGCGCTTCCGCCCGGGAAACCGCGGCTCGGGTGGCGGCCGGAGCGGTGGCGCGAAAGTTCCTGGAGCTTTACGATGTGCGGGTGAAGGCTTACACCCTGGCTCTGGGAGACGTCCACTGCCGGCGCTGCGATCTGGATGAAGTGGAGCGCAATCCGTTCTACTGCCCGGACCCGGACAGTGCTCTCGCCATGGCCGAACATGTTCAGCAGGTGCATCGGGCCGGGGATTCCCTGGGCGGAATCGTCGAAACGCGGGTTTCCAACTGCCCGCCGGGCCTGGGCGAACCGGTGTTCGATAAGCTCGATGCCCGCCTGGCTTATGCCCTCATGTCGATCGGCGCGGTCAAGGGGGTCGAAATCGGTGCCGGCTTCGCCGCCGCGGCGTTGCGCGGCAGCACCAACAACGATCCGCTCACCCCGGACGGTTACGCCGGTAACAATGCCGGCGGGATTCTCGGCGGTCTCTCCAGCGGCATGGACATCGTGGTGCGAGTGGCGGTGAAACCGATTCCCTCCATCGCCATCGCGCAGCAGACCATCGACCGCGAGGGGCGTCCGGCCACCATCGAAATTCACGGACGCCACGATATCGCGGCCATTCCGAGGATCGTTCCGGTGTGCGAAGCCATGGTGCTGCTGGTGCTGGCCGATTTCATGCTGCACCCCCAGCCCGGCCGACCGGCCCCAAAGTGAACCGCAACGGCGTGGGAACCAGTGCGAACATTGGTGGGTGAACAGCAATCGCACGACCCCGGCGGACACCCGTCAATGC